>NZ_JAGSYD010000003.1:326305-652610 GCF_025685575.1 Granulicella cerasi
CGAACCCGGCCAGGAGTGCGGCCGCTTCGACGAAGCCTGGGGCGGCATCGCCTCTCTCAGCACCGCGCTGCCTGTGTTGTGGACCGAATTTGCGCGCCGCGGCATCGGTCTTGAAAAACTCGCGCAGTGGATGTCACTCGCGCCCGCGCAGCTTGCAGGGCTCAGCGAATCCATCGGCTCCATCGAGCCCGGCAAGCACGCGAACTTCGTCGCGTTCGACACCGAAGCCAGCTTCACGCTCACCGAAGCCGATCTGCATTATCGCCACAAAGTCTCGCCGTATCTCGGCGAAACGCTGCAGGGCGTGGTGCGCGGCACCTGGCTGCGCGGCGCAAGACTCTACACCAACACCAGCGGCAGCGGTGTGTTCGCCGACACAGCGAACGGCCGCGAGTACGCACTATCCTGTGCTCTCGACTAATCTCGATCTATGTCTTTGAACTTCACTCCATCCTCGAACCCGATTCTGGAAGCATGGAACCGCACTGAGCAGGACACGGCCACGCAGACCATCCTGCCCTGCAATGGCTCGCGCGCGTGGGCCATCGGCGTTGTGAACGACTACCCTTACGACACGCCCGAGCAGCTCTTCGCTTCGGCCGACAAAGTCTGGTGGTCGCTCGACGCAGGCGCATGGCAAGAGGCCTTTGACTCGCATCCGCGCATCGGCGAAGCCAAGGCCAAAGCGGCCACCGAGAAGTCGCTCTCGTGGAGCGAAGGCGAGCAGGCAGCCGCAAACCCTGACGATCTGGTGAAGGCACAACTCGCCGCCGCCAACAAAGAGTACGAAGCAAAGTTCGGTCGCATCTTCATCGTCTGCGCGACAGGAAAATCTGCCGCAGAGATGCTCGCCATCCTTCAAAAGCGCATGAGCAACGACGCGGCCACCGAGCTCCGCGAAGCCGCTGAACAACAACGCCAGATCACACAGCTTCGCCTGCGCAAGTGGCTCGAACTCCCGCTCGATTATCCCGCTGCGCCTGCGATCAAGGAAGCAAAGTAATGGGTCTCTCCACACACATTCTCGACGTCAATCTCGGCAAGCCCGCAGCGGATGTTTCGCTCGTCCTGAGCTGCCTCAACGAAGATCAATGGGACGAGCTCGGTCGCGGCTCCACCGATGCCGATGGTCGTTGCCGCACGCTGCTCGGCGATCATCATCTCGAGGTCGGCACCTACAAGATCCGCTTCGCCACCAGCGAGTACTACGCCGCGCAACACATCACCGGCCTTTATCCTTACGTCGAAATCGTCTTCAACGTTCGCGAACCCGAGCAGCATTACCACATCCCGTTGCTGCTGACAGCGCACGGCTACTCGACGTATCGCGGCAGCTGACACCACTCCCCCGAGAAGCAGATCCACACGAAAGAGGAAACACATCGATGGCAATCGCAAAACTCGCTGACAACCGTTATGGCAAATCGCTCGTGCGCATCGTGCGCGTCACCAAGCACGAAGACCACCACGACCTCGACGAATGGACCGTGCAGATTCTGCTCACGGGCGACATGGAGACGGCGCACACCGAAGGCGACAACTCGAAGATTCTGCCAACGGACACGATGAAGAACACCTGCTACTTCGTCGCCAGCGAATCGAAAGCCACATCGATCGAGGAGTACGCGAAGGCGCTCATCGACTACGTCCTCACGCGCCAGTCGCACATCACCAGCGCCGAAGTCATCGTGAAGTCGCACCTCTGGAAGCGCCTCACCGTCGACGGCAAGCCATATCCCACGGCCTTCATGCGCGGCTCAGAAGAAGTCGCTACGACGCGCGTCGTGCGCCAGCAGGGCGGCGAGTTTGAAGTCGTCAGCGGCCTCGATGGACTCTTCGTGCTGAAGACCACGCAGAGCAGCTTCGTCGGCTACATCAAGGACCACCTCACCACGCTGCCCGAGACCACCGACCGCCTCTTCGGCACCGTCGTAAAGGCCGAGTGGACCTATACCGACGACGTCAATATCGCAGGCTTCGACTTCAACGCCACACGCGAACTCATCCGCGAGACGATGGTTCAGACCTTCGCCAAGCACGAATCGCTGAGCGTGCAGCAGACCCTCTTCCAGATGGGCGAAGACGCGCTCGCCGCGACCGACACCATCGAGAGCGTCTACATGCTGATGCCGAACAAGCACAACCTGCTGATCGACCTGAAGCGCTTCGGCCTCGAGAACCCGAACCACATCTTCGTCCCCACCGACGAGCCGCACGGCACGATCGAAGCCACAATCGTCCGCGCGTAAACACCACCTCCGAGTGCCCATCTCGCTCACCACGAACGGGTGCCCCAGGTCTCGCTTCTGAGACCTGGGTTCGCAGGATCCCTCCACCAGCAAGCTCTCTCCTCACCGAGAGAGCTTTGTTCTTTACTCACCACGAACGCCATCGCGCACCGTAGCGCCCTCCGCAGTTTCCTTTCCTTCCCCCGCCCCACACGCAACCACTACAATCCCCCCATGACCCCGAACGACCGCGCCGAACGCATCATCGCTCGTTGCCGCGAACTCGCACGCATCTCTGACGTCGAAGGCGAAACCACGCGCCTCTTTCTCTCGCCGAAGACCCGCGACGCGCACACATTGCTCTCCTGGTGGATGCGCGAGGCCGGGCTCGAGGCGCGCACCGACGACATCGGCAACCTGCGCGCCGTGCGTCGCTCGGCACACGACGACGCGCCCACGCTCGTGCTCTTCTCGCACATCGATACCGTGCCCAACGCTGGCGCCTTCGACGGCCCGCTCGGCGTCATTCTCGGCCTCGAAGCCATCGCCGCCCTCGCGCAAACGCCGCTCCCCTTCCATATCGAACTCATCGCCTTCAGCGAAGAAGAAGGCGTTCGCTTCGCGTTCCCGTTTCTCTCCTCACGCGCCGCAGTGGGCGAACTCACCGACGAACATCTCGCCCACACCGACAAAGACGGCATCACAGTCGCCGACGCACTCCGCAACTTCGACCTCGATCCGGCACGCATCGCCACGACCGCGCCCTTCGCATCGAACACCTTCGCGGCAATCGAGGTGCACATCGAGCAAGGCCCGGTGCTCGAAAGCGAGAACGCCTTCATCGCCGTCGTCGAAGCCATCGTAGGCCAATCGCGCCTCTCCTTCACCTTTGAAGGCCAGGCCAACCACGCAGGCACCACGCCCATGGCGCTACGGCATGATGCGCTTGTCGCCGCCGCGCACTTCATCATCGAGGTCGACAACTACGCGAGCAATCATCGCCAACTCGTCGCCACCGTCGGCCGCATCGAGGCCCTGCCCGGTGCGATGAACGTCGTGCCCGGCACCGTGACCTGCACGCTCGACGTGCGCCACCCGAAGGACGAGTCACGCCACGCTGCCGTTGCCCACCTCGTCACCAAGGCCCAGGCCGCAGGCGAGCATCGCGGCGTCAAGGTGAAGGCCACGCTGCTCAGCGAGCAACGTGCTGTGCCGATGGACCACGCGCTCACGCAGAAGCTCCACGCGGCGGCCGAGCGCGCGGGCCACGACGCACTGCAACTCTTCTCAGGCGCAGGCCATGACTCCATGATCGTCGCGTCGCATGTGCCGACGACGATGCTCTTCGTGCGCTCCCCCGGCGGCATCAGCCACAACCCCGCCGAGGACATACGCGCCGAAGACGTCGAAGCCGCGCTCGGCACCCTCGTTAACCTGCTGCTGCACCTGCATCCGCACCAGTGAGTCGCAGGTTCTAAGTTCTACGTTGTAAGTAGGACGTCGGCACCAGCCAAAACTTACAACATAGAACGTACAACTCAGAACCACTCCGGCTCCGCTATACTCACTCCACCTATGCATCATCTTGGACACACGACCAGCTCGAACAAGCGCGACCACCTTCTGCTCGCGCCCGACACCTTCATCCGCACGCCGATGCCCGGCATCACGAAGGGCTTCGCCATCGTGCATGTTGCGCCGCAAGCAGGCGCGGCGTTTACGCAGATGACCGTCGAGCTGGACGCCAACGGGACGCTCACGGAAGGCCCGACGCAGCGCCTCATCTACGTGCTCGAAGGCAAGCTGACACTGCAGGAGCCGAGCTCCAAGAAGCAGCACCAGCTCGCGCCCGGCAGCTACGCCTACCTGCCGACGGAGCATCCGCACACGATCACCGCGAAGACCAAGGCGCGCCTCGCCGTCATCGACAAGCCATACATGCCGCTCGAGACCGAGCCGAACCCGGAGTTCTTCATCGGCCGCGAGCAGGACCTGAAGCCCACCGCGCTCAACGGCGACCCCGACCTCGAAGTCCGCGCGCTCATGCCCGACTCACCGCAGTTCGACTTCGCCTGCAACACGATGACCTATCAGCCCGGCGCGTCGTTGCCACAGGTGGAGATCCACTACATGGAGCACGGCCTGCTGATGCTCGAAGGCGGCGGCATCTACCGCCTCGGCGACGCGTGGTACCCCACCCAGGCCGGCGACTTCATCTGGATGGCTCCGTACTGCCCGCAGTGGTTCGGCGCCATCGGCAAGAAGCCCGCAAAGTACCTCATCTACAAGGATTTCAATCGCCACACGCTGGCGTAGAGACGACCGATGACTCTCACCATCAACACCGACCGCCTCCTCGCCGAACTGCATCACCTCGCGCGCATCACCGACTGCCCGCCGACCACGGACACGTCTCTGCCCGCACCGACGCAAGCCGTCACGCGCATCGTCTTCACGCCGCGCGACCTCGAAGCGCGCGCATGGCTGAAGCAACTCGCCACCGACACGGGCTTCACCGTCCGCGAAGACGCCGTCGGCAACACCTTCCTGCGTTGGGAAGGCTCTGACCCGACGCTCGGCGCAGTCGGCACCGGTTCGCACACGGACGCCATCCCTCACGCGGGCATGTACGACGGCACCGTCGGCGTGCTCGGCGGACTCGAAGCGATGCGCTCGCTCAAAGAGTCCGGTTTCAAGCCGCGTCGCTCCATCGAGACGCTGATGTTCACCAGCGAAGAGCCCACGCGCTTCGGCATCGGATGCCTCGGCTCGCGGCTGCTCGGCGGCGTGCTCGATCCCGATGCGGCCGACGCACTCCCTGACCGCCTAAGCGAAACCGAAGCCGACGCGCCGAAGGGCCTCACGTTGCAGCAAGTGCGCGCGCAGGCCGGCTTCACCGGCTCACTCGCCAGCGTGAAGCTTGCCAGCGACTACTACGACTCCTGGGTCGAGCTGCACATCGAGCAAGGCCCGCTGCTCGAGCGCGAAGGCATTGACCTTGGCATCGTCACCAACATCGCCGCGCCTGCGAGCTATCGCTACACCGTCGAAGGCTTCGGCGGCCACGCCGGCGCGCTGCTCATGCCCGACCGCCGCGACGCGCTCACCGCCGCCAGCGAACTCATCCTCGCCATCGAACGCTTCACCCGCGAAGCCAACGCCCAATCCGCAGCCGCAGGCCAGACCGGCGTCGACTCCGTCGCGACCGTCGGCAAGGTAGATATCTTTCCCGGCGCGGTCAACTCTGTGCCTTCGCGCGTGCAGTTCATGCTCGACATTCGCGACACCGACGTCGCGCGACGCAACAACAGCATGACGCGCCTGCGCGCAGAGATCGACCGCGTGAGCCGTGAGCGCGGGGTGAAGATCACCGAAGAGGTCATCAACTCCGATGAGCCCGCGATCTCCGCGCCGAAGATCCTCGACGCGCTCGTGGCCTCTGCAAAAGCCGAGAACGCGAGCTATCGCATGATGGTTTCGCGTGCGTACCATGACTCCAACTTCATGGCCCGCGTCGCGCCCATGGCGATGCTCTTCATCCCCTGCCGCCACGGCGTCTCGCACAGGCCGGACGAGTACTCCACGCCAGAGCAGATCGCGCTCGGCACACGTGTGTTGGCTCGCACCCTGGCCGCGCTGGCATCGTAAAGCGCAGTAAACTGTTGGCACGATGGCAATTGAGTCTCGCAATCCCGCAACCGGCCAGCTCCTTCGCGCATACGACGCGCTGACTCCCGACGCGCTCGAGCAACGCCTCGCCCTTGCCCAGCAGGCCTTCCGCAACGGCACGCGCATGGAGGATCGCATCTTCTGGATGCGCCGACTCGCCTCGCTGCTCGACCAGGACCGCGACGAGATCGCAGCGCTGATGACCAGCGAGATGGGCAAGACCCTTGCCGCAGCCCAGGCCGAGGTGGAGAAGTGCGCCGTCTGCTGCCGCTTCTACGCCGAGCATGCCGAGAGCTTCCTCGCGCCGGAGATGATCGAGACTGAACGCAGCGCCAGCTTTGTGCGCTGGGACCCGCTCGGCGTCGTGCTCGCCATCATGCCGTGGAATTTTCCACTCTGGCAGGTCTTCCGCTTCCTCACGCCCGCGCTGATGGCCGGCAACGTGGGCCTGCTGAAGCATGCGAGCAACGTGCCGCAATGCGCGATCGCGATCGAAGCGCTCGTACGCCGCGCAGGCTTCCCGCGCGGCTGTTTCCAGACGCTGCTCGTCGAAGCGCGCCACGTCGAAACTATCCTCGCCGACGATCGCGTCGCCGCAGTCACCGTCACCGGTTCGGAAGCTGCAGGCCGCGCGGTCGCCGCACAGGCGGGTTGGCTCATCAAGAAGACCGTGCTCGAACTCGGCGGCTCCGATGCGTTCATCGTGATGCCCTCCGCCGATCTCGAAGCCGCCGTCACCAACGCCGTAAAGGCGCGCATGATCAACAACGGCCAGTCCTGCATCGCGGCCAAGCGCTTCCTCGTCCATGAGAAGATCTACGCCGAGTTCCAGAGCCGCTTCATCGCCGAATTCGAGAAGCTCAACGTCGGCGACCCGATGAAGCCGACGACCGACATCGGCCCGCTCGCTACCCCGAAGCTCGTCGATGATCTCGAAGCCCAGATCGAGGCCTGCAAGACTGCGGGAGGCCGCATCCTCAGCGGCGGCGAACGCATGGTCGGCAATGGCAACTACTTCGAGCCAACGTTGATCGCGGAAGTGCCACGCACCGCAGCCGTCGCCAAGGAAGAAACCTTCGGCCCGCTCGCATTGCTCTTCCGTGTGAAGGACCTCGACGATGCCATCGCACTCGCGAACGACACGCCGTTCGGCCTCGGCGCAAGCTGCTGGACGAACGATCCTCGCGAACAGGATGCCTTCGCGCAACGCCTCGAAGCAGGGAGCGTCTTCTTCAACGCGCCCGTCGCCAGTGACCCGCGCCTGCCGTTCGGCGGTGTGAAGAAGTCCGGCTACGGCCGCGAACTTGCTGCTGCAGGTATGCGCGAGTTCCTCAACGCGAAGACCGTCGTCAAGGCCTGAGCCTCGATCCAGAAACAACAGGGGCGCGATCCGTGTGGATCATGCCCTTGTCTGCATTGCGTTTCGCGCTAGAAGTTAAACGAAGCCTGCACGGAGATGCGCTGCAACGAGTTGTTGCCCGTGTACGTTCCGCCTGCCAACTGCGTGCTCTGGCCGAAGTTCGGCGAGCTGATGATGCCCACCGGCGACGAGTAGTCGTGGTTGTTGAACAGGTTCATCACCTGGAAGCCAACCGCGAGATTGTACTTCTGGCCGGTGCTTGCGCCACCGCCACCCATCATGCCGCCGGGGCCGCCACCGCGCGAACCACCACCGCCACGCGAGCCGCCACGGCCACCGCCCGGAGGCGGTCCACCTTGACCGGGACCACCATCGCCACCGCTCTGCACGTCGGTCTTGTTCTTCGATCCACCGAAGCCGAAGGTCTTCGTCACGCGGACGTTCGTGGTGAACTGTGCGGGTCCCGAGCAATCGTTGATCGGAGCAATCGACATCGTCGCCGCGTTCGCATTCGACGCCGTGCGCGAAAGGAACGAGCCGCAGCCTGCATACTTCACCGAGTTCGGCGTGCCGTCCGCTACGAGGTACGGGCGATCGTTGAAGACGCCGTCCTTGTTGACGTCCTGGCCTTCGAGGATGTTCACCGGGTTGCCGCTCTGCGCGATGATGAACGGCGAAACCGAGATGAACTTCGGCAGTGTGATGCTGCCCATCACGAACGCGCGCTGACGAACGTCATAGGTCGTGCGGCCGATGTCAGCATTCAAGTTGCCAGGTGTTGAAACGAACGAGCCCGCGCCTGAAGCGTTGCCGCGCGCCGAGTTCAGCATGTAGAAGCCGAAGATCGAGAGCCACTTCGTCGTCTGCACACGACCGTTCAGCATGAGCTGGTTCTGATGGAACGCGCCCTGGCTGAAGTACTGATCGTTGAGCGTGCCCGTCGTGCCGCAAGTCTGTCCCACGGCGAGGATGCCGCAGCTTGCGTTCTGAATCGCAAGCTGATGCAGGCCAAGCGAGTGAATGTAGTTCACCGACATTGTGCCGATCTTGCCGAGGTTGCGGTCCGCACCGAGTGCAAACTGCTGCACATACGCTGTGCGCAGGTTGCCTGCGGTGGAGTACTGCGTCGAACCGGTCGTCGACGATGCTGCGCAGTTGGTCGCCGAAATCGGCAGCGTCGGTGTGCAGTTTGTCGGGTTCGTCAGCGTGTAGATCTGCTGGTTCTGTCCGTTGTAGCGCAGCGTGTTCAGGATGTTCGACTGGCCGAAGCGATCGTAGAAGATGCCGTAGCCGCCACGCAGCACAACCACAGGCTTCTTCGGATCGCCCACACCATAAGCGAAGGACAAGCGCGGAGCCACGTTGTTCGAGCTGCTGAGGTGGTTCTGAATTTCGTAGCGAACGCCGTAGCTGATCGTCAAGTTGCTCATCGGCTTCCAGTCATCTTCCGCATACAGACCAACGTCCGCCAGGGTGAACTTCGTTACCGGTGTGTTGATCACCGTGCGCGAGAACTGGCTCAGCGTGGGCGTGGCACTCGCGTAGTTGCCGATGCTCGAGTACGTGAATGCGCCGTTCGAGCCCGCGTAGGAGCTGATGGCTTCACGCGTCGTGCGCAGACGCCCACCGAAGCGCAGGAAGTTCTTCTTCAACTGCACCGAGGTGTAGTTCTGCACTTCGAAGTGGTCCTGGTGATCGGAGCTGTACTGCCCCGTGTAGCCACCGGTGGTGAAAGCACCCGAAACCATAATATTTGCCGCCGTGGAGAAGGGCGTCGTCGCCGTATGCTCGCGCTCATACTCGAAACGCGTCTCGTTGATGACGTGCGCGCTAAGCGTCTGCGTGTCGCTGATCTGCACAATGTTGCTTTGGCTCGTCTCGTTGTAACCGGCAGACGGCAGGACGAAACCAGAGATGCCCTGGTTGTTCTGATCGTTCTGGTTGAACTGGTAGCGGATCGTCAGCACGTTGTTCGCGCCGAGCGCGAGATCCACACGCGGAGTGAAGTCCGTACGCGACTGCGGCGTCTTCGTCGCTACTGTCAGGCCGGTCGTGATGCAACCTGTTGCTCCCGGCGAGCACGGCGTGATCGAACCAGCAGCCGTCGTGTAGATCGTGCCGTTGGTGATGCCGAGGTCCTGGATGTCACGGTGCGAGCCGCCGATGGAGAACGACGCCCACTTGCTCAACGGTCCCGTGATGCTGCCGAATATGAAGAGCGTGTGGTACGGCGCCTGGTAGGTATTTGACGAGATCAGCGGGTTCGCCGTGTTGAACTGCGACGGGTTGTAGTTCGTCTGGAACTGACCATGCAGCTTGTCCGTGCCGGGCTTGGTGAAGACCTCGATGCGGCCGTAGCCGAGCTTGTCATACTGAGCCGAAAATGGGTTCTGGTTGATGCGGATTTCGCGGATCGACGACTTCGGCGGAAGCTGTCCGCCGGTGAAGCCGTCCACGTAAATCTGGCCGCCGTTCGGTCCTGCGGAAGGCCCGGCCAGCGCCGACAATTCGCTCGAAAGCTCATCGGGATCGTCCGACAGCGCGTCGAGGTCCTTGCCGCTGAGGATCATGGCGCTCGCGTTATTGTCCGGGTCCACGCTTACCTGCACCGCGCTCGCGTCCACATTGATGACCTGCGTCGTCTCGCCAACCTTCAGCTTCGCATCCAGCGTCGTCGCGGCCACGGCGGGAATCTTCACACCGGTCGCCGAGTAGGACGAGAACCCCTTCATGGACACCACGATCGTATACAGGCCCGGCGCCACCGACAACGAATACGAGCCGTCAGCGCCCGCCGTGGCCGAAATGCCATTACCCTTGCTGGGCGTCAGGTTTACCGTCGCGCCGGGGATCGGGTAGCCGTCCGGATCGCTAATGGTGCCGTGCACCTTGGTGCCGCCCAGTTGCGCCGACTGCGCACCGGTGCCCAAGGACTGAATCGGCGAGCTCACGGCCTCCGCCGGCGAAGGCTTCTGCGTCACCGTCACGGGTACCTGCTGTTGACCGGCCGTCGCGGGGACGTTCGCCGGGGTGGAGGTCTGGGCAGCGCTGATCAGCGGCAGGCAGACTGCCGCAGTACACACGACCGCGCTATACCATTTGTGGTGCAAAGGCATGGAATGCTCCTGAATGTTTTGCAAGAGGGACTGAAGGCTGGGTGAGCCCCTGCTCTTTTGGATTCCTACTGTGAAAGACGGGTGGGAGCGGAAAAAGCCGCCAGAAATAGTGGCAAACCCTCCCACCTATCGAAAGATAGTCAGCGGCATTCAACGAACTGCCGTCAGCGGCTACTGCACGCCGCCTGCGGCTTCGGCTCCGCTGGAGCCGCCAAGACCCCACGGCGAGAGCGTCATCGTATCGCCGCTCGGTGCCGTCAGAATCGCGTCCACGCCGACCAGCATGGTTACCGCGGAAGGCGTCGTCGAGTCCGCCGACGACTGTGTCGCCACGATCATCACGGCTTCACCGGTCTTCAAACCGCTGAGCGTTTCCGTCGGCAGACGCTGCATGATGCTGCTCAGGCCCGAGCCTTCACGCTGCGAACGAGCGCGGGCATCGCCGCCTTCGCCGCCACCGTTCCAGCCGCCCGCAGGACGACCGCCGGCAGCAGGAGAGCCCGCAGCTGCAGCACCCGAAGGTGCCCCAGCCGAAGCCTGTCCCTTCAAACGCATCGCAATCATCTGCGCCATCTGCGGCGGCAGACGGCGCACGTCGCTGTCCTTGGTCACCTCGACCTTTACGACTTTCTTGCTCGCGAGGTCCTTCAGCGTCACCGCGCCCGTCGCCGGATCAATCGCCGTCACCAGGCCCGAGAAGTTGCGGAAGGTACCCGCGACCATCTCATCCGCCGTCAGCGCCGTGCCGTCCGGAGACTTCGTGCCGCGTACGCGAATCTGGTCACCTACGCCGATCGAGCCCAGCGTGCTCACGGTCGCATCCGCAAAGCGCACAGACCCGCCCGAGTAGCGGCGCACGATCGTTGACGGCGTTGTCGAAACCGCGATCATTTTCTGGCCGCTCGCCACCATCAGCTTGCCCGTCGTGGGATCCACAGACTTCACAATGCCGCCGATGCCCTGCGTCCACGCAGCTTCTTCGGCAGCGTGCGCTGTTTCAATCGCCGCGGACTTCATGACGATCACGCGCAGCACCGACGGAGTCGCCGGAGCGGCCTCCGGGGTCGCCGTCACCAGCGCGCGGTCACCCACGGAGATGTCCGTAGCCGCACCCGGTATGGCCGACTTCAGGTCTTTGCTCCCCGGTGCAACCAGCAGAATTTTGGCCGCGTCCGGCAGCGTCAGCGCGACGTCACCGTTGGCAGAAGTGATCACCAGCGAGCCCGCACCTACAGACTTCACTGTGCCCGTGACCTTGAGCGAAGTAGCCGCAGCCGCTGGCGCAACCTGCGCGAAAGCTACGCTACCCAGCGAAATCGGACCGAGAGCTACCGCCGTTGCCAGAATCGCGGATCGAAAACGAATCATTGAATAAACTCCTTGGAAACCGTGCCGCACTGCAATGCCTCTATTGCACACATCAACGCTTAAGACGCGCTGAAGTTACCGTGCCGTACCAGATACGTTCCAGCCACGCGCAAAGTCGCAAACACATCCAAGGATACTGACAAATTTTCCTTACGGCAGAGTGACCGTATCCGGCACGTTTACATCGAGATGCGACGGATATCGCGCCGAGCCGAAGATCGTGATCGTCTGTTTCTGATACGCCTCCGCCGGAGCCGTCATGATGTTCGGCACCCAAGTCTGCGGATTGCGGTCATACAGCGGGAACCACGTTGACTGCACCTCGACGCGGATGCGATGGCCCTTCAGGAACGTGTGGTCCACGCCGTGCAGGCTCCACTTGTACTCGGCTACCTCTCCCGGCTTCACCGCTTCGGGCTTCTCGAAGCTCTTGCGATAGCGTCCGCGCAGGATCTCGCTTGCGACCATCAACTCATACCGCTGCGTCTTCGGCGCATCCTCTGCCGCGGTCGTCGGGAATCCCGTGCCATCGGGGTAGATGTCAATCAGCTTCACGATCCAATCACCATCGCTGCCGGTCGTCGCCGCGTACAAATCCGCCAGCACGTCGCCGGTCACCGTCACATCTTTGTCGAGAACCGGCGTGTCGAAGTTCGCCACATCCGCACGGTCTTCGACGAAGCTCTGATCTTCCACCAGCCACTGACGCCAGATCGAGTGATCACCATACGTCGACTGCACCGGACGATGACGATACGGCACCGGGTTCGCCGGATCGCTCACATAGCTGCCCGCGCGGCTCTCGACGGAGTTCTCCTTCACCTCGGCCGGCGCCTTACCCGTCAGCATGTGGTTCGCTTCCAGATAGAATTTCGCGGGCTTGAAACCCTGCACCGGCGGCCACGCCGCATAGCGATGCCATTGGTTCTCGCCCGTGCGGAAGCTTGCCGTGTCTTCCAGATCAAAGCCCTTGCGGTCCTTCAGATACCACTCAAAGAACGGCGCTTCAAACTGCGTGCGGTACTGTTGTCCTGTCGCTTCAACAAACTGCGCGCGGCCGAAGGTGTTGCCCAGCGAACTGCCCGGTCCGCGCGCCCAACCGCCGTGGTTCCACGGTCCCAGCACCATGAAGACCTTGTGCTTCGCGTCGCCGGCTTTCTCCTGCGCGCGCTGTGCGGTGTACTCCGCCTGCGGGCCAAACATGTCTTCCTGATCCCAGAAGCCACCGACCTGCAGCACCGCCACCTCGGGCGCGCGAAGCTGGCGCAGCTCGCTCTTGTCACGCCAAAGCTGCGTGTAGTTGGGGTTGGTCAGGAACAACTGCGCCGTCGGCAGGTTCGTCATGCCCGCGCTCGCAGCCGCATCGGCAAAGTTCGTGTGCTTCAGGAAGAAGTCGTACTGGTCTTCGCTCGAGTCCTGACGCTTGTCGGTCTTCTGCGCCTCAAGCTGCTGCACGTAGTCAAAGCCATACGTCTCGCGGAACGCGCCGTTATGGAAGAAGTCGTCGCCCAGCCACACATCGCCCATCGGCGCCTGCGGGCTCACAGCCTTCACCGCCGGATGCGCATGAAGCCCCGCCATCATCGCCAGAAATCCGGGATAGCTGATACCCCAGGCGCCGACGCGGCCGTTGTTGTTCGGCAGGTTCTTCAGCAGCCACTCAACCGTGTCATACGTGTCGGTCGTCTCGTCGATGTCCTGCTTCGTCTTGTGCTCTACGACCGGGCGCATCATCACAAACGTGCCGCCCGACTTGTAGCGTCCGCGAATGTCCTGAAAGACCCAGATGTAACCACTCGCGGCGAGCTCCGGCTTGCCGCCGGTGATCGTGATGGCCTCATAGCCGTCCACGCCATACGGCGTGCGCTGCATCATGATCGGCAGCTTCGGCCCGTTCGTCTCGCTCCCCTTCGGCCGCAGGATTACGGTATGCAACTCGACGCCATCGCGCGCCGGAATCATCACCTCAGTGCGCACATACTCCGGCATCACCACGCCTGCAGGCTGCGGATTGCGCTGCGCGGAAACCGAGGCTCCCGCAGAGAAGACGATGATCGCGAACACCCGCAGCACTCGATGCAATGAAGCCTCCTATGCGGCTCAGGGCCGCGTAAAAGTAGTGAGTGGTTAGTCGTTAGTCAGAGACTCCGCTCGCAAAGCGAGCGAAACCGCTGCCGACTAACCACTAACCACTTGTTTCTCTTTACTGCCCGGTCAGATTGCCTTCGGGCTTCGTGTTGCACTGCCATCCCTGACGCGCATGAGCGCCGTCGCAGAACGGACGCTTCTCGCTCAGGCCACAGCGGCAAAGGCTGACCGCAGGCTTGCCCGTCAGGTCCCACTCCGCGCCGTCGGCGTCCTTCAGTACGATGTGTCCTTCGACACGCAGCGGTCCGTTAGGACGAACCGTAATGTGAACTGCTTCATCTGCCATGTGTGTTGCCCTCCCAACCGGCTCAGAATAGCAGCCGTCGCCGTGGATGACGCGTCCGCTAGTCGAACTCGACCATCACCTCATCGACATAGCACCATCCCCAGCTCTCGCCGGGCTCCACGGAACGGATCGTCGGATGCTTCACCGCGTGGAAATGCTTGGTCGCATGTTTGTTCTTCGAGGAGTCACAACAGCCCACGTGCCCACACTCCAGACACTCGCGCAGATGCAGCCATCCATCGCCCATCGCGATGCACTCCGCGCAGCCCTTGGCGTGTGCGGCCTTCGCGCTGTCGTTGATCTCAATCGAATCGAAGTGATGACAAGCCATGCAGGACTCCTTTAGTTCGAGCTTTCGCCAACAACCTTGAACATCACGTGCGTACCGTCATCAAAGAGCAGTTCGTACTGACGCGAATACCAGCCCGCTTTCGACTCGTTGATCTTCAACTCGCGGCAGCGAAACTCTCCCGGATGCAACATCCCCGAGGCGTTTGTCTTCAGCTCATACTTCGTGCCGTCGATGATCGCCTCCACATGCAGCTCCGACGAACCGGCGCCTTCTGCCGCGCCCATCACCGGCACCAGGAACGCGTGCGTCACATGCGCAACCAGCGGGTACTGCAACTCCACGTCGCCTGAGGACGAGTAGCGCGACTTCTGCGCCGACGCCGCCAACGGCAGCATCATCCCCAACGCCAAAACACCCATCAACACTCGACGCATCGTTACACCGCCCTCTGCAAGCATTCCTGCTGCGCCTTCAACAACTGCTGAATTCCCGCTTCCGATACACGCAACATCTCATCCAGCTGCGCCCGCGAATAAGGCTCGCGCTCGGCCGTCGCCTGCGTCTCCACAAATCCGCCCGAGGCCGTCATCACCACGTTCATGTCAACCTCCGCACGAGCATCTTCCTCGTACGCAAGATCCAGCAACACGCGGCCGTCGACGATCCCCACCGAAGTCGCCGCCACCATCTCGCGCATCGGCGAAGCCTTCAGCGTGCCCGCAGAGACCAGCTTGTTCAGCGCAATCGCCAGAGCAGTCGCCGCACCGGTGATCGCCGCCGTACGCGTACCGCCGTCGGCTTGAATCACGTCGCAGTCCAGCACAATCGAACGTTCGCCCAACGCCTTCAGGTCCATGACCGAGCGCAGCGAACGACCGATCAGCCGCTGAATCTCATGCGTGCGCCCGCCAATCTTGCCGCGCTCGCTCTCGCGTGGTGTGCGCGTCAGCGTCGCGCGCGGCAACATCGAATACTCTGCCGTCACCCAGCCCTTGCCGGAGTTGCGCATCCACCCCGGCACCGTCGGCTCAATGCTCGCGTTGCACAGCACGCGCGTATGGCCAACCTCGATCAGTACCGATCCCTCGGCCGTCTGCACAAAGTTCGGCGTCATCTTCAGCGTGCGAGCCTGGTCGGCTGCACGGCCTTCACTACGAAAAAGTTCTTCCACTGCCATCCCGTAATCCTAGCCCACCCACTACCGTCGTCGCACCGCCCATGCACGGCGGTAACCGCCGCCAGTGCCCAGTGCCATCCCCCAAACCGGGAAACTTGCCAGTTCAGAACCACAGTGGTTACCTTTTCCCGCACCAAAACGATTCAGTAGGAAGATTTCACCACCGGAACGCGGGAAAATATTCCCAATACCGGAATAAAAACCAAATCGGGAATTCGCTCTTGCGGGAATTTCGCCCCATTTTCGTGCAACCGGTCGCGTCCAGCCCATATTGGGAAAATACGGCGATCATCATGCGTTACTCTCAAAATCGTAAGACATTCATTTCAGAACACTTGACCGCAATGTTCCACTTTGGCACGCAACGTGTAACCAAGGAATCACAACACCGGTAACCACATTTCCTACAACCCGGAGAACCCTATGCAGGCGCACTCGCTGAGCAACAGAGCCGCAAGCACCCCCCTCCCGTTCGCCGTCGCCGACACGTCGACCGCTCACGAAGTCACATCCTCCATCGCAGAAGGCGCAGGACTCGCGCACGACGCCAACAACCTTCTCGGAGCGCTCTCTCTTTATTGCGATCTGCTGGACGCGCCCGGCGTCCTTCAGCCCGAACACAAGCACTACATCGAAGAGCTTCGTCTGCTCTCGGCCCGTTCGAGCAGCCTGATGAATCGGCTCGTCGCCCTCTCCGACGACCGTGACCGCGTCGTGGAGAGGGTTCCCGGCGAAGCGCCGGTGACCCTGCCGACACAGCCCGTCGCCAGCGATGTCCTGCACGCGCTTCGCCCGCTGCTGGAGCCACTTGCTCGCCCCGCGCAGCTTCGCCTGACCACCCCCAGCCGCGCGACGCTGCCTGCCGCGCTTACAGCCGAGATGCTGGAGCGCATGGTCGTCAACCTCGTTCGCAACTCCGCCTCGGCGCTGCGGCGATCGCGGCGCCTCTCTCGCCACATCGACATCACGCTTACGGACTCCTGCGGCCGCTTGTGGCTTACCGTGGCCGACAACGGCCCCGGCATGGAGATGGTTACGGCTGCACGCTTCGCCGGTTCCACCGAGGACGCGAAGCCCGGCCCGCGCGGCGGCCTCGGCCATCGCATTCTGCAGGAGCTTGCCGCGGCCAGCGGCGCACGTATGGAACTCACCGTGCATCCCGGTCAGGGCACCATCTTCGTCTACTCCTGGGCGCGCACCGACCTCAGCGAGCAAGTCTGCCAGGTCATTTCCATCGAAAGGAAGTGCACCTCATGCTAAGTGGACGTCCCGCTCCGCGAGATGCTCGCCCCGAGGCCCCGCGCCGCACCCCGCTGACGCAAACCGCCGCGGAACGTGTCGCCGCCGCGGGCACGCCGCCCATGGAGGTGCTCGTCGTGGACGACGACGCCTCCGTGCGTCGCGCCTGCGCCGAGATCGCCCGCACTCTCGGCTTCCAAGTCACCGAAGCCGCTGACGCGCTGCAGGCCCGTGCGGCCCTGGCCGAGCGCGCTACCGACCTCCTGCTGCTTGACCTGCATATGCCCGGCGGCAGCGGACTCACGCTGCTCGACGAAGTCCGCACCGCACATCCATCGATGATCGTCGTCGTGATGACGGCGTACGCGTCGGTGAAGACCGCCGTAGAAGCCATGCGCATCGGTGCAGGCGATTACCTTACCAAGCCCTTCACGCTGGAGGAGCTGACCACTACGCTCGAACGCGCCGCACAACGCCGCACCTTCGACGCCGAAAGCCGCGCGCTGCGCGAGAAGCTGCGCACCGGCAACGGTCTCGGCATGTTGGTCGGCAAATCGCCCGTGATGGAGAAGCTGTATCGCATCCTGAGCAAGGTCGCCTACACCACACACCCTGTGCTCATCCTCGGCGAGTCCGGCACGGGCAAAGAGCTCATCGCACGCTCGATTCACCAGAACGGCCCCAACAAGTCACGGCCGTTTATCCCCGTGGACTGCGGTGCACTCGTACCCACGCTGATCGAGAGCGAACTCTTCGGGCACGTGAAAGGAGCGTTCACCGGAGCCAACCGCAGCAAGGTCGGTCTGCTGGCCGCCGCCGAGCGTGGCACCGTCTTCCTCGACGAGATCGGCGAGCTTCCTCTCGACCTGCAAGCGAAACTCCTGCGCGCGCTGCAGGAGCGTGAGGTGCGTCCGGTCGGCGCAACGCACTCGGTACCCATCTCGGCGCGCATCGTCGCGGCCACGAATCGCGATCTCGCACAGATGGTCGAGCAGGGCCGCTTCCGCAAAGACCTCTTCTTCCGCCTGAACGTCGTGAACATCCGCGTTCCGCCGCTACGCGAGCGTAAGAGCGATATTCCGCTGCTGGCCGCGCACGTGCTCGACCGCATGAGGCGCGAGAACAGCATGAACTACACCTTCGCCGATGATGCGATCTCGCTGCTGATGCAGTATGACTGGCCTGGCAACGTGCGCGAACTCGAGCACGCCATCGAGCGTGCCTGCGCGCTGTCGAGCGGCCCGGTGCTGCACCTCGGCGACTTCCCCACGCAGATGCAGGACCACCGTTTCCACCTCGCGGGCGGCCAGTCGCAGTACCTCGAGCCACACCACATGCCCACCGCCGTCCCGGGCATGACGATGGCCGCCAACGGCCAGCCCGTTGTGCAGTCCATCGCCGAGATGGAGAAGCAGGCGATCCTCAACACGATCCGTCAGCTTCGCGGCGACAAGCTGATGGCTGCCAAGCTACTCGGCATCGGCAAGACGACGCTCTACCGCAAGCTCAAGGAGTACGGCCTCGGCGATGACGCCGACCTCCGCTAACGCCACCAGAAAGGAACCGCCACGATGCCCTACCCCATCCTCATCGTTTCGCCCGAAGCCAGCGGCCGCCCTGTCGCCGACGCGCTGCGGCGCGAGCTTGATCGCGCGCTCGAGCTTGCGCCGAACCGTCGCGTCGGACTCGCGCAACTGCGGCGCAACGAGTACAGCGTGGTACTGCTTGACGAAGAGCTGACCGCGCCCGATCAGGAAGCCACCGACGCGCTCTATCAGAACGCAGGCGGCGCGATCGTGCTGGAGATGAGCTTCTCGCTCACCGGCGTGCCACGCATCGCGCGTCAGGTGAAAACCGCTCTGCGTCGCCGTGCGCATGATCAGCAGATCGCGCATCAGCAAGCGGCGATCGCGCTGCAAAACGAGTTGAACGCCTCGCTCACCGGCCTGCTGCTGGAGTCGCAACTCGCCCTGCGCGAAGCCACACCGGCGACCGCGCCGAAGCTGCGGCATCTCGTCGAACTCGCGGGCGATCTGCGCGACAGGCTGCGAGCACTATAGCGTCCGCGCATCGCACGAGTGCGCGATATTCGTGCGGTGCGCGGCGACTCCTCTCACTTTTGCTGTGTAAAATCCGCCTTGAGAGACACGCGCAGCAGAATGTGCGTCTCATCCAGCAGAGGAGAACGCATGATTACATTGACCCCCGGTAAGCTTGCAGGACTCAAGGCCGTTTCCGACGCGCGCGGCGTGATCGCTGCAGCCGCCATGGACCAGCGCGGCTCGTTGCAGAAGTCGATCGCCAAGGAGCGCGGCGGACAGTCAAGCAGCCACGATCTCGAAGTCTTCAAGACCAACGTCACCGACGTACTGACCAAGCACGCATCGGCCATCCTGCTGGACCCCGAGTACGGTCTGCCCGCTGCGCAGAACCTGAACGGCAAGGGCCTTCTGCTCGCCTACGAGAAGACCGGCTACGATGCAAACACGCCCGGCCGCTTGCCTGATTTGCTCCACGTCTGGAGCGTCCAGCGCCTTAAGGAAGCTGGCGCGGACTGCATCAAGATCCTGCTTTACTACACGCCCTTCGACACCAAGGAAGTGAACGAGTTCAAGCACGCATGGATCGAGCGCATCGGTGCAGAGTGCAAGGCTTTTGATATTCCCTTCTTCCTCGAGTTCGTCGGCTATGACGCCGAGGGCGGCGATGAGAAGACCGTCGAGTACGCAAAGAAGAAGCCATCCATCGTGCGTGGTGCCATGGAAGAGTTCTCCAAGCCCCGCTACGGTGTAGACGTGCTGAAGGTCGAAGTGCCGATCGTCATGGAGTTCGTGCAGGGCACGAAGGCCTTCAAGGGCGAAGCCGCTTACACGCGCGAAGAAGCGAAGGCGCTCTTCGTGGAAGTCGCTTCGGTCACCGAGCTTCCGTTCATCTATCTCTCGGCTGGCG
Source organism: Granulicella cerasi (assembly GCF_025685575.1). Lineage (NCBI taxonomy): Bacteria > Pseudomonadati > Acidobacteriota > Terriglobia > Terriglobales > Acidobacteriaceae > Granulicella > Granulicella cerasi. The sequence continues at coordinate 346,138 of NZ_JAGSYD010000003.1, forward strand.
TATCGAACCCGGTCTTCATCGAAACGCTCGAACTCGCAGGCGAATCTGGTGTGAAGTACAACGGCGTTCTCTGCGGTCGTGCAACGTGGAAGGACGGCATCTCGATCTATGCGAAGGACGGCGAAGCAGCCTTCCGCCAATGGCTCGAAACCACCGGCGTCGAGAACATCGAGAACGTGAACCGCGCGCTCGCCTCTGCAACGCCATGGACCGAGAAGGTCAACGCATAACTCCGAATCGTCTTCCTGAAAGGGTTCCACGACAACGAAAGAAAGCCCGCCATCACGGCGGGCTTTCTCTTTTCCGCATGATCCGCTACTGGATGTACCAGAGCCCGTACAGCCCCGCGTCAGCGTCATAGAGCACGTCGTAGTGATACAGCGCGCGAAGGCCCGTGTTGATGAATGTGCCGTGCGACGGATTCGCATAGCTCACGCTCGTCGGTGTTGCGCCACTCGTTCCGCCAACCGTGATGATGTAGTCATGCGTGCCGACGTACACGGTGATCTGCGTCCCGCTCGCCACCGTGCCACTCGAAGCCAACGACGAGTCCTCGATGATCATGTTCAGCAGGCCGGTATCAACGAGCGAAGTGCCGACCAACTCACTGCCCGTACCGATCGCAAAGCCACCCGTCGGCGTCACCCAATCGTTATGCGTACCCGAGGCTGGCGTACCCGCGCTGGTCAACTGCTGCGTGCCGAAGCTATCACCCACCGTTGATGGCGTGAGCCCGAGATACAGACCTGCGCGCTTGATCAGATAACCACGCCGCATCGTACCCGCAACCATCTCGGTCAGGTTCAGTGCTGCGTTATACGGAGGCGAAGTCGTCAACGTCGTGCCGCGGCCGAAGCCGATGCCCAGCATATGGGGAATCGCGCCGGTACAATTCGCCGAGTTCACACCAGTACCGAGGCACGTTCCGCTCGTTACGGCCAACACAGGAATCGTCGCTGTGGCTGCTACGCTGCTACCGCTCTCATTCGTGGAGTCCGGAAAACTCACCGTCACGGTGGACCACGTTCCCGTCAGCTTCAACCCGCTCGACGAATACGTGATGCTTCCCGCCGTGCCCGCAGGCAGGTTCGGGATCTCGCTCGCCGGCAGAATCATGCCGACCGATCCGGTGTCGACCGTGAACGAACTCACCGTGCCACCATTGGCCTGCGCATGAACCTTCAGCGTGCTTGTCAGGTTGGAGAAATCGGGCGAGCCGACAAACGGCACCTTATAAAACTGCGAGTAGTTGCTGTAGTACGTGCTCGCAACCGAGGGCGTCGCGATCTTCGTAATTCCACTGTTCGAGGCAAGGGGCCCAGCACCGCATCCTACGGTTGCCATCACTACCAAAGCGCTACAAATCGATGCCACCAACGACTTCTTCTGCATCAGGTATGTCCTCCGTGCGGCGAGTGTATGTCGACGCACGAAGGATCGCTGCATTACGAAAGGATGTCGTCTACTCTGGTCGCAAACCTGCGTAGCCACCATCAGCGTCGAAGAGATAGTCGAAGTGCCCCAGCGCGCGCAGGCCCGTGTTCATGAACGTGCCATGCGAAGCGCTGGCGTAGCTCACGCTCGTCGGCGTCTGCACGCCGCCGTCGGTCACCGCAAACGAGTAGTTCTGGTTGCCGATCGTCACACCCATCTTCGTGCCCTTACTCAGGGTTCCGCTCTGCGGCAGGCTTGCATCTTCGACGATCATGTTCAGCAAGCCGGTATCCAGCAGAATCGTTCCCGAGTAAGGCCCACCGCTGCCTACTGTAAAGCTGCCACTCACCGTCGTCCAATCATTCTTCGACCCCGAAGCGGGTGTGCCCGCGCTCGTGAGCTTCTGCATCGCGAAGCCGGACGCGCTCGTCGTCGTAATGCCGAGTGTGATGCCCGTGCGCGCAATCGAATATCCACGACGCATCGTGCCTGCGGTCATCTCCGCAAGGTTGAGGAACGCGTTATACGGCGGCGACGTCGTCAGGTCTGTGCCGCGGCCATAACCCACGCCCAGCATGTGCGGAATCGCGCCCGTGCAGTTCGCGGAGTTCACGCCGGAGCCGGTGCAAGTGCCACTCGTCACAGCAAGCACCGGTACGTTCGCCGTCGCGATACGCGATCCACCACCGGAGAAGGTCGCCGAGGGGAAGCTCACAGGCAGGGTCACCCAGGTGCCCGTCAACTTCAGGCCACTCGAGGAATACGTCAGGCTACCGACCGTGCCGTTGGACGGCAGATTCGGAATCTCGCTCGCAGGAACGACCACGCCCACCGAGCCGGTATCGACCGTATAGCTCGAGGTCGTGCCACCGTTCACCTGTACGCTCACCTTCAACGTCGTGGTGAGGTTGCTGAAGTCGGGCGAGCCCACATACGGCACCGTGTAAGTCTGCGAATAGCTGCCGTAGTTATCCGTATATGCGCCCATGGACGCGGTGTTTGAGTTCGACGAGCAGCCCGAAAGCGCTGCAATACATGCGACCGCAGAAAGTCGTGCAAGGGTAGAAATCATTTGTAGGAGCCTTGACCACAAGCATACCCAAATCAACCTCTCTGAACACGACGAGTTCGAGAGAGATATTCTGTGTGCAGCGATATCCGCACATGATCTCATCGTCCGACACAACACGCGCCGACATCAGCATCGTTATGGCCACGTGCTCGCGCGCACCGCAACTGCGCGAAGCGTTAGCGTCGCTGTTTGCGCAGCAGGACCTCGACGATGTGAAGATCGAGATGGTCATCGTCGATGATCAATCCACGGACAACACGGCCGAGATGCTCGCAGAACTCGCACAGCATGCACGCTTCCCTATGCGCTTGCTGCGCGGCGAAAAGCGCGGCGTGGCTGCAGCACGTAACCTGGCCGCGAGCAATGCTGCGGGCACCTGGCTTGCCAGTTTCGACGATGATGAAATCGCCGAGCCTGACTGGCTCGTACAGCTCTATCGCTGCGCGCTGCAGCATGATGCAGACTGCGTAGGTGGCTCAACGCTGCTTCGCTTGCCAGCACCGCACATCGCCGCACACTACGGCACGCGCGCGCGACGCCTGCTCGGCGAGACCCTCCCCGGCGGCAGCACGCGGATCTATCCGCAACGTCAACTCCCCGCCACCAACAACGCGCTCATGCGGCGCGAAATGTTTCTCTCACTCGGTGGTTACGATGAACGCTTCACCGAAGGTGGCGAGGACACCGACTTCTTTCTCCGCGCACGCAATGCTGATTTTTGCCTCTGGCTTGAACCCTCCGCCATCGCGCATCACGTTATTCCCGAGCGCCGCACCAGCATCGCCAGCATCGAGCAGACAGCCATGCGAATCGGCGTAGCCGAAGCGCGCATCACCGAACTGCGAGAGCCCGCCACGCGCGCGTGGGCCACGATCCTCTCGCGCAGCATGCTGGGCTTATTGCGTGATCTTCCTCAGCTCATCGCAGCCAGGATCACGCGAAGACAGTTGAACGCAACAGATGCGCGCCTGAGCCTGCTGTATACCCTCGGCTTCACGCGTGCGACCGTATCGCGCGGCGCTCGTCGCGATGCTCTACGCTCGCGTATGGACTTCCGCATGAGGCATGGCGAGCGCGACGATCCGACGCGACGCTAACGCACGCGCAACAACGACAACGTCTGCGCGCGATCGCTCGCATTCGCATACAGCGACTGCCCAACCACCTGGGAACGGTAGAAGCTCAACACCACATCGTTGTCTTCGAGGCGACCATCGCCCCACTCGGCCCACTGCGGGTACTGTGCCCAATCCCAGTCGATGTAGCAGAACGCCTTGATGCCACGTGAGGAACGCAACAAGCCGAAGTAAGGTGCGAACCACGCATCCACACTCGCTTGCCCACCACGCACGGAGGCCGCGCGCGGCGTTGATTCGCCAACCATCACCGGGAAGTGTGCTCGATCCGCATCGTCAAGGAACGCTCGTGTGACCGCCGCAGCAATCTCCTCCGGCTCGAAGAGATCGAGCGACCACCAATCCACCGACGCATCGCCGGGGTAGTATTGCTGCCAGCGCGCTCGAGCCGTAGCAGCGTCATCCCTGCCGCTTTGCGTATCCAACTCCGCGCGAGGTGACCAGTTCCACACCATCGCTATCTGCGGCGAGCAGCTATGCATCGCCGCAGCAATATGCATAAACGAGGCACGATACGCTGCCGCTTCGTAGCCATTCCACGCGCCGTTGAACTCGTATCCCACGCGTAAGAACACGGGCCGGTCCAGCGAACGAATCCCCGCACAGAGCGCCGCGAGACGAGTATCATCCACACCGCGTGCGGTCTCGGCTTCATAGTGCGTCGCCGCATTGCCTTTGTTCAGCGAGAGCCCGATCTGCGGCACGAGGAACTCATGATGAGCTTCCAGCTCCGTCTTTGTGCGAGCGAAGAATGCCGCAAGATCATCGCGCAGATCTACATACTTCATCGTCAACATCGGGCGCGCTGGGCTCAACGCCGCAGTGTAGTTGTTGAATGAGCCTTCATCGCTCTGCCCCGCGCCGTGCAGGATCACGTTCGAGCCCGGCTCCAGCCGGCGACCATAGAACGCACGCGGCACGGCCTTCGCCACCGCAAGACGCTCCGCTGCAGCCGCATCGCGCGAAGCATCGCGACGCGTGTGCCACAGCCACGCCGCAGCTACGAGCGCGAGGACCGCAAGCAGCACAAGCACACGCCGCATCACGGCTGCGCCTCCGCCGCATTTGCCTGCAACGAACGCTTCCACGCAGCATGAAGCAGCGCGTTCGGCATCATCGCGATGCCGATGAAGAAAGCCCACTCCAACATGCCCGGCGACGAAACCCGCATCTCGCGATAGATCGCACGCAACCCGCTCCAGTCGCCCGCCCGCTTCGCCTTCAACGCAACCTTCGTGCTGAGAAACGACGCCGCTGCGCGGCCCCCAATCCACGCACGATACTGCTGCAGCCATGCCAGCGAATCCTGCCAGTTCATGCGCCGCGAGCGTGAGACGCCTTCAGTGTCGATGTTGTAAAGCGCCAGCGTGTCCCACACGAACTCAACACGCGCGCCCGCGAGATGCCATGCTTCCAACAGCCACGCCCAATCCTCATGGTCGCGGTGAGAGGTAAACGGCACCTGCTGCACGAGGCTGCGATGCATCAGCATCGATTGCAGCGAAAGCACTCCAGGCCGCGACAGCAACCCTGGCCGCAGCAGAATGTAATCGGCCACATCTTCATCAGCGCCGATCGGTCGCTCCGGATGGATGTCATCGCGAACGCCGTGCCGATAGACAACGCGGCAAGCGATCATGCGCTTCGGTTGAGCACGATCTGCGAGGCGCATCTGATGCTCAATCTTCGTCGGCATCATCTCGTCATCATCGTCGAGGAACGCGATCCATTCCCCGCAACTCAGGCGTACCGCAACGTTGCGCGCTTCGGCAGGCCCGCTGTTCTGCGCCAACTCGTAATAGCGCAAACGCGAATCCATGCCTTCGAGGATCGCGCGAGTCTCCGCGTGAACACCATCGGAAACAACGATCACCTCAAGAGCGCGATACGTCTGCGCCAGCGCCGTCTCTACCGCGCGCAGTACCTCCTGCGGCCGCCGATACGTCGGGATCACCACAGACACCAGGCCCGCTTCCACGTCGGAACAGAACGGCGGCAACTCGGTGATGACGCTCATGCGCGACCTCCCGCCAGAAGCTTCGTCGCCTCTGCGTGTTGCTCGGCAGGCAGACGCTCCAGGTCCGCAGGCGTCAGCGTTGTGACGAACTCCTGTTCGCCCACAAAGGCATCCGCATCCTTCTCCGAACCTGCTACGAGACACATCTTCATCACGCACGCATAGGCCAACAATGTTGGCAGATACGCATCAATCGGCGCAGACTCCGTGAGTCCTTCCAACGCAAGCCAAGTGAGCAGCACAGCGATCAGCAGCGCGCCCGCATCGCGGCTCGCGCGATAACGCCGCCACGCCGCGGCACACGCCCACCACAAGACCATCGCATAGAAGAACGCGCCCACCACACCCAGCGAAAGCACCTGGTCGAGATAACTGTTGTGCGCATGAGGCACCGTCCAACCCTGGTCCGCAGAGATGCGCGCCACGCGGTCGGCGTTCCAGAACGCTTCATAGCCAAAGCCCAGCAAAGGCTTCTCCGCAATGCTTTCGCTCAGCTCCTGCCACAGCGGCATACGGTTAGAAAGGCTCGCAGTATTCTGCGTATCATCACGCCCCAGCATGAACGCCGTCTGCACCGCGCGACTCCCCTTGCTCACTGCCACATAAATCAGCGCGGGTAACACCACAGCCACAGCAGCGACCACGATCATCGCGCGAGACGCTGCCGACCAGCGCGTACGCGCATGGCGCACCAGCATGAAGAAGACCATCACCGTACCGAGCACAAAGCTCATACGCGATCGCGTCATGAACAGGAGCCCCCACGCGATCACAGCCATCGCGCTCAAACGCCCTGTCCATGAAGGTTTGCGGTCCATCAATGCGGCGATGCAGAAGAGCAACACGCAGAGACTCATCGCCTGAAAGTTCGCCGTCGTCACGCCTTGAAAGCGGTACTCCGCATTCGATGGCGAGAAGATGCGCTGCATCACGACATCACTGTAAACCGCGAGCGCTGCGACGCTGCCGGTGGCCATGAAGCCCATCAACGCCAGCTCCATCGTGGAGAAAACGCGCGCCACCATGTACGCGAAAAGAAGGTTCAGCAGAAAGACAACGATGCGCTTCGCTGAAAGCGCCGGGCTCTCGCTCCAAGCCACGCTCATCACGGCCCACACAATGTACGCGATGACGAAGTAGGCCATCCGGCCACCGACGCGGCCTCGCTTCGGTAGGCGCCACAACAGGAAAACTGAGAGCACTCCGACCAGTGGCATCGCAATCTGACGACTCAGATTGCCCGCCTGCGCATCGTTCGCTGCAGACGCTGCACGGTCCAACGAATTACCCGGTACGAACGGCAATACATACGGGACCGAGTACCAGAACGCGACAGCAAACGCGATCATACAAAGCAGCTTCAGCAAGCGCACGCGGAGCGCTGCACGCCCCAGCTCCACGCGCAGTCGCTCGCTGCCTGCGGCAGCCATCCATCCAGCCGCGACGCTCATGCGCGCCTCATTTCGCGGCTATAGAAAATTTGTCGCACGATCACAACCACTACGCTGCCGATCGCAAGCGCTGCGGCGGCGCCAGGCAAATGATAAGCGCGCACCAGCCAGAGGATCACCACCGCTTGCACCAACATGCCGATCACATTTGCATAGAAGGTCAGGCCTGCGCGATCGATCGCCGTCAACGCATAGCTCTGCGACATCGTCATCGCAAACGCGATGAAGTTCAACGCCAGCAGCACGAGAATGCTGCGCGCATTCGCCGGCGCACCCTTGAAGATGAACTCCGCCACCCAAGGCCCCAGCGCGACGATGCCCACGGAGAAGGCGACTGCGCCCAACAACAGCAGACGATCGAAGCGAGTCACCGCGCGACGCAAAGCGGCCTTGCCGCCCGCGTGATACTCCCGCGCGAGCACCGGTCCCAGCGTGTTCTGCAGACTCGTCAATGCCACGCGCGGGATGTTCACAACGCTCTCGCACTTCGTATACGCGCCCACACTCGCGCCGCCCATCACCGAACCGATCACCCACGGGTTGCACTGCGAACTCACCATAAAGACCATGTTCGATCCCAGCAACCAGCGTCCCAGCCGGAAGTTGTGCGCGAAGTCGGCCACTACTTCCTGCAGACGAACCGTGAATGACTTCCACTCCGTCGCGAGCCAGTACAGCGACACCACGATGGCTCCGAGCGACAACGCCCACAACGTATGCGGTACGTCGAGCGCATGGCGATAGTACAGCCACTCTACGCCTGCAATCTGCAACCCGACGGTGGCGACATCGGTCCAGAACGCAGCCTTGAAGCGCATGTACGAGAAGTACGCGCGCCGCGTGAACTCACGAAAGAGAATGCCAATGCTCGCCAGTGCCAACGGCGCAAAGGTGTCGCGATACAGCACGTGCGCCGACGCATTCGACCAGATGCCAAGCCCCCACAACAACAGCGCCGCCAGTACGCACGCGATCACCTGCTGCAGAATCAGGCTGCCGTAGTAGCGTGTTCTGCGCTCCTCTGCAGTGCCGGGCAGATGGAACGTGAACGGCGCCCAGAGGAACACGTTGCAGAGTTGAATCAATACATCCATGCTGCGTTGCGTGAGGATGTAAATTCCAAATTCGCGCGACGCCGTGTGACGGCTCAGCAGCGCGGCCACGACCATATTGCCGAAGCTATAGATGACCTGATCGCACAGCGCATATCCCGCTCGCGCTCCCGCCATCGCACGCAGCCGCTGCCACCCGCTCTGCGGAGCGGACAGCAAAACCTCATCGGCTTCAAGGCCGATGCCAGCTTCGGGCAGTTGCGTCATGCGCCCATGTTCTCACGTTGCGAAAGCTGGCGGTATAGCGCGTTGACGTAGTCACCGTTGCGCTTCCACAAAAAGTCTCGCGCGCGTTCGGTGGCGGCAAAACTCATCGCCAGCATTACCTCTGGCTGCTGATACAAGCGCTCCAACGCGTCTCGCCAGGCCTCCACAGCTTCGCGTGGGTTGCTCACCGCGATCTTGATGCCGCACGCCTGCGTGACGATATCGCCCACGCCCTGGTGGTCGAAGCACACGACCGGCACACCGGCGGCCAACGCCTCCAGCACCACGTTGCCGCTCGTGTCGCGCAGGCTCGTGAAGCAAAACACATCGGCCTGCTGCATCGCAGCGACGGCCTCCGCAAACGGCAAGCGCCCGCGAAAAAATACACGATCCTCCAGCTTCAGCTTTTGCGCTTCTGCTTCCCACAACGACCGCATCGGGCCGTCGCCAAGCACCGTCAACCGAAACGGCATATTCGTCTTCGCCAACGCACGCAGCAGGATCGGCAACGCCTTCCGTGTTTGCAACTCGCCACTCCACAGCAGCTCTAGCGGTCGAGCCTCTCCGGCAACACGCTGCGCAAAGCGCGCACGATCAGGCTCCTGCACCGCAGTGAGGCCCGTCTCCAGCAACAGCTCTACCGGCCGATGCCACGCGCGTTCATAGTCGCGCTGATTCGTCGAATTCGAGGCCAACACCACCTTCGCTCCATGCGCCGCCGCCAGCACACGCCGATTGCGGCGCAGCGTCCACTCGTTCACCACTCCGCGGAGGAACTCCTTCGCCGCTTCCTTCCACGGAAGCATCGACAGGAAGCTGCGCGGAAAGTTCTGCGAGCCGCCCACAGGTCCCCAGAGAAACGGCGCGTCCAGCTTCCAGCCGTAACCTGGCTCGCGAAACGTGTTCACCGTCACCTGATGCACGATGTCGAACCGCTGCTCCCAGTGCAACTGCACGATCAACTTCTGCGCGAGACGCTGCCAGTGGTGATACGCCGCATAGTCATAGGCGAACATGCCTGCGTGAGGATCTTTGCGCCGTAAGCGATCATCTGGCGGCGGTGTATGCAGACGCACATTCGCAGGCAGAAAGCCTTCACGCGTTGCTTGCTGCAGTGCCTTGAAGTTCTCTTCGCTCGTGACGACGTGCACCTCCGCTACGCGCGCAGCCTGTAGCAAACGACCCCAGCCCACGGCCCACTCGGAGCCGCGGTACGGACTGCACTCATACGCCATCAGCAGGATTTTCACGCTTGCGTTCTCTTCTCTACGGCAAAGCTTGCGGCGCGTATCGGCGCGCGTTGCATCAACGGACGATCGAATAGCCGTTCAACGGCTGCAGATACACGCCGAGATTCATCGTCTTCACAAAGCGGCCGATGCTCTCCAGATGATCATGCCCCACGAGGATCGCATCATCCGGCTGCAGCACCATATCGTTCTTTGCCATCGTCGTGCGGTCGTAGTGGCTTAGCTTCAACACATGCACTTCGCTCGTATCCGCGTTGATGCGGCGGAAGAGCACCACACGCCCCATCGCCGCGATCTCCTTCGGTCCGCCCGCAGCCATGATCGCCTGCATCGCCGTCGTCGGCTTGCGCAGATCCTGTCGCCCCGGCGTGTTCACTTCGCCGGCGATCGTCACATGTGGCCGATCGAAATCCTTCAACAGCACCGCCACATCCGGGTTCACCAGCTTCGAGGTCGAGCCATGCTCGATGTTCTGCTGCAACGCATTCAGCGTCAGTCCGGCCGCCTGAATCGGCCCGGTGCTCTTCAGCACCACGCGGCCATCAGGCCCCACCACAGCTTCGTCATTGAACTCAGGAGTGTAGCGGAAGACGACGTCGACCGTATCGCCTTCATGCAGCGTGTACTCCCCTGCACTCTCGGCTGGACTCGTCATCGCCGCAGTGTTGTGCACTCCCGTCAGCGCGCTGCCCGCTCCGCGCTGCTGCGCCAGCGTCGGCAAGCTTACGGAGACGAAGCACGCCACCAACCCGCGAAGAATCGAGAGAGTTCTCACCCGTCCAGCATCGCGCAGTGCCACGTTCGTGGAAAGAACCTACTTAGGCACACCTGTCTTGTGCGGGTCCAACAGACTAGCCGATCAGCCCGTAGATCCACCGCGGCACTGGATACGTCCGTCGCGTCAGTACCCAGCCCAGCAGCGGAGCCGTGATGCCGGTGAGCGCCGCGTTCATGCCCTCGATATTCTGCTTGCGCGCATAGCCCGCGCCCACCACCGCCACATAGCCGTCAATGGTGCGCGCCAGTTCAGGCGCCAGCGTCGAATCCTGCAGGCTCGGGCAGTCGATGAAGATGAAGTCGAACTCCCGACGCGCTTCGATCAGCATCGGCCGCAGACGCGACGAGAACGTCTTGTGCAGGCTCGTCGCGGCGGTCGTCTCTCCCGCACCAACGCTCAGCCCAGGTTCAGCGATGTCGAGCACCCAGAAACCGCGCTCCTCATCATGTCGAACAGCGAACGTCAGGTCCTCTTCCGTCTCAAACTTCCGCAGCAGGAGACGCGCGTCCAGAACGGCCACCTTGTGGAAGCGCTCACGGCTCGCCTCGCTGGCCAACTGCGTGGCCAGGTGCGAAGAACCCTCTCCGCGTAGCGCAGAAACGAACGCCACGCAGTACCCCGCCAGCGATCCGTCCTGCTCCGCCGCCGTGTGTCCGGAGCGCCCGCCGCCCTGCACATCCAGGCGAGACTCCAGCCCCTGCCGAATCGCCAGCAGAATCCGCTGGTACTCCAGCCGGTTCGCCTCGGAGACGCCACCGTCTTCCTCGGCCAGCGTGGCGATCGTCCGCATCCCCGTGCGCTGGTCCAACTGCGAAGGGTTATAGACCTGCTCACCCACCGTGTCCGCGTACAAAGCGGCCAGGATGCCCAGCAGCAACGCCGCCACCGTTCCCGCCGCCATATAAACGACCGGCTTCGGGCGCACCGGCAGACTTGAAGCCATCGGAGCCTCTGCCAGCGACACGTTGAACATCCGCGCCTTGTCGAGCGCTTCGGAGATGCGGGCCTCATCGCGACGCTGCGCATAGAGCGTGAAGTCCGCCTGCGCCTGCGCCAGCTGCCGCTTCAGCTCGTTGTACTCCGCCGTCGCCTGCTCCAACTCTTCCAGACGTCCTTGCGCCGACTTCATCTGCGCGCGAATCTCCGCCACCTGCGCGGATTCCGCACTTGCCTCGCCCTGCGAAAGCGCCACCGCGGAGCTCAGCTGCTGATACACCGGGTTGACATCCGTCGTCGTCTCCGCCGCCGGGTTCTCACCCGCCTGCGCGATCGCCGCACGCGTCGTTGCGATCTTCTCGTTGGCCTCAACAACCTGCCGGTCGGTTGGCGGATAGCGCTTCATCAGCTCCGTACGGCGGTTCTCCAGGTCCACAAGGCTCGTGCCCAGCCGCTCCTGCGAGTACTGGTTCGTCGCCGTGCGCTCCACCGTGCGCGAACGCGCCGGCGTCAGGCTCAACTCGCGCTTGTTCGCTGCCGTCCGGCTGCGCTGTGCGGCAAGCTGCGCCTCTGCCCCGCGCATCTGCGCCTGCAGACCGGAGATGCTTTCCACCTGCAGCTTCTTCTGCTCGTCCAGATCAGCGATGCCGTGGTCCACCTCGAACTGCGTCAACTTCTGCTGGTCATCGGCGATCTGCTGGTTCTTCGCTGCCGCCTGGCGATCGAAGAACCCCGCCGCGCCGCTCGAAATCCCGCTGCCGCCGCGCTCCTCGAAGTACGCGTTCAGCACCCGGCGCAAGGTGGCGGTCGCGTCAGCCGGGCTCTTGCCCACCATCTCCACATGGATCAGGTTCGTCTGGTGGACGGCGTCCACGGTCAGGTGCCGCTCCAGCGTCTGCGCGTCCTGCTCCTCGCTGCGCGACTGCGGCGCGGTCAGGCTCTGGCCCAGCGCCCGGCGGGCCACGCCCTGGCTTTGCAGCAGCGAGACCTCGCTATTGATCTCCTCGGGCGAAACCTGATTTGCTGCCACCAAACGATCCGTCGGCGTCGTCGTTAGCGGCCCGGTCGCTCGAACCGGCTGCACCATCAGGCGCGCCTCAGACACATATCGCTTTGGAATCGCGAAGCTCGCCAGCAGCGCCAAGCCGAAAACCACCAGAAAAACACGCCAAAACACCGTCTTCCGGCGGAAGACAGCTTCGGTAACCATCTGGCGCAACTTCGGCGGCGTGAGTCCGGTCATAAGAAAGTGCTGTGCCGCCTCTCCATGCGGCCTACCTGAGAATCAGTGGGGCTGTCCAGCCAAGTGTATCAACGTGGTTATTGCCTAGCGAGGAAATTACTCCAACAAAACCCTGCAAAAACAGGGAATAATACAGGACGATGGATCATTGACTACAATCACAACAGGGTAACCAAATCAACAAGTTACCAAAGGTCATGACCCCTTCGCGCTACGACACTCACCGGTTTGTACGATGAACTCGCCACCGAAACATGATGTTCTAACGTCACGATCGCTGTAAAAATCCAAGCAACCGAGCCGAAAGGCATTTGCTTGATGGAAATCAGGTGAGTTGAGTGCACGCGCAAACCACGTCTCCCATCACGATCCCCGCAGGCCTTGCCGCAGAACAAGCGGCCGCTTCGTCGTGGTCCTGGTACAGCCCTCAATCTCCGGCATCGCTGGTGCGTCGCATGTGTTCGTCTGCCGCCCGCGTTGCTGACCTTGCATCTCTCGCCATCGCCCTGATGCTGGCGCTACTGGCCTCTGACGCAGGCAATGCCTTCTCGTTTGCCCACCTCTTTCAGGTCCGTTTCTCGGTCGGCTCGCTCACCATCGCCGCCATGCTCTTCGCCGCCTGGAAGGCGGTCTTCTGGATGAGCGGCATGTATGAGCCGCGTCTCAATCGCACCCCCGGCGCATTTCTCTGGCGCGTTCCGATGGCGATGAGCTTCTGCGCTGTCGTCGCGCTCGCGGTCTTCCGCTTTGAACTGCACAGCTTCGTCGAGGCCGCTCGCTCCGCAGGCGTCTTCTGGTTCGCGGGCATGACGCTGATGTTTGCGGTGCGCATGGCCTACGTCACCTACGACGAGTACGTCCGCCCCTCGCGCCGCGAGCCGCGCAACCTGCTCGTCATCGGCACCGGTGGCCGCGCGCGCTCCATGACCATGGCGCTGGCCTCGCACCCCGAGTATCGCTACCAACTCACCGGCTTCGTGGACTCCGATCCGCAGCCCGGCTGCGCTGGCGTCGCTCCCGTTCTCGGCGGAGTCTCCGACCTCGAGCGCCTGCTGATGCAGCAGCCCATCGACGAAGTGCTGATCGCCCTGCCCGTCAAGAGCCGCTTCGATGAGATTCAGGAAGTCATCTCGATCTGCGGTCGCGCAGGCGTCACCACCCAGTACAACGCGGACTTCGTGAACACGACCGTGGCGAAGCATCAGACCTATGACCACGCGACCGGCTCGCAGGTCGTGGAGATGGTGCACGACGATCACCGCCTCTACCTGAAGGAAGCCTTCGACCGGTCCGCCGCAGCCATCGGCATCCTGCTGCTCGCGCCGGTCTTCGCGGTCGTCGCGCTTGCGATCCGTCTTGAGAGCAAGGGACCGGTCTTCTTCATCCAGAAACGCTACGGCCGCAACAAGCGCACCTTCGGCATGTTCAAGTTTCGCTCCATGGTCGTCGACGCAGAGGCGCAGATGGTGAACCTCGAAGCGAAGAACGAGAACGACGGCCCGATGTTCAAGATGCGCAACGATCCGCGCATCACTCGCGTTGGCCGCCTGCTGCGCCGTACTTCGCTGGACGAGTTGCCGCAGCTGCTCAACGTGCTCTTCGGCCACATGAGCCTCGTCGGTCCGCGCCCCCTGCCCAACCGCGACGTCGAACGCTTCAGCGAACTCGACGCCACGCGCCGCTTCTCGGTGAAGCCCGGCATCACCGGTCTGTGGCAGGTCTCGGGTCGTTCGAACACAAACTTCGAGCAGACCATCCAGCTCGATCTTCGCTACATCGACCGCTGGAGCCTTCTGCTCGACACGAAGATCCTCGCGCGCACGCTCAGCGCGGTGCTGCGCGGCTCGGGCGCGTACTAGGCTCGGCAGATCCCCCAACAACGGACACGGCTTCGGCCGTGTCCGTTGTCTTTTGCGGTGATACGAGTCGCAGGGACTACACTAAGAAAGCAATGGCCTTCTCGTTCTTCAACCGGCGCAAAGATGAGCCGGAAACTCCCGCAGCAGAGTCTTCCCCCGAAGCCAATGAGCCGCGTTCGCTTTTTGAGCGGATGCGCTCGGCCGTCACGCGTACCCGCGAGTCGCTCTCGACGACGCTCGGCACCGTCGTCGCGCTTACGCGCGAAGTGGACGACGCCTCGCTCGACGACCTCGAGTTCGCGCTGCTCGCCTCCGACATCGGCGCGCCAACGACTAACGAAATCATCGGTCGCCTCCGTGACCGTGCGCTGCGCCAGGGCATTGCCTCCGGCGCCGAACTGCGCGAACTGCTGAAGGCCGAAATCCTCCGCATCCTCACATCGGTCGCCAAGCCTGTTTACGCTCCGTCGAACCCGCCTGAAGTCGTCATGATGGTCGGCGTCAACGGCACCGGCAAGACGACGACCTCCGGCAAGCTCGCCGCGCTCTACCGCCGCGAGGGCCGCTCTGTGCTGCTCTGCGCCGCCGATACCTTCCGCGCCGCCGCCATCGAGCAACTCGAAGTCTGGAGCCAGCGTTCTGGCGTCGACCTCATCAAGACCAAGCAGGGCGGCGATCCCTCAGCCGCGCTCTTCGACGCGGCCAGCGCTGCGAAAGCACGCGCCACCGAAATTCTCCTCGTCGACACCGCGGGCCGCCTGCACACCAAGGCCGACCTGATGAAGGAGCTCGACAAGATGGTGCGTACTTCGGACAAGGTTGTCCCCGGCTCGCCGCACCAGACCCTGCTCGTCATCGACGCCACTACGGGCCAGAACGGCCTGCAGCAGGCCCGCCTGTTCACCGAGGCGGCCAAGGTCACCGGCATCGTGCTGACGAAGCTCGACGGCACCGCCAAGGGCGGCATCGTCGTCGCCATCGCGCACGAACTCGGCCTGCCGGTCCGCTATGTCGGCATCGGCGAAAAGATCGAGGACATCATCGAGTTCGACCCGGTCGCGTTTACCGAATCGTTACTTGGTTGAAACAACGTTCATCTGACACAAAAGCCCCATATCTGCCCCCGGTGGAGGCATCGCCAACTCTAGTTGGTGGCGTCTATCGTCATGTTGTGTCCTGCAGCGATGCACGAAGTCGCCAAAGGATGCAATTCTCCGATATAGTCCTGCGGGCGGTCAGATATCATGCATTTCCTCACCGTATTTTTCGCGTTTCTCTTCACCTTCGGCCATGCGCAGTCAGCACAGCGCTCTGCAGTGCACGACGAGTTCGTTCCGCCAGCTGAATACGCTGGGACCATCGAATACGCTGTGCCGTCGCATCAAGACATCCTCAACCGCACGTATGCTGTACAAGGATGCCCTGGCTGCCAGATGACGAACGCTTCCTACACCACGCGCTAACGCTCGCCGCGGACGCTGCTGCGTTCGCCTCACCGAACCCCGCCGTCGGCTGTGTGCTGACGACTGCCTCGGGACAGGTGCTTGGCGAAGGCGCACACCACTACGACCAACGCGACCACGCCGAGATCGCCGCGCTAAAGCAAGCTGCGGCTCTCGGGCGAAGCGTCCAGGGCGCCACCGCCTACGTCACCCTCGAACCTTGTTCCATCACCGGTCGTACTGGCCCCTGCGCGGATGCGCTCATCTCTGCAGGCATCGCTCGCTGCGTCATCGCGACCGCCGACCCGAACCCCGCCGTCCACGGCAACGGCATCGCGAAACTCCGTGCCGCTGGCATCGAAGTCGAAGTCGCCACCCCAACATCCCCACTAGGCCAGCAAGCCCGCCGCCTCAACGACGCATTCGCCTTCAGCATCGTTCACGGACGCCCCTTCGTGACGCTCAAAGCCGCGCTTT
The DNA here is from genome assembly GCF_025685575.1 of Granulicella cerasi. Classification (NCBI taxonomy): domain Bacteria; kingdom Pseudomonadati; phylum Acidobacteriota; class Terriglobia; order Terriglobales; family Acidobacteriaceae; genus Granulicella; species Granulicella cerasi. Next base: position 362,552 of record NZ_JAGSYD010000003.1, read on the forward strand.
CCACCGACGGCAAGCTCGCTCCTCCGCCAGCAAGCCGCATGTCCACAGCGCCGCACTGGCTCACCGGCGAAGCCGCGCGAGCCGACGTCCAACAACTCCGCCACGCTTCCGACGCGATCCTGACCGGCATCGGCACCGTGCTCGCTGACAATCCTTCGCTCACCGACCGCACCGGCTTGCCGCGCCGCCGCCCGCTGCTTCGCATCGTGCTGGACTCGCAACTGCGCACGCCGCTCGACTCACAGCTCATCCGCACCGCGAGCGACGACCTGCTGCTCCTCGCCAGCCACGATGCCCCACAGGCCAACGAGCAGCAACTCCTCGCAGCCGGCGCGCAGATCTTCCGAGGCACCTTCGCCGAAGCCCTCCAACACCTCCACACGCTCGGCCTCCGCAGCCTTCTCATCGAGGCAGGGCCTACGGTCAATGGCGCGTTCCTGAATCTGCAACTCGCGGACAAGCTCGTCCTCTACTTCGCCGAAAGCGAACTCGGGCCGCAAGCCGTTCCCTTTGCCGCGAATGGCCTCTCACCCTTTGCGCTACAGGAAACGCTCACAAGCCCCACCCGCACCACCTTCCCCCACGGCAACGGCGAGGACATTCGCATCACCGGCTACCTGCACGATCCGTGGAAGTAAGAACGGTATCCCAGAGAAATCGATGGAAGCCCAGAGCGCTGGCAGTCGAACCTCCTCGCTCTCCCACCTCTCCAAAAATCGGGACGTGGGGCACCCGGCGTTTGTGGCTCTTCGACAAGGAAGCTCTCATGAATCGGAAGCGCATCCCACCGCGCATCCTCCATTGCTGCAAACCATCTAAACTAGAACCATGTTCACCGGCTTGATCGAAACCACCGGCACCGTTCTCTCGCTCTCCCCCGCAGCAGGCGGAGCCATGCGCCTCATCGTCGCCGCGCCCGCCCTTGCGGGCCGCTGGGAGACCGGCGACTCCATCGCGGTCAACGGCACCTGCCTCACCGCGATCCCCGTGCAGGACGCAGGCAACGAGCATCCTGGCCGCTTCGCCGCCGACCTCGCCGAAGAGACGATCCGGCGCACCACGCTCACGCGGCTTGTCCCGGGCTCGCTGGTCAACCTCGAGCTTCCTACACCGTCCGGTGCGCCCATGGGCGGACACGTTGTGCAGGGCCACGTCGATGGCGTCGGCACGCTCATCGCACTCGAGGCGCTGAACGCCGACCTCGACCGCACTGACTGGCGCATGACCGTGCAGGCCCCGCCAGCGCTCGCGCCCAGCATCGTGCAGCAAGGCTCCATCACCATCGACGGCATCTCGCTCACGGTCGCTAAGCTCCACCCGACCGCAGCCGACGGCAGCGCACGCCTCGAAATCGCGGTCATCCCGCACACCTACAAGTCGACCAATCTGCGCTCGCTGCTCTCTGGCGCCGAGGTGAACCTCGAAACCGACGTGCTCGCTCGCTACGCCGCACGCCAGGCCGAGTTCGCCGCGGTGCAAGCGCCCATGATCGACTACACCCTGCAACCCGCAGCCCCCAGGCCCGGCGGGCTCACCATCGCGTCGCTCATCGCGCGCGGCTACTAAGAAGCGTGGTAAGTGAAAAGTGAAAAGTCGTAAGTTCCTTGACTCGCTTCGCTCACCAAACCGCTTCTCGTAGCGAAGCAATCACTTACTACTTTCCACTGAAGACTTTCCACTTATCCTCTGCACTCTCCCAAGGACCTTACTCTTGAAACTGACCATTCCCCAAGGCGACTTCGACGCCTACCTCTTCGATTGCGACGGCACCATCGTCGACTCCATGCCGCTGCACTACGTGGCCTGGCACAAGATGCTCGCCGAGTACAACTGCCCCTTCCCGGAAGAGCAGTTCTACGCCTACGGCGGCCTTCCCGTGGAGACGATCCTCGAAATGCTCAACGAGCAGCACGGACTTTCCATGCCCGTGAAGCAGGTCGCGCACGAGAAGGAGCTCTACTACCAGGGCCTCGTACACACCATCGACGGCATCCCCATGACCATCGACCACATCCACGACAAGCACGGCAAGATTCCCTTTGCCGTCGTCAGCGGCTCGCCGCGCAAATCGGTCGTGGATAGCCTCGAAGCACTTGGACTCCTCGACAAGTTCGAGGTGCTCGTCTGCGCCGGCGAATACAGCAAGGGCAAACCACACCCCGAACCGTTCCTCAAGGCCGCCGAGTTGCTTGGCGTCGATCCGAAGCGCTGCCTCGTGTTTGAAGACGCCCAACCCGGCATCGACGCCGCAGAAGCCGCAGGCATGCAGTGGGTCCGCGTCCCGCTGCCGAAGGAACGCCTCGCCGCCGCAGAAGCCGCGCGCTAAATCATCTACAGCCAAAGGCAAGAGCCACTCCTACAGGAGTGGCTCTTCTTTTCTCCAACCACGAACGAGTGCCCCATGTCTCGCTTCTGAGACATGGGTTTGCAGGAAGTCTCCGCTCTCCGGCTCAACACTTCACCACAAATTTGTCATCCTGAGGGCAGTGAAGGATCAGTTTGTCGTTAGCGCAGGCAAGCCTCTTACCGAGGCGATCCACTCAGTCGTCAGCCTTCCCGACAACACACGTGTAGCGCAGGGAAATATGCGTCACATGCTTCTCTGCCGCCGCTTCAGGGTCCATTGCTATATAGCCATCAATATCCCAAGGCTTCGCCTCGGGCGTTCCTTCAAAGCTCGTAGCGTGGAAGCCGTCCGCACAATACGCATAGAAGGCAAACCCGCCTGTCAGCATGTACGACGCATAAGCCTGCCAAGGCGTCAGCTTTCGACCGTGGCTCTCAATCTGCGCATGAACAGGTTCGTCAGCGCCATAGTGAAAACGCATTGACACGACGTAACTCCGGATTCCCTTCGAGGGCTTCGCATGAGAATAATCAGGAAATACGGACTGCAGCTTACACTCACCTACAGGTTCAATCGACGCGACCTGTTGGTATAACTCTGCTGAGAAATACCCTGTCCCCGTAATCCCCAGCACACCCTTCGTCGTTACCCTGCAACCACGCAAGCGCTGCATCCGCTGAAGCTGGCGCCTAGCTGCCACCTCAGCGTCAGAAAATTTCGGCAAAAGCTGAATGACATCCTCACCACATACTTTGTGATCCAGCTTCAGCTCAAACCATCCACGTATGTCGTTATGGAAAGTAAGCTCGCCCTTGAGCTCACGAGAAATCGAGTTCGTCAGCGGCCCATCAGAATGGGCGACGGGACACTCTTGCCCACGCAGAGGCGCAACAGCGATCAACAACACAAGCACCAAGAGCCAACGCATGGCGCAACACTAGCACGCTTCGCGATCACCGTATAGAAACAAGAAGGGCGCAGGCCTCCGCGCCCACGCCCTTCTCTCCAGCCGAGCCCGCGATCTCTCGCGTTCCCGTATTCATCACTCCATTAGAGCGACGACATGTTGTGCAGGAACTCCTGGTTGTTCCTCGTCTTGCCGAGCTTGTCCGAAAGCAGTTCCATCGCTTCCACCGCCGAAAGCGGGTTCAGCACCTTGCGCAGAATCCACGTGCGCTGCAGGTCGTCCTTCGGGATGAGCAGCTCTTCCTTACGCGTGCCCGAGCGCTGGATGTCGATCGCCGGGAACACACGCTTGTCGACAAGCTTGCGGTCCAGGATCACTTCCATGTTGCCCGTGCCCTTGAACTCTTCGAAGATCACTTCGTCCATGCGCGAGCCAGTATCGACCAGCGCCGACGCGATGATCGTCAGCGAGCCGCCCTCTTCGATGTTGCGGGCCGCGCCGAAGAAGCGCTTCGGGCGCTGCAGCGCGTTGGAGTCCACACCACCCGAAAGCACCTTGCCGCTCGGCGGCACAATCGTGTTGTACGCACGTGCCAGACGCGTGATCGAGTCCAGCAGAATCACCACATCGCGCTTGTGCTCGACCAGGCGCTTCGCCTTCTCGATCACCATCTCCGCGACCTGTACGTGACGCGCTGCCGGCTCGTCGAAGGTCGAAGAAATCACTTCGCCCTTCACCGAACGCTGCATGTCCGTCACTTCTTCCGGACGCTCGTCGATGAGCAGAACGATCAGCACCACCTCAGGATGGTTCGCCGTGATCGAGTTCGCGATCGACTGCATCAGCACCGTCTTACCGGTACGCGGCGGAGCGACGATCAGACCACGCTGGCCCTTACCGATGGGGCAGAGCAAGTCGGTGACGCGGCCCGAGATGTTCTCGCGCACGGTCTCCATCTTGATGCGCTCTTGCGGATACAGCGGCGTCAGGTTGTCGAACAGAATCTTGTTGCGCGTCTCTTCGGGCGACTCAAAGTTGATCGCTTCGATCTTCACCAGCGCAAAGTACTTCTCACCCTCGTGCGGCGAGCGCACGTTGCCGGAGATCGTGTCGCCGGTCTTCAGATCGAACTTGCGGATCTGGCTGGGCGAGACGTAAATGTCATCCGGGCCGGGCAGGTAGTTGTAATCCGGCGAGCGAAGGAAGCCGTAGCCATCCGGCAGGATCTCGAGCACACCTTCAGCGAAGATGTGTCCTTCCTTCTCGCTCTGCGCTTGCAGAATCTTGAAGATCAGGTCCTGCTTGCGCAGACCGCTTGCGCCGGGGATGTCGAGACCGCGCGCGAGCTTACCCAGCTCCGCAATGCTCTTCTCCTTGAGTTCGGAGATGGTCATGTCCTTCGCGATCGCTTCGGGCTTTTCGGTTTTTTCGGTCTTGGGGGAGGTCGTTTCAGTAGGCATGTTTTTCCAGAAAGTAATTCAGGCGTGAGGTCGGGTGCACTGCGAAGAGGGGAAGCTTCGAGGTAGGACTGAAACCGCGCGCAGGCGGTCCGGAGGTGTTGCAGGGAAAAATGCGGAACAACTTCGAACTGCGGAGTAGATGGGTACAGCGTAGCAGAACGCTCGCCGTGGAAATCCGGGGTGAAACTCGGTTGGCCTTTCCAGCTTCGGGCGAAGTCTCGAAGGCCAACCGTAAAACTTGTTTAGGCGACGGTGAGTTCCTGGTCCACTTCCACGTTCATCGGAACCGTGTCCTTAAAGCGGTCAAGCACTTCGTTCGTCGTGTCCTGCAGACGCGTGTTCGGCTTGTGCAGCTTGCGGGTCGCCTTTGAGGCGAGTTGGCAAAGCTTGTAACGGTTCTGCACGTGCGTAAGGGCACCAAAAATCAGGTCAGAGCGCATCAGTTTTCTCCTTGGAGAGTTTGCGGCAAGGTGTCGGGTCGACTGATGGGCCGGTATTTCGGCGCTGCGTCGTTCCTGACATCCACCTGCGAGCGTTTGGAAACACGTCCACTGCGCGGGGCTCGCTTCCGGCAGGGTTTTTCTGCTAACTCATTACATTAGACGCACCAGCAATCCTATAAGGTGCATCGCTCTACGATTCTGCTCCATGCAACACAAATCACAGGGTTTAGCTGCGGTTTGCACCGTGGATTCGAAGCTGATCTGTCAGGATCGGGGAGGAATCCGGCGGCTCTAACGGCCACCCAGGAGAGAAACACAGAACTCAAGCCCGCCTCAAGGCCAAAACAGAAGCGTATAGCTGAGTTCTCTTTGCACCATAACGTGTGAAAACCCGAGGGTCAATAGTTTTTTCGTACCATGGGGCGCCACGCCAAATGTGCTTTCAGCTCGAGCAGCCACGGCAAAAGCTGCGCGCGATCCGGATGCTATGATTTGGCCTCAATGGCTCAACGTGAAACCCGCACCTGGCAGTGGCTCCTGCTCATACTGGGCGTGGCGGCCTTCCTGTGGACGGCGCGCTCTGAAGGCTCCTATGGAGATTTCATGCCCGTCTACGGCAGCACGCGCGCGGCAGCCGAGGCCCACAATCCCTATCTGACGCAAAATGCGGAACAGGCGCTGCTGCACAGCGGTGCAAAGCCAGAGTGGATGGCTCCTCCGTTCTGGCAGGAGCACTCTCTGGTATATCCGCCGGCGACGTACTACGCGCTACTGCCGCTCGGCTGGATGAGCTACAGCCATGCCACTGCGCTCTGGTTCACCGCACTGGCCATTGCCCTCGTCGGTGCGAGCATCCTTCTGCTGCTTCTGGCGCCGCCTCCGGCGAAGAGTTCCGTTGCGGTAGGGGTCATGCTGGTGCTGGCCACGAGCGGTGGTCTCCTTCGTCTTGGGCAAATCAGTGCGCTCGCCATCGGCCTCGCGGCTATCGGCGGCATGTTGATGGCCGTCGGACGAGCTCGCGTCTTCGGCTGCTTTTGTCTCGGGCTGGCAGCTATCTACAAGCCGCAAATCGGTGCGCCAATCCTGCTCTACTTCTGCTTTCCCCAAAGGACACGGAAGTTTGCCGCAGTTGCGTTGCTCTCGTTTGTTCTGCTGGAGGTGGCGGCCGGCATGGCGCTTTCGGGAGAGCTCCACACTACCGCCTGGAAAGCGGATCTTCACGACCAGCTGCAAGGCGGCTCCTCGCTCCATATCGTGCGCGGCGGAAAACCTGACACCGGCCTGATCGACGCCCATGCGCTCACGGTTGAGGTATTTCCGACTGACAGAAGTGCCGCGCTCGCAGCCGAACTCATAACGCTCGTCGGCGTCGGTCTGCTGGCGGTCGGGCTCACTCGGGCGGCCCCGCAGGATGGCACGACCCGGGATCTGATCGGGCTTGCTGCCGTCTCCGTCCTGCTACTGTTACCGGTCTATCACCGCAGCTACGACATGCGGATGCTGCTGCTCACGCTGCCGGCGCTTGGAGTGCTTTGGAGAATAGCGCCACGGTGGGCGGCGGCGATTTCCCTAGGCAGCGTCTTCCTGCTGTTCTCGACCGCGAAGATCATCCTCGACCATACGCACTTCAGCTTCGCCACGCAGCAGAGCGTACCGTTCAAGCTTCTGGTGGTGCATCAGCAACCGCTCTTCGTGCTGATCGTTGCCCTGCTTTGGGGCGGAGCCGCGCTCGCTCTCTCCAGATCCCACGACATCAAGTCTTCCAGCTAAGACCAGTAGCCACGATCCAGCGTGCGGTACTGGATCGCCTCAGCGATATGCGGCACTGCGATGGATTCCTGCCCTTCCATATCGGCGATCGTGCGCGCCACCTTCAGAATGCGGTCATGCGCTCGGGCGCTCAGACCTCGCTGCAGCATCGCGCGTTCGAGGATCCGCTCGGCCTCGCTGTTCAGTTCGCAATGCTGGCGGATATCACTCGTCGACATCTGCGCATTGGCAAAGACCTTTCGAGCTTTCGGGTTCGCTCCACGCTGCGCCAGACCGAACCGCTCGTGCTGCTTCTCACGCGCACGCAGCACGCGGTCACGGATCTCCGCAGAGCCTTCGCCGACCTGCCCGCTGCGAAGCTCCTTGTACTGCACCGCCGGCACCTCGATGTGGATGTCGATGCGGTCGAGCAGTGGTCCGCTCACCTTGCTCACGTACCGCTGAATCATCGGCGGCGTGCACATGCAGCGCTCTTTGTCCGGATAGTAGCCACAGGGGCAAGGGTTCATCGCCGCGGCGAGCATGAAGCGCGCCGGGAAAGTCATACTCATCGCCGCGCGCGCGATCGTGACATTGCCATCTTCGAGCGGCTGGCGCATCACCTCCAGCACGTTGCGCGGAAACTCCGGCAATTCATCGAGGAACAGCACTCCGTTGTGCGCCAGAGAGACCTCGCCTGGGCGCGGGTTCATCCCGCCACCAATCAAGCCCGCGTCCGAGATCGTATGGTGCGGCGAACGGAAGGGGCGATGCGTTACGAGGCCCTTGTCGCGGTTCAGCACGCCGGCGACGGAGTGGATTTTCGTCGTCTCCAACGCTTCTTCAAAACGCAGCGGCGCAAGGATCGACGGCAGTCGCTTCGCGAGCATTGTCTTGCCCGAGCCCGGCGGCCCGATCATCAGAATGTTGTGCCCACCGGCAGCCGCTACTTCCAACGCACGCTTGGCGACGTGCTGTCCGCGAACGTCCTTGAAGTCCGGCACGCCTTCTTCTGCATGAGCGAGCATCGCGCGCGAGTCCACCTGCAACGGCTGCAGCAAGGATGCCTGTCCGCCCTGCGCGAAACTGTTCAACAGCTCACGCACTTCAAGCAGCGAACGCACCGGCCAGATGTGGATGCCCTCGACCACCGCAGCTTCGCGCGCGTTCGATTCCGGAATCACCAGATGCTTCACGCCCGCAGCACGAGCAGCCATCGCCACCGGCAACATGCCCTGCACAGCGCGCAGTGTGCCATCCAGGCCCAACTCGCCAACGAGCACAACATCCTGCATCTCCATCGCGGCCAGCGCACCGTACGCGCCGAGGATGCCGATCGCAATCGGCAGATCGAAGCCGGAGCCTTCCTTCTTCAGGTCAGCGGGCGCAAGGTTGATCGTGATCTTCGTCGAGGGAATTTCAAAGCCGGAGTTTTTGATCGCTGCCTTTACGCGATCGCGGCTCTCACGCACAGCAGCATCGGGAAGCCCGACCACCGCAAACACTTCTCGCTCGAGCGGCACACCGAGGTAGTCCACCTCAACGTCGATAAGGTGCGCGTCGATCCCGTAGACCGCCGCGCTGCGCGTCTTGAACAGCATGGAGAGAACCGCCTGATGAAGCCAATGAGGCCGAAGAATTGTCGCCAGTCTAGCATTCACTTCGTACTCTTCCGAAGAGCAAGCATCCATTGCGTAACCTTCCGCCGTCCTATAACGCGGGCCTTCGTTCCAAACCACTACATACGCTCGAGAAGACACGACCATGCTGAAGCACTTGAAGTTCCCTGCCCTCGTTACCCTGACCCTCTCCGCAGGTATGGCGTTTGCAGCCCCTGCAAGCAAGCCGCAAGACAAGCCCGCAGCCGCGCAACAGGCCACACCGCCGGAAACGCCCGCCGAAAAGCAGATTCGCGCCTGGCACATCCTCACCGACGGTGTGCAGGACGCCAAGCATCCTGACATGCGCACGCAGGCGCTGTCGGCCCTCTCTGATCTCGGCTCCAACCCTAAAGCCAATGAGCTGATCGCAGCTGCGATGAAGGATCCCGACCTCGACGTGCGGTCCGCGGCCGCACTCGCCGCCGGCAAAACAAAATCGCGCACCCTCGTTCCTCCGCTGCGCAAACTGCTCGACGATCAGGAACCGCAGGTCGTCTTCACCGCCGCCAGCGTGCTGTGGAAAGAGTTCCATGACCACTCCGGCGAAGACATCCTCGACGCCATCGTGAGCGGCAAGCGCAAGGCGAATCCGACGCTGATCCATGGCGCGCAGCATCAGGCCTCGAAGACGCTGCATAACCCAGCAGCACTCGCGAAGCTCGGCGTTGAAAACGGCGCAGGCTTCTTCCTCGGGCCCTTCGGCTTCTCCATTACGGCCATCGAGTACATGCGCAAGAACGGCACGGATACCGCCCGTGTCACCGCGCTTGAGTTGCTCGCCGAAGACAAGTCACAGAACACGCGCGATGATCTGATGGATGCACTCACCGACAAGGACATCGGCGTTCGCGCCGCGGCCGCACGTCTGCTCGGCAAGTTCCATGAGCACCGCTACGCCACGGCCATCGCTCCTCTGCTCGATGACGAGAAGCTGCCCGTACGCCTCACCGCAGCGGCAGGCTACATCAACTGCAACGCAGCCGGTGGTGCGAAGAAGTAAAGCCAGAGCATCCAGCAACCAAGACCTCACTGACAGCAAGACCTCATTGACAGCTCATTGCCAAGCTTGAGGAGATACTTCTAACGCTCGCGCCTACAATAAAGGCCGCGAGCGTTTTCTTTTATGCAGACCAGCCTCTTCGAGCTTTTCAAAATCGGTATCGGCCCCTCGTCCTCTCACACCGTAGGACCGATGCGCGCTGCCGTGCGTTTTGGCCGCGACCTCAACGCGCAGGGACTACTGCCACGAACGCAACGCGTCTGCGTGGAGCTCTACGGCTCGCTCGCGCTCACCGGTATCGGCCACGCCACCGACCGTGCAGCGCTGCTCGGTCTTCTCGGTGAATCACCAGACACCGTCGCGCTCGCGCAGATCGACACGATGCTCGCGCGCATCCAGGTGGAGCACCGCCTGAATCTGCTTGGCGTCGCTGACATCGACTTCAATCCCGCGACCGATCTGCTGTGGCATCGCGATCAGATGTATCCCGATGCCAGCAATCCTGCGCATCCCAACGGCATGAAGCTTACCGCTTTCGACGCCGCAGGCAGCATACTGCTCAGCGAGACGTTCTACTCCGTCGGAGGCGGCTTTATCCTTTCAGCCGACGAGTTCGCGAACCAGGCGACGAAGCAGGAGCGCTCCGTGCCGTATCCGTTCTCCTCGGCGGACGAACTGCTCCGTCTCTCCGAAGAGCATCAGCTCTCGATCGCTGAGGTTGTGCTCGCAAACGAGATCTCGCTGCTCGCTGATCCGACGATCACGCGCCGCATCGATCGCATCGTCTCACCTGCGCGTCCCGACAACGAAGCCCCCATCGACCTCGCCGCGCTCACACCCCGCGAGCAGATCGAGGCCGCGGTGCTCACATTGTGGCAAGCGATGGCCGACTGCATCGAGCGCGGCATCCACACCGAAGGAACGCTGCCGGGTGGTCTCAACGTTCGCCGTCGTGCCCCCGGACTCGCCGCCCGTCTCGCGCGCCTCGAAAGCGAAGGCATGCCGCGCGACCCGCTCGCACCGCTCGACTCCGTCACACTTGTCGCGATGGCGGTCAATGAAGAGAACGCCGCCGGTGGCCGCGTCGTCACCGCGCCCACCAACGGAGCCGCGGGCGTGATCCCTGCGATCGCGCATTACTACCTGCACTTCGCGAGCGGAGACATCACCGAAGCCGAGAAGCGCGCAGGCCTGCTGCGTTACTTCTTCACTGCAGCAGCGATCGGCATTCTGTACAAAGAGAACGCCTCGATCTCCGGCGCAGAAGTCGGTTGTCAGGGCGAAGTCGGCGTCGCATGTTCGATGGCTGCAGGCGGACTCGTCGCTGCACTCGGCGGCAACAATGCTGCCGTCGAACACGCTGCAGAGATCGCGATGGAGCACAACCTCGGCATGACCTGCGACCCCATCGGCGGTCTCGTGCAGATCCCTTGCATCGAACGCAATGGCATGGGCGCGGTGAAAGCCGTGAACGCGGCGCGCCTCGCGCTGCATGATCCCGGCCCGCACAAACTCTCGCTCGATCAAGTCATCGACACGATGTATCGCACCGGCATGGACATGCAGTCGCGCTACAAAGAGACTTCGCTTGCAGGCCTCGCGTTGAACATCATCGAGTGCTGATCGACGAAGCGGAGCGTGATGCGGCGCGCATCATTCAACACTCACTCGCGTTCGCATGATGCCACCGCATGAGCCTCACAATGTGACGTGCACGATCTCTCAACATGAAGAGAAAAATCTCGCAAACAATTTGTACTTTTCGCTTGACTCTGTCTCACGCAAAATCTATACCTTCGTTAGTTGCTTCATTCATCATGAATGCGACGTCGATGTCCGCATCGAGTAATGGGAGCGCAGGCAAACGCAACCAGGCAAAGCAACACCCAAAGGCAACACATTCAGGGAGCGCATACGATGCGCTCCCTGAAGTGTTTTTAGCCAGTGTTCATGCACCTTTTGCGCGCACCGCTCTCAACACTCGCATCCACGCCTCGCATCTCGTATCTTCATTACATGACTCGTCGTCGCTTCATCGCAGACATCTTCACCGACACCACCGCATCGCTCACCGGCGAGCAAGCGCATCATCTTGCACGCGTGTTGCGCGCGCAGAGCGGCCAGCAATACGACGTCGTCGCCAACGGCTTCCTGCATCGCGCGACCATCACGCGCGTCTCCGACGAGGAAGTCACCTTCGACCTCGGCGAACAACTCGAGACTGACTCCGCATTGCCCGTGCATCTGCTGCTCGCCATCATCAAGTTCGATCATTATGAGTGGGGCCTCGAGAAGCTCACCGAACTCGGCGCCGCGCGCATCACGCCCGTCATCGCGCGCCGCACGGAGAAGCATCTCGCTGCATCGGCATCGAAGCGTGTCGAGCGCTGGCGGCGCATCGTGCTTGAATCGGCAAAGCAATCACGCCGCTCCGATCTCGTTGAGATCGACGAGCCGATGCCTCTCGCACAAGCGCTCAAGCTCGTCGACGCACCGCACAAACTTCTGCTCGCCGAAACCGAAGAAGACAACACACTGGCGAACGCACTGAAGCCTCAACACGAAGGCCCCGACGCCGAACACAATCGCGCACTCGCTTTCGCCGTTGGCCCCGAAGGCGGATGGACACAGGATGAGATGAAGCTCTTCACCGACAACGAGTGGAAGCCCATCACACTCGGCCCGCGCATCCTCCGCGCCGAGACCGCAGCGATCGCCGCACTCAGCGTCTGCAACGCGCTGCTGTAGTTATCTGAACTCTGGCAACTGGACGACTGCCCCTCTGCTGTGGACCACGAATCGCCTGACACACTGACATACTCGACAACTGACACATTGAATGGACCATAAGAAAAGAGGCCGCATCAGCGGCCTCTTTTTTTCTGCAAATGTCCTCACTTTACGAGAACATCTCCTTCATCTTGTCGAACAAGCCGCGCGAGTGCGGCGCGTTGTCCACGGCGAGCGTCTCGCTCAACTGCTTCATGAGCGCTTTCTGCTCCTTCGACAGCTTCGACGGCGTCTGCACGCGTACCTCGACGATCAGGTCGCCCTTGCCGTGCTGATTCAGGTGGGGCACCCCCTTGCCACGCAAGCGGAATTCCTTGCCACTCTGCGTGCCTTCAGGCACCTTGATCGTCTCTGCACCATGCAGCGTTTCGATCTCAAGCTCCGTGCCGAGCGCCGCTTGCGGGAAGCTGATCGGCATCACGCAGTGCAGGTCATCGCCATCGCGCTCGAAGAACTTGTGCTCGCGAATGTCGAGCATCACATAGAAGTCGCCGTTGGGGCCGCCGAAGCGACCTGCATCGCCTTCGCCACCGTAGCGAATGCGCGTGTCGCCTTCAACACCTGCTGGCACCTTCACCTTGATGGTGTGCTCCGCTGCCGTGCGGCCTTCGCCGCGGCAGGTCTTGCAAGGGTTCTTGATGACCGAACCTGTGCCCGAGCAAACCGGGCATGCACGCGCCACGGAGAAGAAGCCCTGCTGCGAACGTACCTGGCCGCGACCGCCGCACTGCTGGCATGTTTCGGGCTGCGAGCCCGCCTGCGCGCCGCTGCCTTTGCAGTCGCCGCAAGCATCAGCGCGGCGAATCTTCACTTCCTTTTCCGCACCAAAGACAGCCTCTTCAAACTCAAGCGTCAGCTCATAGCTGATGTCGCGTCCACGCTGCGCGCGCGATGCTCGACCACGGCCGCCCATGTTGAACATCTCGCCGAACAAGTCGCCGAAGATGTCGTTCAGGTCGCCCTGCTGGAAGCCACCGCCGCCGAACGGTCCGCCCGCACCGGGGCCGCCGTTGCCGACGCCAGCGTGGCCGTAGCGGTCGTACGCGGCGCGCTTGTCGGCGTCGCTCAGCACGCCGTACGCTTCGCTGCACTCCTTGAACTTTTCTTCCGCGGCCTTGTCGCCGGGATTGCGGTCTGGGTGCCACTTCATCGCGAGCTTACGGTAAGAGGTCTTAATCTCCCCTTCGCTCGCCGTGCGCTCGACTTCAAGAATCTCGTAGTAATCAGCCTTCATCGTCGCTGCTGCCATCTCTGATCTCTAATCTCTGTTCTCTTGCGTTTACGCTTCGTGCTGCGCGGAGTTCGTCGCGATCTTCACCAGCGCCGGACGCAGCAACTTGTCACGCAGCTTGTAGCCGCGGCGAATCTCTTCGATCACCTGATGGTCTGGCACGTCAGCGCGTTCTTCCGAACCCAACGCCTCATGCACACGCGGATCGAACTCCGCACCGACAGCCTCAACCGCCTGCACGTTCAGGTTGCGCAGCGCTTCTTCCATCTGCTTCAGGATCAACTCCACGCCCACGCGCAACTGCTCGGCCGAGCCCTGGGCCTTCAGCGCGAGCTGAAAGTTATCCATCACTCCAAGGAACGGCTCCACTGTCGCCTGCACGGCGTAGTCGCGCGCATCCTGGCGCTCCTTCACCTCGCGCTTGCGCGCATTGTCGAACTCCGCCTGCAGACGCGCCAGACGGTCCTTCAACGCATCACGCTCACCGCGTGCCTGCTCCAACTCCGCGCCCGCGTCCATCGGAATTACTTCACCTTCGAGCGGAGCTTCGTTCTGTTCTTCGTTGGCCGTGTAGTTCTCGTTCAGTTCCTGTTCACTCATCGTCGTCTTCCTTTGTTCCGTTTGCGCTTCCGCAGCAAACCAGTCTCTGATTCGCTTCATCGTCATGCGCTCTTTCTAAAGTCCTGTTGCATCTTCGCGACCGAGGTCCAGTACGCGATCAAAAAGGTTCGCGATGTAGCCCACCGCATTCATCGTGCTCTCGTAGTGCATACGCTTGCTGCCGAGCACGCCCACCGTGGCCAGACTATCTCCGACGCGCGCTGGCGCAGCGATCAACACAAGCCCTGCCATCTCCGGCGCCGTGCGCTCGAGGTCGAAGACCACGCGCACATTCTCCTGCCGCGAATCGACATACGCATTGAGCAGCTCGACCAGCCGCTCCTTGGCTTCGAGCGCGCCGAGCATCGCACGCAACCGTTCGCGATCTTCATCCGCACCCACTAGATTCGCAACGCCTTCGACAAACACCAGCGGCGTGCCTTCCACCGCGGGCAGCGCCTGCGACCAAAGCTCCTGCGCCGACGCCAGCATCTGCTGATACGCGGACCGCTCACGGTTCACGCGACGCGACAACTCCGCGCGCACCGCGTCGAGCGTCCATCCGCGGAAGTGTTCGTTGAGGAAGTTCGAAGCAATCTCCAACTCCGACATCGTCAGGTCGCGCTCCACCGCCAACATGCGATCGCGCACCATGCCACCGCGCGTCACGAGCACCGCCAACACGCGCTTTGAGGCCAGCCGCGAGAAGTGCACATGCTCCAGCATGTCGGTCGCCGGAGGCGCGCCGATCGCGAGGCCCACACCGCTCGAAAGCATCGCCAGCACCTGCGAGGTGCGCTCCAGCAAGGCATCGCCACCCGCAATACCGACGAAGCTCGAATCAATGCGCGAGTGTAGTTCCGCACGCGTCGGTCCGGGCAGGTTCGCCGCCGATCCGCGATGCAGCGCCTCCACATACATGCGGAACGCCGACGCCGAAGGCACACGACCCGCCGATGTATGCGGCTGTTCGAGCAATCCTGCATCGACCAGCGCAGCCATCTCGTTGCGAATCGTCGCCGGACTGGCGGCGGCCGAAGCGATCGCGCTCGAACGCGCAATCGACCCCGAACTCACAGGCTCGCCTGTGGCGATGTAGCTTTCTACAATCGCCATCAGCACATCGCGCTGTCTCGCCGTCAATGTCGGTTCGTTCGCCATCGCAACCTGATTAGATATCCGCACCGCCGCAAACGTCGCAACGGCGCCTTTGCTTAAAGAATCTCGAGCACGTCCTCAGACTGCGCCGCCGCTTCCTTCGCGCGCAACGCTACCTGCGCTGCAATCGCGCGGAACTCCTGCCCACGCTCGGAGTCTTCACCCGCCAGCGCTGCCGGCAAACCACGATCGCCGCTCTCACGTACCTGCGGATCAAGATCCACGGAGCCGAGGAACGGCAGGCCGAACTGCTTGGCCGTCTGCTCCGTCGAGCCCGCGCCGAAGACATCGATCACCGTACCGTCGGGAAGCACCATGCGGCTCATGTTCTCCACCAGTCCCAGCACTTCCACATTCACCTGGTGGAACATCTCGAGCGCCTTGCGGGCGTCTTCGAGAGCCACCGACGAGCCCGTGCTCACCACGACAGCGCCGGTCAACGGCACCGTCTGCACCAGCGAGATCACGACATCGCCCGTGCCCGGAGGCAGATCGACGAGCAGGAAGTCCAACTCGCCCCACTGCACCTGCTGCAGGAACTGGCGGATGACGCCATGCAACATCGGTCCGCGCATCACCATCGGCTTGTCGCCCGGCGAGATCAGTCCGATCGACATGAACTTCACGCCATGCGCCGTCAGCGGTTCAATCATGTTGCCCGGCAGGATCGCAGGCTGACGCGTCAGGCCAAGCATCGTCGGCACATTCGGCCCGTAGATGTCTGCGTCGATCAGGCCGACCTTGTAACCCAGCTTCGCAAGGCTCACTGCGGTGTTCACGGCCACGGTGGTCTTCCCCACGCCGCCCTTGCCCGAACCAATCGCCACTACATGCGCTACACCCGCCAGCGGCTGCGGCCCCTGCGGCATTCCCTGTCCACTATGTCCCATAACTCTCTTTCTACCTCGGCGCACAGCGCCAATCTCTGATTTCTAATCTCTGATCTCGAAGGCTTAAACGTGCCACTCCGGCGGCAACGTCGCGCGCAGTTCCTTCTTGCGCATCGTCTCGCTCGAACGCATCTCGCGACGCTTCAGCGCGTCTTCATAGCGACGCTTCTGGTGCTCCGTCTCCGGCACGACCTGCGGCACTTCGAGCTTGCCGCCGAGCACATCTACCGCAACATACGTCAGGTAGGCGGTCGCCACATGACGCATGCGGCCGTTGCCGAGCACATCCTCAACCATCGCTTTCACGCCGACTTCCATGCTCGTCTTGAACGCGCGGTTCACGCTCGCCTTCAGGATCAGCAACTCGCCCACCTTGACCGGCGAGACGAAGTCGAGCGTATCCATGCTCGCCGTCACCGTCACCGCACCCGCATGGCGCACACTCGCCACGGCGCCGACGAGGTCAATGAACTGCATCAGACGACCGCCGAAGAGATTGCCCAGCGGATTCACATCATTCGGGAAAACGATCTCATTGCGCTCGGCCATCGACTCGGCCACAGTGCGCGAAATCACACGTTCGCTCATACATTTCATTCTAAATGGAGCGTCAAATCCCCACTCACAACCCTGAACCGCAACCAAAGTTCGAATCGAACCAACGCCCGCAAATTCCCCGCCGCGTCTTTACAATCACTCCATGGACCGTATCGCAGCCCTCTCCGAAATCGTGCAGATGAACCCCGCCGACAGCTTTGCCCGCTACGGCCTCGCCATGGCCTATGCCGCCGAGGGCCGTAACGACGAAGCGCTCGCCGAGTACACCCAGACCACCGAGCACAACGCTGACTACGTTCCTGCTTATCAGATGTCCGCTCAGCTTCTGCTGAAGCTCGGCCGCACCGCTGAGGCGAAGGCCCGCGTCGAAGCCGGCCTGGCCGCCGCAGAGCGCACCCACAACGCCCACGCGCAGAGCGAACTCGGAGCGATGCTCGACGAACTCAGCTAGTTCGATAAAGCAGCAGCGTCCGCAGCCTTCTCCGCGTCCGACCGCACACGCATCGTCGGGAACGCCTCCGGAAACCGCTCGCGCACGAACGCGATCATCTTCTCGCGCACATCGCAGCGCAGGTCGAAGTTCTTGCTCGAGTCCGTCGAACTCATCAGGCAGCGAAGCTCCATCGTGCGCTCGCTCAGGTTCGTCACCTGCAACCCCAGCACCTTGCCGTCCCATAGCGGCGACGCCCTCACCACGCGTTCCAACTCCTCGCGCAGCGCATCGACCGATACCGTGTAATCCACGTAGAGAAACGCCGTGCCCATGATGTCCGAACTCTCGCGCGTCCAGTTCTGAAACGTGTTTTCGATGAAGTAGCTCAACGGCACGATCAGTCGCCGCAGGTCCCAGATCTTCACCACGACATACGTCGTCGTGATCTCTTCGATGCGCCCCCACTCACCTTGCACGATCACCACATCGTCCAGACGAATCGGCTCGGTCATCGCAATCTGCATGCCAGCGAGGAAGTTCGACGCCGTGGACTTCGCCGCCGTCGCCAGCAGCAACGAAGCCACACCGGCAGACGCCAGCAAACCGGATCCATACTGCCAGATGCGCGGATTCTTGAAGGTCCACAGCAGCGCTCCCGCCGTCAGCACAATGACCAGGCCGATGGCCGTGCGCCGAAACACCTGAAACTGCGTATGCATCCGCCGCGCGCGCACATTGTTCTGCGCATTCAGATCGAACTTCCGCAGGAATAGCCGTTCCAACACATAGACGCAACCCACCGCGAACCAGCCCACCGAAACAACCGTCGCCATCAGCAGCCCGTGGTGAATCGACGCCTCAATTTTGTCCGGCATCGCTGGGAGCAACGGCAGCGTGATCGAAACGCACGATAAAAGGAAGATCACACGCGCTGGTCGCCCAAGGTGCGTCTGTATCCCCAGCCCCAGGCCAACGCTCTGCGCTTCCTTGCGACGCAACAGCCGAAACAACACATAATGCACGACGTTCGCCAGCACGATCGCTGCGCAAAAAACGAACAGCACAAGAAACCAGCGGTGCTGGAAGTGGATTCCGAGCATCCACACCTCCCAAATTCATTGTTGTGTTTGGCCCCTGAAACACGCCGCCGGTCGCGCGCAACGCCCGCTCCTCTGCTTAGAGCCGAGAACCGCGCTATCGGCTGCCTGCGACCTTCGCCCGCGCGCGACATCTATACTTGTACCTATGTCGCAGACCGCACTCCCGACCACTCTCGGACAGCTCAAGGCCGATCCTCGCTTCACTCCCGAACGCGTCAACCGCAGCGTGAAAGACGAGATTCGCGACAACCTGATCGTGCGTCTGCGCGAGACCGCCACCGGCGGCCCGAAGGCCGGTGAGTCCCTCTTCCCCGGCATCGTCGGTTATGACGACACCGTCATCCCACATGTAGTGAACGCGCTGCTCTCGCGCCACAACTTCATCCTGCTCGGCCTGCGTGGTCAGGCGAAGACGCGCATCCTGCGCGGCGTCACCACGCTGCTCGATCCGCAGGTACCCTACGTCGCCGGCAGCGAACTGCGCGACAACCCCTACACGCCGCTGAGCAAGTTCTCGCGCGACCTCATCACCTCGCTCGGCGATGACACCCCGATCGCGTGGCTCACGCCGGAAGACCGCTACGTTGAAAAGCTCGCGACCCCGGACGTTACGGTAGCCGATCTCATCGGCGACGTCGATCCCATCAAGGCAGCACGTAGCGGCCACGAACTCGGCAGCGAGCTCACCATGCACTACGGGCTGCTCCCGCGCGCCAACCGCGGCATCTTCGCCATCAACGAAGTGCCCGACCTCGCCGGCAAGATTCAGGTCGCGCTCTTCAACATCATGCAAGAGGGCGACGTGCAGATTAAGGGCTATCCCGTCCGCCTGCAGCTCGACGTGGCGATTATGTTCTCCGCAAACCCCGAGGACTACACCGCGCGCGGCAAGATCGTTACGCCGCTCAAGGACCGTATCGGCAGCGAGATTCGGACGCACTACCCCGAGTCGCTCGAGGAAGCCATCAGCATCACCGAGCAGGAAGCCTGGACCGCACGCACCTACGCACCGGGTGAAGAGTCGATCTCCAACATCGAGATCCCCTTCTACATCCGTCAGGTCGTTGAAGGCATCGCCTTCGCCGCACGCGAAGACAAGAAGGTCGACAAGCGCTCGGGCGTCTCGCAGCGCCTGCCCATCAGCGTGATGGAGCTTGTCGTTTCGAACGCCGAACGCCGCGCACTCATTCACGGCGAGTCACTCGTCGTGCCGCGCATCGGCGACATCTTCACCGCACTGCCCGGCATCACCGGCAAGATCGAGCTCGAGTACGAAGGCGAACTCAAGGGCAGCGAACAGGTGATGCGCGAGATCATCCGCCAGTCGATCACCAGCGTCTACGACAGCTACTTCACCGACATGAACACACAGCAGATCGAGCAGTGGTTCAACCTCGGCGGACAGATCGAGCTGAACGAAAAGCAGTCCTCCGAAGCGATCCACAAATCGTTGCAACAGATTCAGGGCCTCTTCGAGCGCCTTGGCCCGCTGAAGCTGAAGCAGCGAGCGTCGAGTGAACAGCTCGTCTCCGCTGCAGAGTTCCTGCTCGAAGGCCTCACGGCGCACAAGAAAATCTCCCGCAGCGAAGCCCGCACCTTCACCGCCGGCGAGAAGAAGCGCCGCAACGAATCTGCCGCAGACTTCGGCGAACGCCAGCGCGAGAAGGAGAAGGAAAACTCCTTCAACCGCACGCGCCGCGGCTTCAACTAAACCGCAAGCAAGTAACGACGAGAGGCTCCTACGGGAGCCTCTTCTCTTTGTCTCAATTCTGGCACTCTGTTGCGTCACTCAAAGCTCGCCACCCAGAACTCATCACTCGAATCAGCACCACAGGCGTATGCTTCCCCCATGCGCCTCGCCGTTGCCACAGCACTTCTTCTCGCGACCACCACCGCCCACGCGCTCGACACCAAAGCCTCGCTCGTCGATGTGCCAAAGCAGTCCGCGATCATTGCGAAGAACGCCGCGCTTGCGCCCGTGCTCGCCAAGCTCTACCGCTGCTCTGCATCAACGCTCATCCCCGCACCCACCGGCCGCATGGAGATCCCACGCCACTACCTCAACGGCTCCAGCGGCCCCGTCAACCCCGCCGAGCATGAAGCTACCGAACTCTACGTCCACTTCGAAACCCGCGTCACCGCTGGCGCAAACCGCTTCCTCGCCACCGGCGACGATGCCGAAGCTCAATGCGCGATCGCACAGCTAGACGCATGGGCCAAAGGCAATACACTCACCGACTACGATCCGCGCGAGAGTTCGCAAGCCTGGTATCAGTCCGAGTGGACGCTCGCCTCCGCCGGCGTCGCGATGACCGTGCTCGTCAACGATCCGAAGCTCGATCCCGCCGCCACCGCGCGCATCATTGCATGGCTCGACAAAGCCGCGCACAAGCTCATCGATTTCGAGCGCCCCGGCCGCGACACGAACAACCATCACTACTGGCGTGCGCAGGCCGCGACCTCCATCGGCATCCTCGCCAACGATCGCAAGCTCTATAGCTTCGGCATCGACGCCTACAAGAACGCCATCGCCGAGATCGACCAGCGCGGCGCGTTCCCGCAGGAGATGGCGCGCCACGAGAACGCGATCCACTACCAAGCCTTCGCGCTGCAACCGTTGCTCATCATCGCGCAACTCGCATCACGCCAAGGCGATGATCTCTTCACCTACTCCGCGCATGGCCGCACAGTGCGCGATGCCATCGTCTTTCTCGGCAAGGCCGTAGACGATCCCACGCTCGTCAAGCCGTACACCGACGACGTGCAGAAGCTCGACATCAAGCCGGGCGATATGAGTGCCACCGCCTTCTTCGTGCAGCGATTTGGCACCGCAGGCTTGCCACCTGCTATCGCGCACGCAGCCACCACGCCGTCGTTCGTCACACGCGTCGGCGGCAACCTCCAACTTTTCACCGCAAAGTAGGTACGCCACGCTCTGGGGCAAGGACGACGTCAACCGCGACGCAAGCATCGCTAGTCTTCCGCGCAAAAAGGTGAAGCGGCTTATCGCCGCTTCGCCACCCACTCTACTGCGTGCTTCACCATGTCTTCATGACCCGGCGTCTGCTCGGGGTGCGGTGAGATCACGAACACGCGACCGCTGCCGAACTGCCCACTCGCCATCGCTGTGGTGCCGACCATCACGCCATGCGGCGCGCCCTTCAGCGCCACTTCGCTGTCGAACTGCGCGACCATCGTGTACGGCGGCAAGTCCTTCGCATCATCCGGCGCCAGCAGCGGCCCCTGGTGATACATCACGATTGGCTTGTTCTTCGTCTGGCCATCCTGCTCCATGCCCACGCGCGAATAGCCAAGCTCTACATCACCACGACCACGCGCCCAGTGTTCACGATCCACCACACGCGCGTTCAATATCTTCAGCTGATAATCCTTGTCCGACGCCGCGAGGTACGCGCCTGCGCAGATGCCCAGGTAACCACCGCCATTGCGCACGAACTCGCGAATCGCTTCGCGGCCTTCAGGCTGCAACTGCTCGGCCTGCGACTTCGATCCGCCGCCGCCCTGCACGATCACGTCAAAGTCCTTCAACGCACCCGCACGAATCTGTTCAGCGGTCACGTTCGCAAGCTGAAAGTGAATCGTGTCATCCCCGAAGACGCGTGCGAAATCACGCGGTGTACGTGGGCTCCCCTTGTCGTCGTAGACCGCTACGCGGATCGGTTTGGTCTCCGGCTTTGCGGCCTCCTGCGCCATAGACACGGTCGTAAAAGCGCTCAGCGCAAACAGTACGCCCCTGGTCCAATTCATCGACACACACCATCCTTGCTTCGGTTGATTGCCTCCTACTGTACGCGTAAGCGCTGCGGATGCGCTCATTGATACTGCTTATACTCACACCGCTATCCATACCGAACTCTTATACTCGCCTCATGGAACAGAATCGCTCATTCGACGTCTTCGAAGCCACAGCCGCCAACTACGATCGCGAGCGTATGAAGCTTATTCCCGGCCACCAGCGCCTGTACGCCGCCGCGCTCTCGCTGATCCCGCCCGCTGCGAAGACCATCGTGGATCTCGGCGCCGGCACCGGTCTTTTCTCCGCGATGGTGCACCGCGCGTTGCCGAACGCACAGCTCCACATGATCGACTTCTCGCCGCGCATGCTTGAGCAAGCCCGCGAACGTCTCGGCGATGCCGACAACCTGCGCTACATCACCGCAGACTATAGCGCCGATCCGCTACCTTCGTCCGCTTGCGCCGTCGTCTCCTCCATGTCGATCCACCACCTTGACGACGAGGCGAAGCAGAGGCTCTTCGCGCGCATTTACGAGACGCTCAAGCCCCATGGCGTCTTCATAAACGTCGACCACATCGCCGGCCACACGCCGGAGCTGGAAGCGATCTACCAGCAACGCTGGCTCACGGCCATCCGTGCCGAAGGC
Organism: Granulicella cerasi; assembly: GCF_025685575.1. NCBI lineage: Bacteria > Pseudomonadati > Acidobacteriota > Terriglobia > Terriglobales > Acidobacteriaceae > Granulicella > Granulicella cerasi. Next base: position 385,282 of record NZ_JAGSYD010000003.1, read on the forward strand.
GCCACCGAGCAGCAGGTCAGCGACTCGCTGTATCGCCAGCAGGAAGACCGTCGCGTCTCCATTGCCACACAGCTTCAGTGGATGCGTGACGCAGGCTTTGCGCATGTAGACTGCTGGCACAAGGACAACTCCTTCGCGGTGCTATGCGGTACACGTCTCTAAAGTTCATCCTCTGCGGTGCGCTGCTGATGCCCTTGGCCAGCAGCGCGCAACAGCCACTTGCTCAAGGGCTGGGACGGCATGAGGGCACGGATGCCGAAAGCGGCATTCGTTATGTGCGCATATCCATGAACGGCGCGTTGACGAAACCGACAGATCCGCCCATCACCACACATCCGGCCGCTGAGCCCAACGAGCAGCTGCCGACGCTCGTCGGCGAATGCTCCGTAACGCCGCAGGGTAAGGCGCACTTCGATCTGTTCCTCAATGCGGGCGGTGTTGCAGATCCCGGCTTCGTCCCGCCGTGGAAACCGACCGCCGCACATCCTGTCCAGCCGCCTCCGCAAAAGACCATGCTGACGCTCGAATTTCTGGGCTATCGCAAGGTGAAGCCAGTTGCCCGACAGTTCGAGAAGCTACGCAGCGCTCCCGGCGAGTTCCGCTACCTGAGTCCGGGCATACACTCGGCGAACCTCGAAGAGATCAACTTTTACTTCCTCTACCTGAGGGCTCTGCCCACGCTGCGCGCCTCCAACCAGGACTTCGCCGTGGACTTTGCCGTCACCGACTGGCTGAACCAGCTTGCCAAAGAGCCGCTGTGCGGTAACTTTCATTTCTAGAGCATGTTGCATCGCGCAAAGACAGATTTCATCGCGTAGATTTTTCGGAAATCATTCATCACTCTTTGCTTGACGATCCACTCTGTGCGGGAGGAAGCTTGTGCGTCTTCCTAACAGCAACTTCCCCTGTACCGAGGTTTCACTTCATGCGTCTTTCCCTGCGCTCTCTCCTGCCGCTGGCACTTACAGCGACCGCTATCACTCTCACCGGCTGCTCTCTTGGCTCTATGCAACAGTCCGGCTCGCTCAGCACGCAGAGCGGCTCGATCCAGCTGACAGGCAGCGCCCACGGTGGCCAGCAGCCTATCTATAACGCAGTGGTGCGCCTCTACTCCGTAGGCTCGGGCGGTTACGGCACAGGGTCCACGCTGCTCGCGACCTCGGCGAACTCGGATAGCGCAGGCGGCTTCTCCTTCACGAAGCTCACGACCACAGGTGGCGTGATCAGCTCCGGTGCAACGCCAAGCTGGCAGTGCCCCGCTTCGGGCGATCCGCTGATCTACATCACCGCCGTCGGCGGCAACACGCAGGGAACGGGAACGACCTCGACTAACAACGCCGCCTCGGTCATGATGGCTGCCATCGGCGCCTGCTCGACGGTGAGCGCCAACACCTTCGTCTCCTTGAACGAGGTCAGCACGGTCGGCAGCGTCTTCGCACTCGGCCAGTACATCAACCCCGGCAGCAACACCACGCCGGGCAGCTTTACCGTAGGCGCACCGAGCGGCACGCAAGCCCAGCTTGGCCTGAAGAACGCTGCAGCCAGCATCGGTAACCTCGTCAACATCGCGGGCGGCCAGGCGATCACCTCGCAGACCTTTGGCTCTACCGGCGGCGTCGGCACCGGCACCGTCAGCGTGACGGCTACGCCTGAGTCCGCGAAGATCAACACGATCGCGAACATCCTCGCTGCGTGCATCAACACCACCAGCGCCAGCAGCGTGCAGTGCGTCGACCTCTTCAACAACGCACTCCCTGCGCAGCAGGCCAGCTACACCAGCCAGCCTTCGGCGACCTTCACCACGGCCATCGACACGCTGCAGGCCGCGTACTACATGGCGACTAACCCAGCGAGCCTCGGCACCTTTGTCTCCTGCGGCACGAACCCCTCGGCCACCACGACGATGGGCTGCCTCTACAGCCTCTCTTCGAGCACCCCGCCGTTCCAACCCGTTGTCTCCGCGCAGCCTTCGGACTGGACTCTCGGCGTCACTTACACCGCGAGCGGCTCTTGCTCCGCAGGTGGAGCCTTCTTCGCCGGCCCCACGAAGACCTCCATCGATGCGAGCGGCAATATCTGGATCATCAACGCAGTCTCGGCCGTGTCCGCCAGTGGCATCTATGCCAACCTGGTCGAGCTTTCGCCGACCGGCTCGCCGCTGCTCTGCCTTGGCTCGTCCACCAACGGCCGTGGTCTTACGATTGACCCCACCGGCAACGTCTGGGCGAGCTTCAACACGACCAACGGCATCTACGAGCTCCCCGCTGGCGGCTCTGCACTGGTGAACTGGAGCACCACCGCATCCAACGGCACAGCTTACGCACCGTACACCATCACCTCCGACGGTGTAGGCAACATCTACTTCACGAACATCGGAACCGGCGGCCAGCTCTTGCAGTTCGCGGCTCCGATGACGAACACCACACCGTACGCGGCAACCCTGCAGACCGCCGGAACCAGCGGCTTCAACAGCACGACCAGCACGACGACGAACTACAGCGCCATCGACCCGCAGAACCGCGTCTGGGTTCAGCAGAGCACGACTACGGCGACGTATCAGAGCACCTACACGGCCAGCAGCAACACCGCGACCGTCAGCTCTTACGCGGTTTCCTACACCGGCGGCCAGTACGCCACGGTCACCTTCCAGGCGCCGAACACCTTCACCGCAGGACAGCGCGTGGTGCTCTCAGGCCTCTCCACCTCCGGTGCCACCAGCGCTGGCTTGAACTCGGCTCTGCTCGTACTGCCCGGCGTCACCTCCACGAGCTTCCAGGCGCTCATCCCCTACACCGCGTCGATCGCCTCCACGACCGACACCGGCGTAGCCACAGCGCAGACCTACGGCTTCTTCAAATACACGCCTCCGACGACCGCCTACGGCCTGGCGCTGGACTCCAATAATTACGCCTACACCGGTACTACCTGCTGCGGCACCAGCACCACGTCCTATAAGGAACTGGTCAAGATCACCCCGACCGGCAGCACCAGCACGTCGGTTTCGGCTTCGACACAGTACCTCGGCGGTATGAACGGCATCCGCTCAGTCGCCCTCGACGGCGCCGCAAACGTCTGGGTCGGCAACGAGTTCTCCTCCACCGGCACCCAGACCTCGCTGGTGAACTTCCCCATCTCCGAGATCGCCACCGCAGGCAGCGGCACCACCGCGACCTTCACGGCGCTTTCGCCCACCGGCACCACCCTCGCAGCCAGCGCCTGCACGACCAGCGTCGGCTGCCCCACCGGCGGTGGCTTCATCAAGAATGACTTCCAGGAAGTCCGCGACATCGGCATCGATCCCTCCGGCAACGTCTGGGTGCTCAACACCGGCACGGAAGTCTCCGCGTACGCCGGCACCACCGTCACCGAGATCGTCGGTGCCGCAGTTCCGACCGTCACCCCGCTTTCCGTGGCCGCCGCTACGGGCAAGCTGGCCTCCAAACCCCAGTAACCTCAGACCTCGCACACGAAACCCCGCTTCGGCGGGGTTTCGCTTTTGCCGTGCGCATCGCATCTGCGGCACCGACATCTATATGCTTAACAACAGAGGGAGCCGCCACGCCATGAAACTGACCCGCTACACCCGCTTCACCGGCGATCTGTCCACGAGCTTCGCGCTCGACGACCTGATGCAGGCGCTCTCCGACTTCCTCCTCGACTCCGGCTTCCAGGACCCGTTCTCGCCCTTCTCCAACGACGGAGAGCAGACCATGGACAACCTGCGCGACGCCATCCGCCAGCAGCTCGACAGCGGCGAACTCCTCGACGAAGACTCGCAGGACAAGTACGACGAGCTGCCCGATGAAGGCAAAGAAGAGCTCGTCGACAAGATCATCCAGCGCATGAAGGACGAGGCCTACCTCACCGCCGAAGATCCTTCCGATGCGCAAGGCCAGGGCGAAACCGGCGAAGGGGAGTCTGCCACCTTTGAAGTCACCAGCAAAGGTATGGACTTCCTCGGCTACAACGCTTTGCGCGACCTGCTCGGTCCGCTCGGCAAGTCCTCCGCCGGTCGCCACTCCACGCTCTTCGAGGCCGCAGGCGTGGAAACCAACGGCTCCTCCAAGCCCTACGAGTTCGGCGATTCGCTGAACCTCGACATCACCACCACGCTCAATAGCGTCTTCGCCCGCGAAGGCATGAGCGCCGACGGCAAGCTCAACCTCGAGTACTCCGACCTGCACGTGCAACAGTCGGACTTCTACTCAAGCTGCGCCACCGTCGTGCTGCTTGACTGTTCGCACTCGATGATCCTGTACGGCGAAGACCGCTTCACCCCCGCAAAGCGCGTAGCGATGGCGCTTTCGCACCTCATCCGCACGCAGTACCCCGGCGATTCCATCGACCTCGTGCTCTTCCATGACTCCGCGGAACACATCCCGATCAGCGAGCTGCCGCGCGTCAAGGTCGGCCCGCACTACACGAACACCCGCGAAGGCCTCCGCGTCGCCCAACGCATCCTCAAGCGCTCGGCCAAGGACATGAAGCAGATCGTCATGATCACGGACGGCAAGCCCTCGGCACTGACGCTCGACGACGGTCGCATCTATAAGAACGCCTTTGGGCTCGACCCCATCGTCATCGCCGAAACGCTCGAAGAAGTCAGCCGCTGCAAGCGCGCGAACATCATGATCAACACCTTCATGCTCACGGATGACTTCCCGCTCGTCCAGTTCGTTCGCCAGGTTTCCGCCATGTGTCGCGGCAAGGCCTACTTCACGACGCCTCAGACGCTCGGCAACTATCTGCTCATGGACTTCATGAGCCGCCGTTCCAAACACGTCAACTAGTCGTTCTCCATTGAAATCCGAAAAGGCTCTCATAGGGTCGCTGGACAGCGAACTACATCGCGCGGCGACTCAATAAAATGAGAGCTTTTTTATTTTTCAGGATTTATTTCCGGCGTAAGGCGATATCTTACTCGCAACAAGCATCATATTTGTCACCAAGCATTTTTGTTCGCCGATGGATTTTCTGTCGGTGTGTCTGGGCTATTCAGAATTTTTCTCCTCAGGGGACCGTAATGACCTCTCTCTTGTCTCGTTCGCGTGTGCTGATGTTGGCTGGTCTAGCCGCATCGGCGTCTGTACTTCTCTCTGGCTGCGGCATGGGCAGCTCCACCACCGCTTCGAACTCCATCGCGAACGTGAGCGGCACCGTGCACGGCGGCCCGCAAGGCGACGCCAATGCGAGCATCACGCTGTACGCAACGACCACGGCAGCCTACGGCACCGGCGGAACCGTCCTCGCATCCACGACGACAGATCAATTCGGCTTCTTCAATTTCGGCAACTCCGCTGCGGTTTGCCCCACGGGCCAGCAGGCCTACATCGTCGTGACCGGCGGTAACCCCGGCCTCGGCGCAGGCCAGAGCAACCCGAACATCACGCTGATGGCCGCTCTCGGCGACTGCTCCGGCATCTCGACGGCAACCAGCATCTACATCAACGAAGCGACGACCGTTGCCGCTGGCTACGCGCTCAGCAACTTCATGAGCGTGGATACCGCAGGCGTTCACGTCTCTGCTCCGTCGACCAACAATGCACAGACCGGCACGTGCGTGGTCAACTCGACCACGGGCCTTTCGACCTGCACCGCAGCGGGTCTCCGTCACGCGTTCATGAACGCGCTGAACCTTGTGAACTCGGTTTCCGCCGATGGCTCGAGCACCCCGACAGGCATGGCTTACACCACCATTCCGGGCAACACGTCGTCGACGGTTCCGACGCTGCTGATCAACACCCTCAGCAACATTCTGATGTCCTGCGTAAACTCGACCGGTGGCGCGGCTGGAGACAGCACGAACTGCGGCAAGCTCTTCACCGCAACGACCCCTCCGACGACCTCGGCTGTTTCGCCGGTGACCCCGACGAACACGCTGCAGGCTGTTCTCAACCTTGCCAAGTACCCGACGCTTACTCCGGCAAACGTCTCGGCAACCTTTGCTCTGGCCAGCGGCTTCACCTACTACACGCCTAGCCTCGCAACGGTTCCCTCGGACTACTCGATGGCGATCGCCTACCAGGGTCCCGTAAGCGGCACCACCTATCAGTACGGCTTCTACACCGTAACGGACATCAACGACACCACCTACACGATGGCACAGACGGCAAGCAGCGGCGCAGGTAACACGCGCATCGATGCGTTGAGCCCCTACGGCGGCGCGAGCTACCAGGGTCCGATCATCTCTGCTATCGGTTGTGCAGCAGCCTCGCCTTGCGAAGCAGGCGTGGATACGGTTGGCAACATCTGGCTGGCGAACACGGTCTCCACCGCGAGCAACGTTTACCAGATCAGCACCTCCAATGGTTCGCTGGTGAACACCACCGCTGTCAGCACGGCAGCCAACTCTGCGGCCGTCGATAAGTACAACAACGTTTACGTCACCTCCGCTCTCGTGACCGGCCCCAATGTCTTCATGAAGGCTGCTGGCTCCTCCACGTTTGCGGCTGTCGCATCGGAAACTCAGGCGACCCCCGAGTACATCACGGTGGCGGCTGACGGCAGCGTGTGGAACGCCAACTACAACACCTCGAACGTGCAGGCTTCTTACATTCAGAACACCTCCACCGGCGCCACCCCGACGCTCGCTTCGCCGGTACTGGCAACGGGCGGCGCCACCAGCTCGGCTTACGGCATCTCCTTTGACGCTGCCGGCAACACGTGGGTAAATGGCTTGTCGACGCTCTACTCGATCGTTCCCGGTCAGACCACCGCAGCTGGCGTCTACGCCATCTCGGGCATCGGCGGAAGCGGTACGGGCGCGACAAAGGCTGCAACCAGCGCACGCTTCCATGCGCAGGACGGCGATGGCAACATCTTCCTTCCTGACAACGGCCAGAACGTGGTCTACCAGTACTTCCCCGGAACGCACAGCTTCGTGTACCTGGTTCCATGCACCGGCAACACCGGCACGGCCTGTCTCACGGCAGGTCAGCGTGTAGCGGCTTCGCGTAACGCTGAAGTCGATGCCACGGGCAGCATCTGGATTTCGAACCCCAGCGCAACCGTTGCGAACGGCAACATCGTTCAGATCATCGGCACCGCAGCTCCGGCATGGGGTCAGCGTTCGTACCAGAAGATCGGTTCGCGTCCCTAACTCTCAACCAGCAACAAAGAGAAACGCCCTGCTTCGGCAGGGCGTTTCTCTTTGCATTTCTGCGTCAGGGTTTGGAACATGAATCTAACCACGTTGCTCGCGCCACAAACGATACATCCCCCAGGCAGCGATCGAGCAGTTATCCATCACGCGACCGTCGAGAATCATTGCCTCGAAGTCGCTGACAGCAACGCGATGTACCGTCATGTCCCACTCCTCGGCGTCACGATCGGTCTCGCCCGGCACGAGCTCTTCGGCCAGATACACCGAGTGCAACTGCCGCATCGCGCCATAGGCGATCCAGTTCTTACCGATGAGCGTCATGCGCCCGGCTGACATCCCGGTCTCCTCGCGCAGTTCCCCTCGGGCAAGCTCCTCGGGGTCGATATCATCGGACTCCCAACCCCCTTGCGGCAACTCGAAGAACGAGGCTCCTACCGTGTAGCGGTACTGATGAACCAGCCACACATAGTCGCCATCCGCCGCATGCTCGATAGGCACGACGATGCAGGCCTGAGGCTTGTCCATCACGCCATAGATGCCGCGTGTGCCGTCAGGCCGTTCCGTCACATCCTCGCGCACCGTACACCAAGGGTTGCGATACACCTCACGACTGCTAATCGTCTTCAGCAAAGCGGCCTCCACGAGACAAGTATCTCAGGCCGGACGCGCTGCAACCTCGCGGTCTTCCACTTCTTCCGTCGAAGACTGCAGTACGATCAGTGACATCGGCGGGAGCACGATCCATCCGTTGTCCACAGCCAGTCCCTCGCGAGAGCTCAGCGCAAGATCTTCACCATCCAGCAACTGCAGATTCCACGGAGCGTTGCCCATGTTCACCATGATGCGAAACTCATCGCGCTGCATCATCAGCCAGAGGTTGACATCATCGGAGGAAACCCGCAGCCGATGCATATTGCCGTCGTTCAGGCAGACCGACGAGCGACGCAGCGCGATCAGCGACTTCGTCCACGCGAGCATCTCGGCATGTTTTCCTTCGCCAATCTCCTGCCAGCGCAGCTTGGAGTCGTTGAACGTGCTCATATCTTCAGGGTTCGGCACATCGCCGCCATAGCCGAAGTCGGCAAACTCGTTCTTGCGACCTTCTGCAACTGCGCGGCGCATGTCTTCATCTTCGTGGTCTGCGAAGTAGAGGAACGGCGCACTCGTCGCCCACTCTTCCCCCATGAAGAGCATCGGGATGTACGGCGCCATCAGCACGATACCGATGGCAACCTTTGCAGCGTCCATGCCGATGAGGTGCTCAATGCGCTCACCGAACGCACGGTTCCCCACCTGATCATGATTTTGATCGAAGTGCACGAAGTGGTGCGCACTCAGTGCCTCTACCGGGCGCCCATGACGACGCTGACGATAGCCCGAGTATCCACCGTCGTACACAAACGCATGCTTTAAGGCCTTGTGCAGATCTGCCATCGAGCCAAAGTCGCTGTAGTAGCCTGCTTCCTTTGGGTTCTGGTAGAGCAGCGTGAAGAGCGAGTGATGGAAGTCATCGCTCCATTGCGAGTCCATGCCGTAACCGTGTGCTTCCTTCGGACGGATGATCTTCGGATCATTCAAGTCGCTCTCTGCGATCAGGTAGAACTCGCGGCCCAGCGTCGCACCGAGACGTTCAACTTCCTCGGATACCTGCTCCAGAAAGTGCTCCGCAGAGTGATCGATGAAGGCATGAACAGCGTCCAGACGAAGGCCATCGATGTGGTAATCCTTCAGCCACATGAGCGCGTTATCGCAGAAGAAGCGCCGCACTTCATCCGAGCCTGCGCCGTCAAGATTCACCGCGTCTCCCCACGGAGTGCGATGGCGATCCGTCAAATAAGGCGCGAACTTCGTCGTGTAGTTGCCTACCGGGCCGAAGTGGTTATAGACGACATCCATGATCACGCTGAGGCCCTTTGCGTGTGCGGCGTCAACGAAGCGCTTCAGCCCATCGGGGCCGCCGTAAGACTCCTGCACGGCAAACAACGAGACACCGTCATAACCCCAGCCGCGATCTCCTGCGAACTGGTTCACGGGCAACAGCTCGAGATGGGTCACACCGAGATCGGCGAGGTAATCAAGATGCTTGATGGCTCCTGCAAAGGTGCCTTCTTCGCTAAAGGTTCCAATGTGCATCTCGTAGATGATCGCGCCAGACTTCGGCGATCCGCGCCACAACTGATCGTGCCACTCAAAACGGCTGTGATCGTACAGCTCCGACATGCCGTGCACGCCGTCTGGCTGACGCAGCGCTCGCGGATCAGGATATGGAGTCGTGTCGTCATCGATCAGATACGCGTATCGATCACCGCAATTGCAGTCCACTTCAAGCGTCCACCAACCACGACGATTCTGCCCCTGCATGGGAAGCGTCTGATCCCCAACGCGCACAGACATCTTCTGCGCCTTCGGCGCCCATACTCCAAACTTATGCATCCAAGGTCTCCTTCGTTCAGGCCTTTGATTCTTGCGTCAGCAACGCGACGGGAAACTTCGCGAACATATCTTCCATCCGCACTTTTGCACGCCAGGACTCATCCGTGAGAAGGTTGCGCCACGAACCTTCCGGCAAGGTCAACGATGTGTCACCCCAGGTACGCGACTGAGCATTACGCAGCGGAATCGCCGTGATCACATCGCCACCGCGCACAAACGCGAGCACACGTTCCGCTTGCGTCCCGCTCGCTTTCAGGGGCGTGTATTCACCCTCATCCGCGAAACTCTCAGGACGCTTCGCGCGCAGATGCAGTGCATGGTGTATCACCCAAAGCTTGGGTAGTCCTTCGTCGATGCGCGCCATCACATCGGATACATCCAGCTTCGGTAGTTCCTGCAAGAGAGCCTGACGCTGCTTGTAGTCCACAGGACGGCGATTGTCAGGATCGACGAGGGAGAAGTCCCACAGTTCCCCGCCCTGATAGAGATCCGGAACACCCGGAGCTGTGCACTTCACGAGCGTTTGCGAGAGCGAGTTCACACGGCCGGCAGGTTGCAGCTTATTCACGAAATTCTCTACCGAAGCCACGAGTTTCGCGTCCGCGAGAAGCTTGTCGATAAACTCCGCGACGGCGTTCTCATACTCCGCGTTGTTGTTGACCCAACTCGTGCGCTGCTTGGCCTCGCGCATTGCCTTCTGCATGTAGTTGCGCAGACGTTCCGCGTCGATAGGCCAGGCACCCACGAGCGTCTGATAGAGGAACCACTCCGTGCCAGGATCCACCTGGGGCGATCGATAAGCCGCAGTTAACTCCTGCCATGTGCGTGCTGCCTGCGCGAACTCGTCGGGTATCTCGCTCAACACCACGAGCCGCGCGCGCACATCGTCACTGCGCTTGGTGTCGTGAGTGCTCAACGTCGTCATCGTCGTCGGCGTGGATCGCTGCACTTCCAATTGGTATCCGTGGAATTCATCGAGCGAGAAGCCCGTGCAGGCAGGGTCGCCGCCCACTTCATTCATCGCGGTCAAACGATTCGAGCAGTAGAAGGCCGTGTCTTCCACGCCTTTCGCCATCACGGGGCTGGTGTACTGCTGGAATCGATAGACAAACTCCGACTCGTTCTTACCCTCGATCTCGAGCGTCAGAACCGCGCGCATGAAGTCAAACAAGGACGCGTCCACATCTTGCCGATTATCCTTCGCGCACTGAATCGCGCTCGCGATCCGCTCGCGATCTTCTTCGATGACTTCCTTGCGGTCCGGAATGACATACGTGCGATACACCGAGAAGCACGCAGCCACCTCACGCACCACGCGGCGGCACTCCGCGCGCGTGAAGTCGCGGTACTCGCGGTTCGATTCGCAGATGCGCACGAAGATGTCGGCGAGCCGGTTGACATCGCTGCCCAGCGCTTCCTGCCCCACGGCGATCTTCTTGTCGTGCGCGACGGTGGGGAACGGCGTCGTATCGCCAGTAAATACGCTGTAATGCTCACCCAGCTTTTTAAGCCCGTCCGAGTCGATCAGCGTACCCAGCATGAGGTTGAGGAAGTCGTATCCGCTGGTACCTTCGATCGGCCATTCCGAGCGCATCCACTCGCCGGGCTCGAGAATCTTCTCACCGACGATCCACGCATCCGGCGCATAGGACCGGAGACGCTCGAAGTATTGCTTCGGATCGCGAAGACCATCGGGATGATCAATGCGCACGCCGTCGAGCACACCGGCCTTCAACCACTTGATGATGAGCGCATGCGTCTCATCGAACACATGTTCGCGCTCAACGCGAAGGCCGATCAGCGTATTCACATCGAAGAAGCGGCGATAGCCGAGTTGCTGATCCGCGGCCTTCCAGAAGGCGAGTCGATAGTTCTGCGCGGCAAGGAACGCGTCGAGATCATCGGCGTTCGCGTTGAACTCCTTCACCGTGCGATCGATCGCCTGGCAGACGTTGTCTTCTTCCGCGCAGAGACGCTCCAGCAATTTCAAGAGCACATTGCGATCGCGGTGACGCGCCAGGATGAGACGACGGTCCCAGAACTCAGCTTGCGGCAAACGCGCAAAGCTCGCCGCGAGAAAGTTCAACATGTCGCTGCGAGCATAGTCGGCTGCGCGCGAAAGCAGCGGAGCCAGCGTTTGCGGCGCGACGGGAAGCTCCTGATCATAGACCATCACCGTGAAGCTCGCACCCATACGAACAATGCGAATGTCGCCCGACTTCAATACGCGGCCATACTGGTCGCCAAGGATTGGCACCAGAACCTTGTCGCGCAGGCGCTCTTCCGGCGAGTTCCAGTCCACGTCAAAGAAGCTGGCGTAGCGGCTGTTCGTGCCGTTCTCCAGAACGTCCCACCAATACTTGTTCTGACGGGCGAGACTCATGTGATTTGGAACGATGTCGAGCACCTGGCCGAGGCCAGCATCCTTCAGCGCGCTGCAGAAGCGCTCATGCCCTTCTTCGCCGCCGACCTCTTCATTCACGCGTCGATGATCGACAACATCATAGCCATGCATCGAGCCCGGAGCAGCCTGCAGATAAGGCGAGGCATAGAAATGCGATATACCAAGAGCGCGCAGATAATCAACGATCGCGATGGCATCGTCAAACGTGAAGTCTTTGTGAAACTGCACACGATACGTAGAAGTGGGAACGCGCGCCAAGGCACTCTCCTAAACAGTTGGTGCCGCGCATACGCACAGCTTTTGCTGGGAGCTGCATCAATAAGCAGCGAGTCGTTCTCTGTATGACGGCGCGAGAGCCGTCGCGGGTTGCTCCATTACTGCCGCGACAGCTCCACGTGCAGACTGTTCTCGTCCCACATGCCCTCTACTGCAAAGGCCGCGTGAGCCATCGCAATGTGAGAGAGCGCCTGCGGGAAATTGCCCAGCATTCGCTTCGCGAGTGGATCGTATTCTTCCGAAAGCAGACCCACGTCATTGCGCAGCGCAATCAATCTCTCGAACATCGCACGCGCTTCCTCTTTTTCTCCGATGAGGGACTTCGCAATCACCAACCAGAAGCTGCACGCGAGGAACACACCCTCGCCGCCTTCAAGCCCATCGGGAGACTTCTTCACGTCGTAGCGCTGCACCAGCCCGTTGTGCATGAGGTTCTTCTCAATCGCGCGCACCGTACCCAGGATGCGCGGATCATCGACAGGAAGAAATCCAATGAACGTGATGCGCAGCAGCGATGCATCCAGCGTGTCACCATCGTAGGTCTGCGTGAACGCGTTGAGCTTCTTGTTGAAGCCGCGCTTGCATATCTCTTCGTGCAGCATCTCGCGATTTTTGCGCCAGCGCTTCACGTCACCTTTGCCGTCGAAGCGGTCGTGATGCTTGATCGCCAGATCAAGTGCAAGCCACGCCATCATCTTCGAATGTACGAAGTGCTGGCGCTCGCCACGCACCTCCCAGATGCCGTCGTCCGGCTGGTCCCAGATCTTACAGACGTGATCGATAATCGCAGCCTGCAGCGCCGTCGCTGGCGTACGAAGGTCTCCCTGAATCAGCGGCAGACGGCTGAGTGCCATCGCCACTTCGCCGAAGACGTCCAGCTGAAATTGTTGCGCAGCTGCGTTGCCGACGCGTACAGGCGAGGAGTGTTCGTAGCCCGGAAGCCATGTGAGCTCGCGCTCCTGCAGGTCACGCTCCGCGTAAATACTGTAGAGCACCTGCAACTGATCAGGGGAGCCAGCCACCGCGCGCAGCAGCCATTCGCGCCAGCAGATGGCCTCTTCCGTGAATCCTGCATTCAGCAGCGTCATCAGCGTGAATGCAGTGTCGCGCAGCCAGCAGTATCGATAGTCCCAGTTGCGCCCGGTACCTATGCACTCCGGCAGACTTGTCGTCACAGCCGCGACCATGCCGCCCGTAGGCTTGTACGTGAGGCTCTTCAGCGTAATCATGCTGCGCTCAACCATCTCGCGGTACTGACCCTGATAAGCCAGAGGCTTGATCCACTCACCCCAGAACGCGCGCGTATCGTCTAGCGCCTGCTCGATGTTGATCGCAGGCGGCACCTCTTCATGCGAAGGCGCATACGTCATGCTGAAGCAGACTTTGTCGCCTTCTTTCACCGTGAATTCACTGACGGTGGAGAGTCCTTCGCCGTGCAGCTCTGCCGTGGCTCCCTTACTGCAAACAGTGCGAACCACCACGAGATTCGGTCCTGCAATCGCGCGTATCTCACGGTCAAAGTGAGTGACCCAGGGGATGGTGAGACCGTAGTCAAAGCGCAGGCGAAGATCCATCCGCATCTTCACCTTGCCGCGGACGCCACGAACAATGCGCACGACGTCGGAATACTTCTCGCGCGGTGGCATGAAGTCGATCAGTTCCACCTCGCCCTCTTCGGTGACGAAGCGGGTTACAAGGATCGTCGTGCCTTGCTCGTACTGACGTGTGCTGGAGACCTCTTTGCGCGACTCCGGGAAGATCTTCCAGAAGCCGTGTTCTGCCGTTCCGAGCAGCGCTGCAAAGCAGGCAGGGGACGAAAAATGCGGCCAGCAGAGCCAGTCGATCGAGCCTTCCTTGCTGACCATGGCAGCGGTCTGCAGGTCGCCAATGATGGCGTAATCCTCGATGCGTGCGCCGTGCAACGGCTCAGGCTTCGCTTTACCGAATCCAAACAAGACTGCCTCCCCTGAACCTTGGCCGTACGACACACACGTTCACCGATCTGCGGTAAAACGGAGGTGCGCTCTGGCTACGTTCTTCTGTGGGATGCGCTTTTGCAGCAGAAGGACGCACGCTCCCCACAGAAGCTGCATCCAAAGCCAGAGGATTACTCTGAAGGAAGAGGACGTTGTTGATGAAACCGAGTGAAGGCCGTCGTCGTGTCGTCATTGAAGCCGTAACGCCAAGCGTGAACGCTGGCCGCTATGCCGCAAAGCGTGTTGTAGGTGACGTGGTGAAGGTGCAGTGCGCGGCCTTTGCAGACGGGCACGACCACGTCTCAGCGCGTGTGCTCTACAAGCCGGCGAAGGACAAGAAGTGGCGCTCGGAGCCGCTACGCTCACTGCCGAATGATCTGTGGGAAGGCGAGTTCACCGTCGACAAGATGGGTTCATGGGTCTTCACGGTCGAAGCCTGGATCGACCACTTCGACACCTGGGTGCATGACCTCGACAAGCGCCTCGGTGCACAGGTCGACTCCCCGCAAGACATTCCGCTGGCGCTGCGCATCGGCGCCAACCATCTGGAAGCGGCAGCGAAGCGCGCCAAGGGCAAAGATGCTGCCAAGCTCAAGCTCACCGCAGAGCAATTGATCGCATTGGCGGAATCGAACCTTCCCTTCTACGAAAATCCGATCAAGCCCGACGTGCTCGCGCTGGCCGCACAGTACCCCGATCTCGCTTACGCAACCACCTTCGAGCCGCAGCTGCCGCTGTGGGTAGATCGCGAACGCGCGCGCTTCTCGGCCTGGTATGAGCTTTTCCCGCGCTCCTGCTCGCCGATCGAAGGCCGCCACGGAACGCTGAAGGATGTCGTGGAGCGTCTTCCCGAGATTGCACGCATGGGCTTCGACATCGTGTACATGCCGCCGATTCACCCCATCGGCGTGCAGTATCGCAAGGGCAAGAACAACTCCGTCACCGCCGAAGAGGGTGATGTAGGCAGTCCCTGGGCCGTGGGTGGCAAGGAAGGCGGACACACCGCAATCCTGCCGGAACTTGGCACGCTCGATGATTTCGCGGACCTCGTGAGCGCGGCGCAGATGAACGGCCTTGAGGTCGCGCTCGATATCGCCTTCCAGTGCGCGCCCGATCACCCCTGGGTGAAGGAACATCCAGACTGGTTCATCATCCGCCCGGATGGCACCATCCAGTACGCAGAGAATCCGCCGAAGAAGTATCAGGACATCTATCCGCTCAACTTCGAGTCGAAGGACTGGAAAGGCTTGTGGGATGCGCTCTACGGCGTCTTCAAGTTCTGGGTGGACCGCGGCGTCAAGGTCTTCCGCGTAGACAATCCGCACACCAAGGCGCTGCCCTTCTGGGAGTGGTGCATCGCAGAGGTGCTGGCGAAGAACCCGGACGTGATCTTCCTCGCCGAGGCCTTCACGCGTCCGCACGTCATGTATTCGCTCGCGAAGGGCGGCTACACGCAGGGCTACACCTACTTCACCTGGCGCAATACGAAGGCCGACCTCGAAGCGTACTTCACGGAGATCTGCAACGAGCCGGTGCGGGACTTCTTCCGTCCGAACGTGTGGCCGAACACGCCGGACATTCTGCATGAGCAGCTGCAGACCGGCAGCCCCGCGATGTTCAAGCTGCGCGCGACGCTCGCCGCTACGCTCAGCGCGAACTGGGGCATCTATGGCCCGGCGTACGAACTCTGCGAGGGCCGCCCCGCAAAGCCCTCGCCCGGCAAGACGAGCAGCGAAGAGTACCTCGACAGCGAGAAGTATCAGCTGCGCTCGTGGGACCGCAGCAACCCGATCTCGATCGCGCCGTACATCCGCAAGCTCAACGAAATTCGTCGCGCACATGAATCGCTGCAGCGCAACGAGAACCTCGTCTTCCACACCTCGCCGAACGAGCAGATCATCGCTTATTCGAAGCGCTCGGCGACGGGAGACGTCATTCTCACCATCGTGAACCTCGACCATCAGCACGAACAGAGCGCGTGGCTCGATCTGAACATGGAAGCGCTGGGACTGCCGTGGAGTGGCGCGTTTACGGTAGAGGACCTGCTGACCGGTACGCAGTACGACTGGAACAACCAGTGGAACTTCGTGGCGCTGAAGCCCGAGACCGCAGTCGCGCACGTCTTCCGCATCCGAGGATAGTCATCGAGTTGATTGCCTCGCGAGCCGCGTCGCTCACGAGGCAATCAACTTTGGACGAAACCGAATCGACGAACAGCGTTTTGGGCCCCACACGGCATCCAACCGAAGGAAGCCACGCACGAAAGGCCACCGCGAGTGAAAAAGCCCTGCAGCGCCACTGATCCACTTTGGTACAAAGACGCCGTCATCTATGAACTGCACGTCCGTGCGTTCTGTGACTCCAACGGCGACGGCATCGGTGACTTCCAGGGGCTCATCTCGAAGCTGGACTACCTGCAGGCGCTCGGCGTCACATGCCTCTGGTTGCTGCCGTTCTTCCCTTCGCCCCTGCGCGACGATGGCTACGACATTGCTGACTACAACTCGGTCAACCCCAGCTACGGCACCATCGAAGATTTTCAGCAGTTCCTCAACGAAGCGCATGACCGCGGCATGCAGGTGATGATCGAGTTGGTCATCAACCACAGCTCCGATCAGCATCCGTGGTTCCAAGCCGCACGGCTCGCGCCCAAGGGCTCGCCCGAACGCGAGATGTATGTGTGGAGCGATACGGATAAGCTCTACGACGGTGTGCGCATCATCTTCACCGACACGGAGAAATCGAACTGGACCTGGGATGAAGTTGCGCAACAGTACTACTGGCATCGTTTTTTCTCTCATCAGCCTGACCTGAACTTCGACAATCCACGCGTGATGGACGAAGTCCTCAACGCCATGCGTTTCTGGATGGACATGGGAGTGGACGGTCTTCGCCTCGACGCGATTCCGTACCTCGTGGAGCGCGACGGCACAAGCTGCGAAAACGTGCCCGAAACGCACGTCAAGATCAAAGAGATTCGCGCCGTCATCGACGCTGAATACGAGAACCGCTTAATCCTCGCCGAAGCGAATATGTGGCCAGCCGATGTGCGGCCCTACTTCGGCGACAGTGATGAGTGCCACATGGCATTCCACTTCCCCTTGATGCCGCGCATCTACATGGCGCTGCGCCAGGAAGATCGTCTTCCGATCACCGACATCATGGCGCAGACGCCGGAGATTCCGCCCGACTGTCAGTGGGGCCTGTTCCTGCGCAACCATGATGAGCTCACGCTCGAGATGGTGACCGACGACGAGCGCGACTACATGAATATGGCGTACGCGTCCGATCCGCGCATGCGCGTGAACGTCGGCATCCGTCGCCGTCTGGCTCCGCTGGTCGACAACAATCGTCGTCGCATCGAGCTGCTGAACTCGTTGCTCTTCAGCTTCCCCGGCACGCCCATCATGTACTACGGCGATGAGATCGGGATGGGCGACAACATCTATCTCGGCGATCGCAACGGCGTGCGTACACCGATGCAGTGGAACTCGGATCGCAACGCCGGCTTCTCGAAAGCCGTCCCCGCGAAGCTCTACTTCCCCGTCATTATGGACCCCATCTGGGGCTATCAGGCGATCAACGTCGAGGCGCAGGAGAGCGACCCTTCTTCGCTGCTGCACTGGACGCGCAACATGATTGCGCTGCGAAAACTCTTCCACGTATTCGGCCGTGGCTCCCTCGAATTCCTGCATCCGGAGAACCGCAAGGTGCTTGCCTACGTGCGCGCCTATGAAGACGAACGCGGATCAGAAACCGTTCTTTGCGTCGCCAACCTCTCGCGCTTTGCACAGCCGGTGCAACTCGACCTCAGCAAGTTTGCAGGCCGCCAGCCGGTAGAGATGCTCGGCTATGTGCCCTTCCCCACCATTGACGAGTCGCCTTATGCGCTGACGCTCGCACCCTACAGCTTCTTCTGGCTGGAGCTGCAACCCGCTCCCGCAGCGCGTCCGGCCGCAGCCGTGAAGTATGCGCCGACAGCAGCCGCACCAACGGAAGAAGCGATCACGCTTTCTCAGTTGATCGAGTCGCCTGAGAGGTTTGCTCTCTCGGAAATGTTGAAGCAATATCTGCCGCAACAACGCTGGTTTGGAAGCAAGTCGCGCGAGGTGCGCGAGGTACGAGTGCTCACATCCACGCCCGTGCCTCACACCGACGCGCTACTGACAGTGATTGATGTGGTGTATGCGGCGGGCGAAGACGAGCAGTATCAACTTCCGCTGGCGATCGCGCGCGGTGGGGAGGCTGAAGCGCTTCAGACGAACACGCCGAAGAACATCATTGGTTCCATCAAGGGCGAGCCTGCGGCGGTGCTCTACGATGCGGTTGCGAACGCTGCATTCCGTGATTCGTTGCTGCGCATCATCCTCGAATCCTCGCCGTCTACGCGCGAAACATCGGCCCCGGCACAGCATGATCAATCGCATTCGGTCTCGCTCGATGCCTCACGCTCGGCCTCGCTCGACGCCATGTCGCTGGCGAACGAAGTGTCGCGCCTCGGATCTGCGGAGCAGTCGAACACGTCGATCCTCTATGACCAAAAAGCCATTCTGAAGCTATTCCGCCGCGTGCGCGCAGGCGAGAACCCGGATGTGGAGATCACGCGATTCCTCACGGATGTAGCGCACTTCCCCAACATCCCGGCGTATCTCGGCGATCTGCATGTGAAGAAAGACCAGACGACGCTGGCCTTCCTGCAAAGCTTCGCCGCGAACGAAGGCGACGGCTGGCAGTGGGTGCTCGATGCGCTCGGTCGTCATCTTGCATCGGCGGGCGCTGATGAATCGCTCGATGCGATTCGACTGCTTGGAAAGCGCACCGCGGAGATGCATCTCGCGCTCGCAACGCCTACGGACGATCCCTCCTTCGCTGCGATTCCTTACAGCGAAAATGCGTTCGCCGAAGATCGCGCGCGCATCACCGCAGAGGTGACAAAGGCATTCGACGCGCTCGCGGCAAAGCAGCCCACGCTCGAAGGCCGCACGCGCGAGATGGCCGACGCTCTCCTCGCACAGCGCACGAAGTTGGCCCGCGCCTTGAATGCGCTCACCTTCCAGGCAGGAGCTTTCGGTCAGCGGATCCGCATTCACGGCGACTATCACCTTGGCCAGGTACTTCGCTCGGCGCAGGATTTTCTGATCGTTGATTTCGAAGGCGAGCCTGCTCGTACACTCGATCAACGTCGCGAGAAACAGTCGCCGCTCAAGGACGTTGCCGGCATGTTGCGTTCTTTGAGCTATGCAGCTCATACCGCATTACAGCAACAGCCAAACGCCTCACCGGAAGCCGCCAGGCAGTGGGAGCTCGCCGCTTCGAGCGCGTTCATGCAGGCGTATGATCTTGCCATTGCAGAGAATGCTACCTTGATTCCCGCGCGTTCTGTCGCTACGCGCCTGCTCGCAGCGTTGCAGCTTGAGAAGGCTTCTTACGAGCTTCTGTACGAATTGAATAATCGTCCGGCATGGCTGGCGATCCCGCTCGAGGGCTTGCTGGCTATCGCGGAGGGATGGGAGTAATCGAAGACTGACGAATCTATGGCGACCGCATCCCTTTCCCCAGAAACGATGAACGACACGACGAGCCGCGCGGCGACGGGCAAGATTCTTGTGTGCCTGCCGATGATGTCTACCGAGCAGACCACTGAGATCGTGCACTACCTGCTGCATGCTTTTGACGCGTCGCAACTGGTCTTTGCCGGCGCGCAGGAGAGCAGCGACTACCACTCCGTCTCTTATGCACCCGCGCGCACTCAGCTTCAATGGGTGCTCGGCGCGAGCGACTATCTCGCAGCCGCAGCGCTGAGCCAGCAGCAACAGGCAACCGCGGTGCTGCTGCTCGGCACTGACACCACCACGCTGCCTCTTGAAGGTCTGCGCTCGATGGTCGATACCGTCTCCAGCGGCATTGATCTCGTGGTGCCGATGTATCCGCTCGAACCGCACGACGCGCTGGTAACGAAGGCCATTATTTATCCGCTTACTCGCACGCTGTTCACTACGGACATCGAACTCGCGCTCCCTGCGGATGTAGCTCTCTCGCCACGCATGCTCGCACGACTCGCGCAGCTCGCGCGGCGCGCACAGAGTGCGGGTACAGAGTCGCTGATCTGGCCCGTGGCCGAGGCTGCGATCGCGGGCTATCAGGTGCGCCAGGTAGCGATGCCGCACCGCGTGCTGCCCGGACCTACGGAAGCCGACCTCAACGCGCTCTTGGCTGCCGTTGCGGGATCTCTCTTCGCCGACATTGAGGCCAAGGCAAGCTATTGGCAACGCGGCCGCGCGGTGCTCAACGAATCCACTCCGGGCACGACGGCGGACCAGACGTTTCCGGTGATTGACACAGATGAGATCGCGTCGATGCTCGACGCATTTCAGCTTGCGAGCAACAACCTGACGGAACTGTGGGCCATCGTGCTTCCGCCGCAGTCACTGCTGGCCGTGAAGAAGCTCTCTCGTTTGCCGGCAGCAGAGTTCTCCTTCGACGCGAGTCTCTGGGCGCGTGTCGTTTATGACTTCGTTTTGGCCTTCCATGCACGCACACTCAACCGCAGTCACCTGCTCGGCGCCATGACTCCGCTGTACCTCGCGTGGGTCGCGTCCTACATTCGCGCCGTAGGTGATGACCGCGAACGCGCTGCCCGACAAGCCGAAAATGTCGCCCAGGCTTTCGAGCGCGAGAAGCCGTATCTAGTAGCGCGTTGGCGTTGGCCAGATCGCTTCAACCCATAGCCTAAGCTCATCGCCCCAACGCTGCGCGACCGACGCATTGAATGAAAGGACCGACTCCCATGGGAGAGCAAATCGTTACCGCACTAAGCCAGTCGATGCACCGCGCCGTGGTGACGCTGGTAAACTTCCTGCCGGGTATCGCGGCGTTCCTCGTCGCCGTGCTCATCATCGGACTACTAGGCGTCGTAATCGCGATGCTCGTCAAGCGCGTACTCACCGCGCTGCGCTTCGACGAACGCTTCAGCAGCAGCACAGCCTCTGCCTGGACGCCCTCGACTTCACCGACGCTCATCGTCTCGCGCACGATCATGTGGCTTTGCCTGTTCATCGGCGTGCTCATTGGCCTCACTGCATTCTCTGAGGCGTTCTCCTCGAACACGAACGTCTCCTATCTGCTGCTGCCGTACTTCACGCACCTTATCGGCGCGACGATCATCCTCTTCTTCGGCTCGCTGGCGGCGCGCTTCCTCGCCCGCAGCGTTCTTGTCGGCGCAGTGAACGCGCAACTGCAATACGCGCGCTTCCTTTCGCTCGGCATCAAGTGGCTCGTGCTGGTGCTTGCCTCCGCAATGGCGCTCGATCATATCGGCGTAGGCGGCTCAATCATTGATCTGGCCTTCGGCATCCTCTTCGGCGGGATCGTGCTGACACTCTCGCTGGCCATTGGTCTCGGTTCGCGCGACCTCGTCACGCGGTCGATCGAAAAGACCATGGAAAAGCCGACGAACCCATCAACGGGAAGCGTATCTCCCATCAACGAATCTGATGCCTCACGCCCACGCCTCCGCCACTTCTAGCGGATAGCGACGGAACCCTTTCCAGCAGCGCACGATTGCGCTATTCTCTTTCGATACCTCCTAGGTTCCGAAGGCTGGATATGGCAGAGACGACTGGCGGCATTGGTGCTTCCCCGATTCGCAAAGAGGGCCGCTCCAAAGTCCTGGGCGAGGCCCGTTACATTGATGATCTTTCGTTGCCCGGCATGTGGTTCGGCGCAACGGTGCGCTCGACCATCGCGCGCGGACGGATTCGCAAGATCACCTTTGGCATTGGGGTGAACTGGGATGAGTACTGCATCGTTAGCGCGCGTGACATTCCCGGCGAAAACACCGTCATCCACCTCACTAAGGATCATCCCTGTCTTGCCGATGAGTATGTAAATCATCCGGAGGAGCCGATCCTGCTTCTCGCGCACCCCGAGAAGCACGCGCTTCTGCACGCGCTCAAAGCGATCCAAATCGACTACGAAGAGTTCCCAGGCGTCTTCACCATTGAAGAGAGCGAGCAGGCTGTAGCCGACGGTGACGTGGATCGCATCATCTGGGATGGTTCCAAGTGGAACGCATCGGCAAACTGTTTCAAGACGTACACGATGTACTCCGGCGAAGGCGCTGAGGTGGAAGCAGGACTCGCGGAAGCCTTCGACAACGCCGACTTCATCGTCACCGGGGAATATCACACCGGCGCGCAGGAGCAGCTCTACATCGAGAACAATGGCGTGATCGCCGAGTGCTTCCGCGACGCGGATGGGAACGTCGAAAGCGTCTGTGTGCAGGGCTCGATGCAATGCCCCTACTACCTGGTCCACGCACTGACGGAGGTCTTTCATCTTCCCGAAGAAAAGTGCCGCGTGATCCAGGTGGAAACCGGCGGAGCTTTCGGCGGCAAAGAAGACTTCCCCTCCGTCATCGGCTCTCATGCCGCGTTGCTCGCCATGAAGAGCGGCCATCCTGTGAAGATTACGTATGATCGCGCGGAGGATATGGCCGCTACCACGAAGCGGCATCCCTCGCGCACGCGTCTTCGCGTTGCGGTCACGAAGGAAGGCAAGCTGCTCGGTGCAGAGATCGACGTCGCCATCGACGGTGGCGCCTACTCCACACTCTCTCCTGTCGTTCTGTCGCGTGCGACCATCCACGCGCCTGGCCCCTACAAATGGCCGTTCATTCGCGTGAAATCGAAGGCGATGGCTACGAACATTCCGCCGCATGGAGCCTTTCGCGGCTTTGGTGCGCCGCAGTCCCTCTTCGGGCTCGAGCGCCACATGGACAAGATCGCAAAGACCATTGGCATCAGCCCTGAAGAGCTTCGCCGTCGCAACTTCCTCGGCACCGGCGATTGCACAGCGACCGGCCAGCCGCTCGTCGAAGAAGTCGACATGCAAAAGCTGCTGACGCGCGCGCTCGATGAAGCGGGTTATCACGAGAAGATCGCTCGCTATGCAGAGGAGAACAAGACTTCACCGATCAAACGCGGTGTGGGCTTCGCGACCTTCATGCACGGCACAGGCTTCACCGGCTCTGGCGAGCGCCGCCTTAACTCGCTCGTGCATCTCGACCTGCTGCCGGATGGAA
Organism: Granulicella cerasi; assembly: GCF_025685575.1. NCBI lineage: Bacteria > Pseudomonadati > Acidobacteriota > Terriglobia > Terriglobales > Acidobacteriaceae > Granulicella > Granulicella cerasi. The sequence continues at coordinate 408,555 of NZ_JAGSYD010000003.1, forward strand.
CGCCACAGATCCTCGTCTCCTCCACGGAATTCGGCCAAGGCACGAACACGATTCTCTGCCAGGCTGCGGCCTCCGCACTGCAGCTTCCGTATGACCAGATCAACATCGCTCGCCCCGACACGAGCGTCGTACCGAACAGCGGCCCTACCGTCGCAAGCCGCACCGCAATGATTGTCGGTAAACTCGTGCAGCGTGTGAGTGAGCAGATGTTGCATACGCTGCGCAGCTTCGCGAAGCTGCCTGAGAACCACACGCCAGAGCAGTTCCAGCAAGCTGCGCTTGCGTATCTCGCCGAGCATGGCCCGCTGCGCGAAAGCGCACGCTACGAACCACCGACGAAGATCTATTGGGACGACGCCCTCTATCGCGGCGACGCATATCCCGGCTACGCCTGGGCCGTCTATGTGGCGGAGGTCGCGCTGGACACCCGCACCTACACCGCGACCTGCACGCAGTTCGATGCGCTGCAGGAAGTGGGCCGCGTCATGCATCCTGTGCTCGCTAAGGGACAGGTGGAAGGCGGCGTCGCGCAAGGCATCGGCTACGCGCTGTATGAGAAGTGCGTCTGGAAAAACGGCCGCATGATGAACAATCAGATGACGAACTACATCATGCCGACATCGGCTGATCTGCCGCCGATCTACGTGCACTTCGAAGAGGTGCCGTCCATCCACGGCCCTAACGGGGCCAAGGGCATCGGCGAACTTCCGATGGATGGCCCCGCGCCTGCAATCCTCAACGCCATCGAGAACGCTACAGGCGTGAGCTTCAACACCATTCCCCTGTTGCCTGAAGACATTTACGAACGCTACATGTCGCTGGGACATCCACACGGCGGAACCGAAGATCTCGACCCTACAACGGACCGCGATACGCGCGTGGAAACCATCGCATGAGCCATACGAAGCCATCTTTGATTCAACTCACCATCAACGGCCAGACGCAGAGCCTAGAAGTGCCGCCGATGAAGCGTCTGCTTGATGTGCTGCGCGAAGACCTGCACCTGACTGGCACGAAAGAAGGCTGCGGCGAAGGCGAGTGCGGTGCCTGCGCTGTCATGATGAACGGCGAGCTCGTGAACTCCTGCCTGGTGCCTGCATTGCAGGTGCAAGGAGCGCAGCTCCGCACCATCGAAGGCGTGGCCACGGATGGACACCTTCATCCGATCCAGCAATGCTTCCTCGAACGCGGCGGAGCGCAGTGCGGCATCTGCACGCCGGGCATGATCCTCGCAACGCAACATCTGCTCGATAAGCATCCGAATCCGACGATGGAGCAGATTCAGGAAGGCCTCGGCGGTAATCTCTGCCGCTGCACCGGATACATGCGCATCTTCGAAAGCGTGCAACAGGCAGCGCAGTGCGCGCTCGCGGGCAAGGAGTAACCGATGCGCTCTGACGTGACGCAGTACGAACTCGCCGCACCGCCAACGCTTGATGCGATCCTCGCGAAGCTCGCCACAGAGCCCGGGCAGCATATGCCCATCGCTGGAGGCACAGAGTTGATGGTCGCGCTCGGCGTCGGCCGCCTACCGCATCATTCGCTGCTCTCGCTGCAACACCTCACAGAGTTGCGCTTCATCCGCGAAGAGGCTGACAGCATCGTCCTCGGCGCGAACACGACCTTCACCGACATCCGCCGGAGTGCGTTGATCGCAGCGAAACTTCCCTTGCTCGCGCAATCCGCCTCGTGGACCGGCGCCATCGCCAACCAGAATCGTGCCACGCTCGGTGGCAACATCGTGAACGCTTCCCCTGCCGCGGACAATCCGCCGGTGCTGCTGGTCTATGGCGCAACCATCACGCTCATCAGCCAGAGCGGCACGCGCACACTTCCCTATGCCGACTTCCATCTCGGCTACAAGAAGACTGCGTTGCGTCCCGACGAACTCGTACACAGCGTGACGATCCCCGCGCAGCAAGATAGCCATCGACCCTACATTCGCAAGGTAGGCACGCGCAACGCGCTGGCGATTTCCAAGATCGCACTCGCCGGTCTCGCAAGCGTTGAGAACAACATCCTTCAGGAGATTCGCCTCGGCGCAGCCTCGTTGGCCGATCGTCCCATTCGCTGCACTGCAGCGGAGTCTGCGCTTGCAGGAGCTTCACTCGCGCCGGACCAACTCGAGGAGACGGTTCGCATCGGACGAGCAGCGCTCGCGCTGGAAGCAAAGCCGATCGACGACATCCGCTCCACCGCGCGCTACCGCTCCACAGTGGCAGAGAACCTGCTCGAAGAATTCATTCGATCACTCGCCGTATAACGCGCGCGCCCGTTGCAGGTCTTCGGGCGTATCGATATCAAGCGCGAGTCCTTCGTCCTGCACCGCCTCAGCGTTGCGAATCAGCGCTCGCGCCCCCTGATCGCCATGCAGCGCCAGCAGATCCGTGAAGCGAGTATGCGGAAAATACGCAGGCACGGCAGTTCGCCCTTCATAACGACTGGCTTTGATGCGGGTGCGATCTTCCACGAGTGCCCTGACGTGCTCCACGGCGAGTCCCACCTGATCGCAGGCGAGTATCACCGCTCCGTCCACAACCAGTCCCTGCGCAGCGCCCAGGAACTGCACGCCGCAACGGATCGACGCGGCCATGCCCTCGCTTGCATTCGGGTTCACTACGACGCGCACGTTGTCGGCAAGAACGCCCTCAGCAACCGTCGCGTCCTGCACCACGACTACGACAGGCGACAGTCCTGCGCCCAGCGCAACCTTCACCGTAAGCTGCAGCAAGTTTGCTCCGCCTACCGTCACCAACTGCTTTGGCTGACCCAAACGGCGCGAGAAGCCTGCGGCCAAAATCACCGCTGCGACGTTCATAGAACGCACTGCGTCTGCAGATAGCGAGACGCCCCGCCCTTTTCGATTTGCTCTTCCACCATCGCAACACTGAGTCGGCGAGTGAGCGGCAGCTTGCCGTGAAGGCTCGCCTGAATTTCCGCGATCGTTGCCAACGCCACAGAGTCCGCGCCGTCTCCGCCGAGATCAAGCCCCATCGGCGAGTTCACGGCCTCGCATACACGCTCCAGCGGCCACTGCAGGGATGCTGCAGCTTCGGCCATCAGCAGCGCGCTTCGATGCCTCGCTCCGAGCAAGCCCAGGTAGCGCGGGGCTGCGGGAAGAATGCGTTCCAGAAAATCGCGGTCCTGCTCATAGCTATGTGTCATGATCGCGACCGCATCAGACGGGTTCAGCAGCAAGTCGTCAAGCGAGCATCCCACAGATTCCGCTTCAGGGAACCGCGCCCTCGTCGCCCATTGTGTGCGGCCATCCACCACGCTGATACGCCACCCCATCGAGGCAGCGGTGCTCGCCATTGCCTGTGCGTCATCACCCGCGCCACAAAGAATCAAACGCTGTGGGGGCAACAGCATCTCCTCGTACGTTCCTTCCGCAGGGACCGCACCCGCTTCGCCGAAGAGTCGTTCTCCTGCTTCGCTAAAGATCCAGCGTTGCAGCGGACGATTCTCTATCGGCAACGTCGTGAGAACGCGCCTCGTCTGACCATGCAGACAAGCTTCAAACGCTTCCATGAGCGCGACGCAGGCCGGTGTGTCGGTCGGTTCCAGAAGAAGGTCGACCGTCCCGCCGCAGCCAAGGCCAAAAGGAATCTCCGCGGTGTCGTCAAACAATGTGGAGTAGCGATCAACACAAGCGCCCTGACGAATCTTCCACTGAGCTTTCCGCAACACCTCTGCTTCGAGGCATCCTCCGGAAATGGCACCCGCATATTCGCCATTCGCAGCCAGCAGCAGCCGTGCGCCAGGCTTGCGATAGCTCGATCCTTCAACGCGCACGAGCGTCACCAGCGCGACAGCGCCGCCCTGCTTCCAAAGCTCGACGATTCGGATCATTTCGCGCATCGTGTCTTTCTTGGATGCTACCGCTCAGCAGAAGCATCACAAAAGCTATACCCTCGATTAAGCATGGCACGAGCGAAGAGTCCAGAAAAGCGCGCCGCGATCCTCGAGGCCGCCACACATGAAATTGCCGAGATAGGCCTGAGCGCCTCCACGGCTCGTATCGCCAAACGAGCTGGCGTCGCCGAAGGAACACTCTTCATCTACTTCTCGAATAAAGACGTTCTCTTCAACGAACTTTACGCCGAGCTGAAACGCGAAACCTACACAGCCCTTGGCAGGAATTTCCCGGTCGGCGGATCGCTCGAAGAGCGCGCCCGGTATGTGTGGAACAGCTATATCGATTGGAACTCTCGCCATCCAGCCAAAGGCAAGGCCTCTTCTCTGCTCCATCTGTGCGCGGCCATCGAACCAGAAACACGCGAGCTTTCGTCGGGAGCCAAGCCGGAGATCGAGCGCGTCCTCGCAGAACTCCGCAAAGCTCCAGCGTTTCGGTCGATGCCGAAGTCCTTTGTTTCCTCGTTGATGCGCTCCATGCAGGAAGCCGTCCTCGAGACCATTGCGCTGCATCCGCAGAATCGTAAGAAGTTGATCGACGCAGGCTTTGCCGCGTTCTGGCGTGCTGTAAACGAACAGACAAAATAAATGAGCAACCACTCACTCATTCATGCGTCTATGAATGCAGGAGAGAACACTCATGCCTAAAACCTGGCTCATTACCGGCGCTGGCAACGGCCTTGGCCACGATATTGCCGAAGCCGCCCTCGCAAGCGGAGACAACGTTGTTGCCACCGCTCGCCGCATTCACGAACTCGACTCCCTCGTGCAGCAGTATGGCACTCGCATCCTGCCCTTCACCCTTGAAGTCCGCGACCAGGACGCCGCCAAGGCTGCCGTACTCGCGGCCGTGGATACCTTCGGCACTCTCGACGTTCTTGTGAACAATGCCGGCTACGGCTTCTTCGCGCCGTTCGAACAGATGACCGACGAGCAGTTCAACGGCGTCTTCGACACCTGCTTCTGGGGCGTTGTCTACACCACACGCGCCGCCGTTCCCGTGATGCGCAAGCAACGCAGCGGCCATATTTTCCAGGTTTCCTCGATTGGAGGTCGCATTGCCATGCCCGGCAACACGCCCTATCACGCAGCGAAATGGGCCGTGGGTGGCCTTAGCGATTCCCTGGGCTTCGAGGTCGCGCCTTTTGGAGTCAAAGTCTGCACACTAGAACCGGGCGGCATTCGGACGAACTGGGCGCATCGCGCAGGCGAAGGTTCGCCTGAACTACTGCCTGAGTACGTCGACAGCGTTGGCGCCATCCTGAAATTGCTGGAAGCCGTGCGCGGCAATAGCGAAGGCGATCCCAGGCGCATCGCCGACGTCATCGTAAAGCTTGCTGCAAGCGACGACGTTCCCGCTCGCCTGATCCTTGGCGTGGATGCAGAGGCACGCGTCAAGCACGTTGAAAAAGCGCGGGCGGCAGAAGCGGTGAAGTGGGAAGCGACGACACACTCCACGGTCTTCCCCAACGCACCCAAAATTGACTATGGTCTGAAGGACTAAAAAAGCGCCCTTCCTCATGCAGGAAGGGCGCTTTTTCATTTCTCGCTAAGAGGCTTTCTCGCTGAAGGTGTGAATGCCACACTCGAGCTTCTTGCCGCCCCACCGTCCAGAGCGGGGATCAGCGCCAGCCTCAGGGATCTTCGTACAAGGCTCGCAGCCGATGGAGGTGTAGCCGAGGTCATAGAGCGAAAGCTTCGGGATGCCATGCTCATTCGCATAAGCTTCCACTCGCGCCCAATCCCAATCCGCGAGGATGCTGACCTTCTTGAGCATCTTCCCCGTCGGCAGCTTGTGGTCTTCCACCTTCTTCAGGCCCGCGCGCGTGGGCGACTGCTCACGACGCAACCCCGTAAACCACCATGAGTACGGCTCAAGAGAACGCATCAACGGCTCGACTTTACGCAGGTTGCAGCACTCCGTTGGTTGCACGATATGCAGCAGGCCGAACTGGCTCTCATGCTCCGCCAGCGTCTGCTTCGGCATCGCATTGACGAGGTTCAGCCGCCACTCGTTCACGAGCCGATCGCGATACTCGATCAGTGCCGGGAAGTGATAGCCGGTCTCGAGAAAGATCACCGGCACATCTGCCAGGTGCTTGCGCAGCAGATGCAGGACCACCATGTCTTCCGCCTGAAAGCTCGAGGTGAGGCACACGTGCTCGCCACCGCTGGCGCGCAGCACCTCTGCGACAAGCTCCTCTGCCGACAACGCCTCTACCGCTGCGTTGTCCTCCAGCACATTGCTCTCTGCCACACTCGACATGGTGTGCCCCTTCTCGTTCGCCTAGCGAACGAACCGCTCTTCGGCGGCCTCTGCTGATTCGATGAATGCATCACCCACAAGGTCGCGAAGCTTTGCAGTCGTGGCTTCGTCCAGCGAGCGCGAAGTGATCGCCACCACGCCAGCCAACTGCAGCGCACGCGCCACGGAGACGATAGAAGCCTCGTCGATCAACACATCGTCAATGATCACAGCCTGCTGGTGCTGCGATGCAAGGACTTCAGCAATACGCCTTGCGGCCGCGGCATCACCGCGCAGCGCGACGAACGCAAAACCCGTCGCAGCATCGTCGCTGCTCGCTTCCGTGGCTTCGATGATCATCGCCGCGCCCACAGTAGCGTTGCTTACAGGGTCGATGAGGATCAGAGAGCCCATGCCGCGCGACTCTGCATAGGCGTCGAAGAACAGCGGCAAGCTGGTCTCGAACTCAACCTCGGCGATGTCGTTCATCTGCAGCTCGGCCGCGTCGACATGCTCCGTCGTATTGACGTTCACGCGATAGCGAATCGCCTTCACGGTAGCGCGCACCGTGCGTGTCGTGTGCTTGGCGAGATACGTCTTGCCTACGCGCAGCGGCGTCTCGTGCATCCACACAATCATCGTGCGAAACGCCGTGCTCGCCGACGGCGCAACTTCGTTCTCTGCGATCAGCATTTCGCCGCGCGAGAGATCAATCTCGTCCTCGAGCTCGATGGTGATCGAGCGCGGCGACGCGGCGGACTTCAGCTCACCGTCGTACGTCACGATGCTCTTCACGCGCGTCGTGCGTCCGCTCGGCAAAGCCTTCACCTTCTGCCCTGCGCGCACTTCTCCACGCTCCACGCGACCAGCAAAGCCGCGGAAGTTCATGTCAGGGCGCACGACGAGCTGCACCGGAAAACGCAGCGGTTCTGTGGCTTCGTCAGTCACCTTGAGGGGCACCGTCTCGAGATACTCGAGCAATGTTTTTCCTGTGTACCAAGGCATGTTGGTGCTCGGGTCAACAACGTTGTCGCCCGCGAGCGCGCTCACCGGAACGATGTCCATGCTCTTGATGCCGAGCTTCGTCGCCAGCGCAGTGAACTGCTCCTTCACCTGCGCGTAGACCTCTTCCGAGTAGCCGACGAGGTCCATCTTATTCACGGCTGCCACGACGTGCGGAATGCGCAACAGCGAAGCGATGTAGGTGTGGCGGCGCGACTGCGGCAGCAGGCCACCGGCCTTAGCAAACGCATTCGCGTCGATGAGCACAATCGCCACATCAGCGGTCGAAGCACCGGTCGCCATGTTGCGCGTGTACTGCTCGTGGCCGGGGGTGTCCGCGATGATGAACTTGCGCTTCGAGGTCGAGAAGTAGCGATACGCCACGTCGATTGTGATGCCCTGCTCGCGCTCGGCCTTCAGGCCATCGGTCAACAGCGAAAGATCCACGCGGCCTTCGCCAGCGCGGTTTACGCGGCTCGCGCGGATCGTCGCAAGCTGATCTTCGTAGACGCTCTTGGTGTCGTGCAGCAGGCGACCGATCAGCGTCGACTTGCCATCGTCCACCGAGCCAGCAGTAGTGAAGCGCAGCATCTCCTGGTCGAGATGCGCGTCGAGAAAAGTGCGGAAGCGTTGCTCATGTTGAGCGTCGGTGAGGTTCAACGTAGTCGTCGACATTTAGAAGTAGCCCTCCCGCTTCTTCGTTTCCATGGAGCCTTCTTCGTCGTGGTCAATCGCGCGGTTTTCGCGCTCGGAACGACGGAAGGTGATCAGCTCTTCGATAATCTTCGGCAGCGTGTCTGCCTCACTGGCGATCGCGCCCGTGCAGGGCGAGCAGCCCAGCGAGCGCATGCGCACCATGCGCTTCTCCACGGTCTCATGCGGTAACAAACGCGTCGTGTGATCGACGATCGTCAACGTACCGCCACGCACCACGACATCACGCTCCTGCGCAAAGTACATCGGCACGATCGGAATCTGTTCCGAGTAGAGATAGAGCCAGATGTCGAGCTCCGTCCAGTTCGAAAGCGGGAACACGCGAATAGACTCACCCTTGCGCAGACGCGAGTTATACAGCGACCACAGCTCAGGACGCTGGTTCTTCGGGTCCCACTGGCCCGCCCCATCGCGGAACGAGTACACACGCTCTTTCGCGCGCGATTTCTCTTCATCACGACGAGCACCGCCGAACGCAGCGTCAAAGCCGCCTTCAGCAAGACCATCGAGCAGTGAACGCGTCTTCAAAGCACCGCAGCAGTTCTGCGTGCCGAGCTTCCACGGGCTCGCGCCGTCGGCAATCGCCTCTTCGTTGCGATGCACGATCAGCTCCGCGCCAATTTCCTTGGTGTACTTGTCGCGGAACTCGATCATCTCCGTGAACTTGTAGCTGGTGTCGACATGCAGCAGCGGGAAGGGAATCTTGCCAGGGAAGAACGCTTTCTGCGCAAGGCGCAACATGACGCTCGAGTCCTTGCCGATCGAGTACAGCATGACCGGCTTGGCGAACTCAGCCACGGCCTCGCGGAAGATGTAGAGGCTCTCGGCCTCCAGCGCCTGCAGGTGGTTCAGCCGCTCGTGATAAACCTCGCGAACCGAATCCGGCAGCGTATCGACGGGTGTAGACAAAGGTGGTGCCTCCGAAGAGTGATGTGCGGCGATCGACGACCGGCCGAGGCCGAATCAGGGATACGTCGCATAGATCTGGATGTGAAAGGGTGTTGCGAGCCTCAGCCGCGTGGGCCGGGTAGGGTCGATCGATCAGTGGCAACAACAGGCCGCGGGGGCCTGGTGACAACACATCGCAATCGCGCGCAAAACTCGCATGACTTCAGTGTAAGCGGCCTCGGCTCAGGCGGCAAATCCTGTCTGACAGCGCAGCTGCGCGACGCGTCGGAATTAGGGACGCGTATTCCACAAGCAAATCTTCAACCCCGTGTGGATAAAGCCTTTGCAGATGAACCATTCCAGTAAACTTCCTTCAGTTGTTTCCACTTTTATGCCGTTTTCCGTTGGATTTCGGGAGGTTCCTTGCTGCCCACGTTCCGCCTGCTTGCCCGCCGTTTTGCCGGTGTTGCCACGCTGCTCGTCTGCGGTATGGTCGCCGCGTCTATCCATGCGCAGGCTGCTAAGTCCGCGACGGACAACAAGGATTCGCGCGTCGATATTTACGGCGGCTACGCCTTCTGGCACCCTCTGAACTCCGGCATCGACGGCAAGCAGTATCAGGACATGTGGAACCCCAACGCCACCGCGAGCGTCAGCTATTACTTCAACCGCTACGTGGGCGTGCAGATGGAAGGCTCTTACTTCTCCGGGCAGAACGAGCACAAGCCGTACGATCCGAACTGCACGAAGACCATGTGCGATCAGCTCATCTACACCGCGGAAGCTGGTCCTGTTCTGCGTTATCCCATCGGGCACTGGGTACCGTTCATTCACGCTCTAGGCGGCGGCGAGCGCACGAATGGCCCCGTCGATCAGCATCTCTTCTGGGGCTGGGGCGTCACAGGCGGTGCGGGGCTGGATTACGTCTTCCCGTTCTGGAATCAGCGTCTCGCCGTGCGCCCGATCCAGGCGGACTGGCAATACTCGCAGGTCGTCTACGGCCCGCTCGTATTGCCCGCAGGAAACGTCGGTGGCTTCGGAGAGATCTCCGCGCTCAAGCTTTCGGGCGGCATCGTGCTTCGCTTCGGCGAGATTCATAACCCGCAACCGATTTCCATTGGCTGCAAGGTTGAACCTGGCTCGGTGCTCGCGGGTGAGCCGATCACCGCGACCGCAGAAACCATGGGCCTGAACCCCAAGCGCAAGGCCGTCTTCACCTGGAACACCAACGGCGGCCACCTCACCCCCAACGGCCCTACGGCTTCGGTGGACACCACCGGCCTGCTGCCGGGTGAGTACGTCGTCGGCGCGCGCCTTACGCAAGGCCCGCACGCCTATGAGATCGCGACCTGCGAGGCGCCGTTCACGGTCAAGAAGCTCGTTGAGCCGACTGCGGTCGCCGCCGCCCCCGATGCCTCAGGACCGCCCACGATCTCCTGCTCGGCCCTGCCAACCAGCGCGCCCTCGGGCACGACCATTGACATCACGGCAACGGCAGGGAGCCCCGGCAATCGTCCGTTGTCCTACTCGTATGCGGCCAGCGCAGGACAGATCACCGGCAACGGCAGCACCGCTCGCCTTACCACTGCAGGCATCGGCGACGGCCTCATCACTGTCACCTGCAACGTCGTGGACGATCAGGGCCAGCGTGCCTCTTCGACCGCTGCCGTTCAGATCGCGATGCCGATCGTTCCGGTCATCCCGCAGACGCGTCAGCTTTGCTCTATCAGCTTCGAACGCGATCGCCGCCGCCCGGCTCGCGTAGACAACGAAGCCAAGGCGTGCCTTGATGACATCGCGCTCACGCTCGGCTCGCAGACCGATGCGCATCTCGAGATGGTGGGCAATGCTCGCCCCAACGAGAACCCGCAGGAAGCGGCTGAGCGCGCTCTGAACGCTCGCCAGTACCTCGTGCAGGAGAAGGGCATCGATCCTTCGCGCATCGAAGTCCGCGTCGGCCAGACCTCTGGCCGCACGCTCGACAACGTGCTCGTGCCCACCGGATCCACGTACAACGACGGCAATACGCAGCTCTTCGACGAAGGTCAGATCCATCGCCACGGTGAAGCGTATGGCGTGCATCACGGCGCAGTTCGCTCAGGGGTCTCGCGACCGGGCGCAACGCGTGTACATCGCCGCACGGCGGTTCGTCGTTCCACAGCAAGTCGCGCAGTGGCACCTGCAGCGGCACCCACGACGAACAACAGCGGCTCGCCAGTAATTCCGCCGCTTCAGTAGCCATCGCTTCTCCGCACAGACAAAGCCCATCCGATCTGGATGGGCTTTGATCGTTGGGTATCTGCGATTGCCTGCCGAAATATCCTCAGCTACGCGCGGCTGCGGCTCCGTACAGCGGCAATCTCTGTTAGACTGAATAAGTCGTCAAGCGGCAAAGCTGTGTTCTCTCAAGAGCCTGCCCACGCCGCGATTCCCGCTAGACGATATCCGCAAAGGTTCGGGGCGTAGCGCAGTCTGGTAGCGCACCTGCTTCGGGAGCAGGGGGTCGTTGGTTCGAATCCAATCGCCCCGACCATCTCACTTTTTACATCTTGATCGCATCGCCTGGCATGAGTGATTGCCATGCCTGCATCCCTGCCGGTCGATCTGTCGTCGCGCGCATCCTCGCTTTCGTCGACCATGCCTATCACGTCGGCGCGTCGATGCGTAGCGCTCGTCTTCCTGCGATGCAGCAATGGCTACGCCGGTAGCGTAGCCATTGCAGTTGAAGCGGTTGAAGCGGTTGAAGCGTTAGTCCATCGAGCTGTGACGTACGTCCGAACCCTGCACCCAGAAGATGACATCTTCTGCGATGTTGGTCGCATGATCGCCGACGCGCTCCAGGTTGCGAGCGATGATCAGCACGTTCAGCGCCTGCGGCGTGAGCTCCGGCTGACGCGTGATGATCTCCGTCAGCGCGCCGTATGCTGCCTTGTTCATCGCGTCGACCTCGTCATCCATCGTCAGCACCGAGCGAGCCATTTCTGCATCGGCTTCGATGAACGACTGCAGCGATTTGCGCACCATCGCCTGCGCCAGCGAAGCCAGCTTAGGAATGTCTACCGGCAGATCAGGGTTCGCATGGGCGCCCATCTCCACGGCACGAGCAGCGATATTCACCGCCTGATCGCCCACACGCTCCACGTCTGCATTGATGCGAATGACCGCGAGGATGAAGCGCAGGTCGATCGCCATCGGCTGCTCGGTGGCGAGCAGTTCATAAGCGAGTTCGTCTATCTCACGCTCCATGCGATTGATCGCCGGCTCGGACTGGAACACCAGGTCCGCGAGCGAAAAGTCGCGAGTGCGATAGGCTTCCGTGGCGCGCTGAATGGCTTGCTCTGCAAGCCCGGCCATCACGAGCAGCCGTTCCTTCAAGCCATCGAGATTTTGGTGAAACTTTACGCGCATCAGCCGAACCTCCCCGTAATGTAATCTTCCGTGCGCTTGTCGCTCGGCTTGGTGAAAATTGTATTCGTTGGCGCAAACTCAACGAGATGGCCGTTGAGGAAGAAGCCGGTATTTTCCGCCACACGCGCAGCCTGCTGCATGTTGTGCGTCACGATCACGATCGTGTACTCGTCCTTCAACGTGAAGATCAGATCTTCAATCTTCGAGGTCGAAGCCGGATCGAGAGCGCTGGCCGGCTCGTCCATCAGCAACACTTCCGGATCAACCGCGAGAGCGCGGGCGATGCACAGACGCTGCTGCTGTCCGCCCGACAACGACGCACCGGACTTGCGCTTCAGGTCGTCCTTGACCTCGTTCCAAAGCGCAGCCTGACGCAGCGAGCGCTCGACAACTTCGTCCAGCACCTTGCGGTTGCGGAAACCGTTCAGCTTCAAGCCACTCGCCACGTTGTCATAGATCGACATCGTCGGGAACGGATTCGGACGCTGGAACACCATGCCTACGCGGCGGCGAATCTCCACCGGCGACGCTTCCTTGTACACATCGACTTCGCCTATGCGGACGTTGCCCTCCACGCGGGCGATCGGGTTCGTCTCATGCATGCGGTTCAGGCAGCGCACGAAGGTCGACTTGCCGCAGCCCGAAGGCCCGATCAAAGCCGTCGCCGAGTTCGCGGGCAGCTCGAGGTTGATTTCATGCAGCGTATGCGTCGAGCCGTACCATGCATTCAGGTTCTCGACTTGAATCCCAACACCCACAGTTAGTGCCCTCCCTTGAGTTGGCCGCGCGAGGTGACGTAACGCACGAGGCCAACAGAAACCATGATCAACGTAATCAGTACGAGCGAACCGGCCCACGCCAGGCGATGCCAATCGTCATACGGGCTCATCGCGTACGAGAAAATCTGCAGCGGCAGCGCGGCCATCGGCTGGTTGAGTCCTGAGGGCCAGAACTGCGAGCCGAACGCCGTGAACAGCAGCGGTGCGGTCTCGCCGGCGACGCGCGCAAACGCCAACATGCAGCCGGTGATGATGCCCGGAGCCGCAGTACGCAGCGAGATCGACATGACCATGCGCCAGCGCGGTACGCCCAGACCGTACGCGGCCTCGCGCAGCGCATACGGCACCGTGCGCAGCATCTCTTCGGTGGTGCGCGTCACCGTTGGGACCATCATGATCGCCAGCGTGATGCCCGCCGCGAACGCCGAGAAGTGTTTCTGGTGCACGACGATCAGCGAGTAGCCGGCGATGCCCATCACGATGGACGGTACACCGTTCAGCACGTCTGCGACGAAGCGGATCACCGTCCCCAGCGTCTTCCCTGCGCTGAACTCCGCAAGGTACACGCCACCGGCGATACCCACAGGAATACCCAGCAGGCTTGCGAGGAGAAGGATGATGCACGAACCCATGATGGAGTTCGCCATACCGCCACCGGTCTCGCCGACGGGCTTCGGAATGTGTGTGAAGAAGGCGACGTTGAGTGAGCTCGCGCCCTTGTAGATCAGGTACACAAGGATCGCGATGAGTGGTACCAGCACGACGATCGTGCCCAGCACGGAGATGCCGGTGACCATCGCGTTCTCGAACGCGCGGCGGTTGACGTTGGCTTTGGAGGCGCGTAGCTGGTTGGCCATCGTTATTGCCCCTGCACGGCATGGCCGCGCGTCACGGCCCACACCAGCAGCCGCGCAATCGTATTCACCACAATCGTCACCAGGAAGAGCGCCAGACCAATCTCAATCAACGCCGACAGATAGAGATCGCCCGTGGCCTCCGTAAATTCATTCGCAATCACGCTGGCCAGCGTATAGCCCGGCGCGAACAGACTGCGAGAGATGTCAGCGTGGTTGCCGATCACCATCGTCACGGCCATCGTCTCGCCCAGCGCGCGGCCGAAGCCCAGGATGATGCCGCCAACGATGCCGACGCGCGCATTGCGCAGCACCGCGATGCGAATCATCTCCCAACGAGTGGCACCGAGCGCCAGCACGCCTTCCTTCTGGCTCACAGGAACCGCCGACATGACTTCGCGGGTAATCGACGAGATCACAGGCAGGATCATGATCGAAAGCACGATGCTGGCGGTCAGCAGACCTTCGCCGAAGTTCGAGCCGCTGAACAGACCCGTCCAGCCAAAGAGCTTGACCAGCAGCGGCCCAAGCTTGTCGCGCATCAGCGGAACGAGCACAAAGACCGCCCACAGGCCGTAGACCACCGAAGGGATGGCAGCCAGCAACTCGGTCGTAAACGCCACCGGTCCACGCAGCGGGCCGGGGCAGATTTCCATGATGAAGATCGCCACGCAGAGCGCCAGAGGCACCGCGATGAGCAGCGCGAGGATCGAGGTGACCAGCGTGCCGTAGATGAATGGCAACGCGCCGAAATCGCCTGCGACCGGGTCCCACGCCGAGCGCAGGAAGAACTTGAAGCCGAACTCGTGCAGAGAAAGCTTCGACTGCTGCACCAGCATAACGACGATCAGCGCAACGATGGCAAGGATGCTGAGACCGCAGGCCAGCATGAGGCCGCGGAAGACGCTGTCCCCCACCTTGCCGCTGCTGCGCGCTCGCAGGAACTCGCGAACCGCCGCAGGAGCACGACCCACCGTCGTGCGACTCTCTTCTCTGGTGCTAATTTCGGCCATCGGCAAAAGGTACGTCCCCTAGAGATACCACTTCAACGTAGCAAAGGTATGTGAAGAGACTAGCTGCAAACTGTGAACGGACTGTGAACATCGCGCAAGATTTCGAAGTTCAACGACTTACCTGTCATGGAAAACGAAATCGCCCCGCAGCGGCAAGCGTTGCAGGGCGATTCATTACAGTACGGTGAAACCTACTTGAGGTAGTTGATCGCGCCGGAAACCTTCATCGCCACCGATGCGGGGAGCGGAGCGTACGACAGGGCCGCAGCTTCCGATTCGCCATGAGCAAGCATCCACTTCAGGAACTCCTTGAGGATCTCGCCCTTCTTCGCGTCCGACGACTGCAGAGGGATCAGCAGCCAGGTGAACGATGAGATCGGGTAGGACTCTGCACCCGGAGCGTTGGTGATCGAGACGCGGAAGTCATTCGGCATCGACTTCGCAGCACCCGCAGCCGCAGCGCTCACCGTCGCCGGCGAAGCCTTCACGAACTTGCCTGCGGGGTTCTTCACCACGCCGAAGTTCATGTTGTTCTGCACCGCGTAGATCAGTTCAACGTAGCCGAACGAGTACGGGCTGTTGCGCACCATGCCGGCAACGCCTTCGTTGCCCTTCTGGCCGATGCCCACCTGCCAGTGAACCGAGGTGTTCTTGCCAACCTTCGAGGCGAAGTCAGGCGAAGTCTTCGAGAGGAAGTCGGTAAAGATGTAGGTCGTGCCCGATCCGTCCGAACGATACACCGGCAGGATCTGGTGGTCGGGGAGGTTCACGCCGGGGTTGATCGCCTTGATGCGGCCATCGTTCCAGTTGGTGATCTTGCCGAGGTAGATGTCCGCGATGATGTCGCCCGAGAACTTCAGCTCAGCCGATACACCCGGGATGTTGTACGTCGGAACCACAGCACCGAGCACGGTCGGAATGTGGAAGAGCTTGACCTTCGCTTCCGACATCTGCTGGTCCGACATCGGACCGTCGGTTGCACCGAAGTCCACGATGCCCTGCGAAGCCTGACGGATGCCAGCGCCCGAGCCCACAGCCTGATAGTTGATCTGCACGCCGGGGTGCGACGCCGCGTACTCAGCAAACCACTTGGAATAGATCGGATTCGGGAAGGTAGCGCCTGCGCCGTTCAAATTCTGCGCCGCTGCGCTTACGCTCAAAACTGTGGTCATCGCTGCGACCACGCCCAACATTTTCAGCTTCATGCAACTCTCCTTGTTGACTCTCTCGGACTGCCAGGACTACCACCCAGCTGCAATGAGCATGCTAGTGCTCGCTCATTGCAGCTCGATGAATTTTGATGCATTTACGGCTGTTTACGGAATGTAGTAGCGCATTCCAACGTGGATCATGTTGTCCAGCGCGCGGGGGCCGGTCGGTGCATTCGGAACCGTGGTGCCAGCCACCGAACCCGACCAAAGGTTACGCTGAATGTACTGGTACGTCATCGAGTACTGCAGGCGGCCGATCTTCGGGCTGTCGACGATGCGATAGGTCCAACCGATCATGCCCTCCTGGATGTAGCGCGTGAGGCCAGCGCAGTTGGTCGCCGTATCCGTTGCGGCGTTTCCGCCCACTGCGGCAACCGCATAGCAGCCTGCGTTGTTGGCCGACGTCGCGCCGTAACCGAAGATGTTCGAGCCAATCTGGTACTGCGTGCGCTGGTTGTACTCACCGCCGTAGTAGGTGAAGACATCGAGCTTCTTGGTGGGGTGCGTTTCGAGCGAGAAGAGACCGCTGTAGTGGCGGATCGGCTCAAGCGTACCGTCGTTCTTCACGGTTACGTCCGAGAGAGTCGCCGAGCTGTAGCGAGCTACGCCCTGTCCAGCAAGGCCCTGCACTGCGAGCGTCACAAACTTGCCCGGGGTCACACGCACGCTGGCGAAAGCGCCGCCGCCGGTCTTCGTGTCCTTGAGCTGCTTGGTCGTGTCGTAGGTGTAGGTCGAGCTGTTGCCGCTCGTCAGAGGGTTGTACGTCGTGCGGAAGAAGCGAGCGAGGCCGCCGACTTCGATGTGCGCATGCGGATAATCCAACGTACCCTTCACGAGAACGTCAGGTGCGACGTTGTTCGAGTAGCTCGCGGTCGCGTTGTACAAACCGCCACCCACGCCAGCACCCTGGAAGAGATAGCCAGCCGGAGCCGTACCGTTCACACCAGCGCTGAGGGTCTGCGCCTGCTCGACCGCGATCGCTGCAGTGAAGAGACCGGTCTTGATGTCACCGAACTGCTGCTGCAGACGAACACCAGGCTGACGCGTCCAGTTGAAGCCCACCATGTACTGAGGATCGATCGTGTTCGGCAGCTTCTCCGTCGCGTTGTTCGTGCTCAGGCCCGTCTCCGTGATGAGCGACCACATCTGGCCACCGGTGATGGCGAAGCGGCTTGCCGTTTCAGCCTTGCCCCAGAACTGACGCTGACGCAGCGTGTAGGAGTTCGACTGGTTGTCATTCGAGGTCGTACCCGACGAGAGGAAGTCGGCTTCGAAGTAGCCCGAGAGCTTGAAGTTGCCCGCGTCGCCCGTGACAAGAGCGCCGATGCGGCTCTGGCGACCCGAGAAGTTCAACTCGCTCGTGTGGCCTTCGTTCGCACCCGGCAACGGAATCGTGTTGAACGGCGTGTTGATGTCCGAGTTCACCGAACGCTGACGCCACACACCTTCAAACGCGAAGAAGCCTACCGGCTTGATCGTCACGCCCTTGTAGTGCAGCGCGAGAGGGCTCTCGAGCTCCTGGCGCATCTGCGCCTGGTTCGCAACCACCGTCTCCTGCAGGCCCTGGTCGGTGGCCTTCATGTCGGTGACGGTCTGCTGGAGCGTGTTCACCTGCTGCTGCTGCGAGCTTGCGGCTGCCTGCGCTTCGCTGGCCTTCGCGGCTGCATCGGCGGCTGCCTGCTGCGCGCTGGTGGTGTTCTGCGTCGCGGTGCTGAGCTGCTGATCACGATCAGCAAGCTGGCCCTTCATCGTGTCCAGCTCCTGCTGTTGGCGACGCAGCTGCTCCTGCAACTGCTCGATCTGCGCTGCGGTTGTCGTCTTCGCAGGCTTCTTCTTCGGATGCTTCGGCTGGCTGGTCTGGGCCACCGCAGCGCTCGTCAGCACAAGTGCCGCGGCCACCTTCACAAGTTGCTTCATGGTCGTCCTCTCAATTTCGGATCTCGTCGCAGGTGTTGCTGTCGTTGACACAGAAGTTTCCTGGGAACTGCGTCTGCTTTGTACTGGATCCGTTGAGAGCATAGTTACAGGAGACTTTGAACGGCCTGCGAACAACGCATGAACAATCAGCTAACGCGTGATTACAAAACGATGAACGCCCGCAGAAACTTCTGCGGGCGTTCATGAATTAAGAAGACTTTGCGGATTGTTACGGTGCAGAGAATGAAGCCGCCAGCGGCAGCGTGAAGATAAACGTCGAGCCTGCGCCGAGGTCGCTCTCCACCCAGATCTTGCCGTTGTGTTCTTCGATGATGTGCTTCGCAATCGCAAGACCAAGGCCCGTTCCGCCAGTCTCACGCGATCGCGCTTTGTCCACGCGATAGAAGCGCTCGAAGATGCGCTGCAGATGCTCGCTTCCTATGCCGATGCCGTGATCGCGCACCGCGAATCGCACCATGTCGCCATCCTGCGTTGCGGAAACTTCCACCGCCGCAGGATCGCCATTACGAGTGCGCCCGTACCGCGTCGCGTTTTCGATCAGGTTCGAAAGCACCTGCACGATCTGGTCCGAGGAGGCCATCACCATCTGCTTGCTGAGTTCGCCTGTAGACAGCTTCGCGCCAGAGTCCACCACCAGACCACGCACCGAAGCGATAGCGTCCTGCACGATTCTGTCCGCCGCCAGCGGCACAGGGTTGGCGGCATCTTCCCTGTTTTCGACGCGCGCCAGTGCCAGCAGATCTTCGGTGAGGCGCGTCATGCGCGAAGCGTTCTTCAGAATGATGTCGAGGAAGCTGCGCGCCATCGGACTGAGCGACTCTTCATGATCGATCAGCGTTTCAACATATCCGCTGATCGAGGTGAGCGGCGTGCGCAGCTCATGCGAAACATTCGCGATGAACTCACGCTGCGTACGCTCGGCACGCTCGATCGGCGTAGCATCGCGCATCACGATCACCGCACCACCGCCGGAGATCGGTGCCGCAGTGACATCATGGATGTGACCGGGCAACAGCCCCGAGGTGCGACGCTCGGCCAGCACAGCATCGTCGAGCGCCACGCGCATGCAGAGCAGCACTTCAGGATCGCGGACCGCGTTCACCAGCGGCTTCCCGCTGCCGACTGCGCCATTCAGCGCTTGTCGTATCGGCTGGTTGGCCCACAGGATGTAGCCGCCGATATCGACCGCAACGACCCAGTCGCGCATGGAGTCCAGCATCGTCGCCAGCTTCGTGCGTTCCTCATCCAACAGGTTGACCGCGCGCTCCTGCTTCAAACGCACGGACTCCATCGAGTGAGCAATGTCTGGAAGTTGTGCGGCGAGTTCGCGATGTTCTACCGAACCTTCAGCCGGAAACGTACGCAGCGCGTGAGCGACAAGATCGAGCTCATGCTTGCGCTGTTTCACCAGCGCCGTAGCGACGCCGAACATGAAGAAGACCCACACGGCGAAGAACACGCCAGGTCCCCATGCAGGAGAGTGCGGTAGTTGATCAGCAAGCCCCGCGCCCGCAATGGACGCGGCCGCTGCTAACAAGAAAATGCGTACAGCCCATGAAATTCGCATAGGCCCTCTGCCTAGTTAGCCTTCGGCAGTTCAAAGCGATAACCCGCGCCGCGCATGGTCTTCAAGTAGCGCGGATTTTCCGGATCAGCTTCCACCTTCTCACGCACGCGGCGAACGTACACGTCCACCGAACGCGGCGTCACAAAGCGTGCATCGCCCCACACAGCATCGAGAAGCTGATCGCGGCTGAAGACACGGCCCGGATGGCGCGCAAGGTAATCCAGCAAGCGGAACTCCGTTGCGGTCGTCGCCTGCAGCTCACCGTTGACGCGCAACTGCATCGCAGCCTGATCAATCTCAATGGCATCGAACTGCAGCACGCTCGGCGACGTTGGACGCTCAAAGCGGCGCAGCACAGCCTTCACGCGCGCCAGCAACTCGCGCGTTCCAAACGGCTTGGTAATGTAGTCATCCGCACCCATCTCCAAACCGAGCACGCGGTCGTTCTCGCTTGCGCGCGCCGTCAGGAAAATGATGGGAACGCCAGCCAGCTTTGCGTTCGACCGCAAGCGGCGGCAGAGGTCCAGGCCATCGCCACCCGGCACCATAATGTCCAGCAGGAACAACGAAGGCGGCTCGCGTTCAGCGTCGGCAGCAACCTGCCCAGGCGTCGAATACGCCTTTACCGTGTAGCCAGCAGATTCAAGCTGGTACTGCACCAGTCGTTGAATATCGATCTCGTCCTCGAGCACTACAACCGTATGACTCACGCAATCGTCCTCGCACTTCAACTAGCGGAAGTATCGCACCGGCCGTTCGTGAACAATATTGCATTCGAGTGAAAATCCGCGCAAACGCAAAGAAAGCAAAAGCCGTTCACGATTTCGTAACAATCCCGCTGCAACAGGATTGGTGCATGAAAAAGCGGCCCCCACAAGGGAGGCCGCGCACCGCGAATGAGCCGATCGCGGCTAAAAATTAAGAGCCAGCGACATCTGAATCTGTCGCGGACTGCCGATGGTGTGTGTCGTCGTACCCACACCGTCGGCACAGTTGTAGAAGTAGTTGTTTGTGTTCGAAGCTGCCGTTGCACGGCCAGCCGCCGTAGAACAGGTCGCAGCGCTAGGAGCCACGTCCATCGCGTAGCTTCCCGCAGCGCCGGGGAACGAGTTATAGTTTGCGTTTTGATAAACCTGATTGCCCGGAATATCAAAGCTCGCCGAGTTCGTCAGGTTGTAAACATCGAGGCTGTAACGTAGCGAGTAGTGGTCCGTCAGCGACGTCTGCTTCACCAGCGAAGCATCCGCGCGCTTCTGGAACGACTGCCGGAAGATGTTGCGCTGCCCCTTGGTGAAGTTCGTTTCATACGGATCGCTCGCCGGAATCGCTCCGCCCATGGCACCCGGTGCAAGCGTCTGCACAACGAAGCATCCCGGCTTCAACGCTTCATCGCCGAATGCGCCGGAAAGGCCGGTCTTCGCGTTCTTCGGTGTGCAGCCAGGCGCCAGCGGCACTACGGCGTTGATGATGCCGTCGTTCGTCGAGTAGTACATGCTGCCCACCGCACCGGTGTAGTCGATGACGCTGTACGGCTGCCCACTCTCCAACACCGTCAGCCCCACCAGCGACCACCCGCTTGTCAGCTTGCCCTTCAGATCGCTCGTGCCGAACATCGACGGCAGATCAAAGCGGTAGTTGAAGTTGAGCACGTGCGTGCGATCGAAGTCTGAGGTCGCATACGAGTCACGCAGATTGTCTGGATTGTTCCCGTTGAAGAACAAACCCATGCCGCTATGCTCATCAAGAGCATGAGACCACGTATACGACACGCCCACCTGCAGGCCGTGCGTCAGGCGCTTGTCCACGCGCGCCTGCAGCGCGTTGTAGCTGTCGATGCCCACCGTGCGATAGGACACCGACTCTGCCGCGTAGCCCACATACGGCACGCGATGGTTTACGTTGCCGCCTTCGTAGTCAGCGAGGTACGCCGAGCCATCGGGCAGCGTCGCGCCGCTCACCGTGTAGCCGTAGGTGTAGTGCTGGCCGTTGACCGGCGATGAAGGTGAAGCGATCTTCGGCTGGTTCAGCGGAATCGGAATGACCTGATGGCGACCAACGTTGCCGACATAGCCAAGCTCAACGGCTACGTCGTTGCGTGGCTGCCACTGCAGATTCAGCGTGTAGTTGAAGGTGTACGGTAGCGTGTTGCGACGGTCGTACACACCGAGCGAGATCGGCTGACCTTCATGGATCGCATCACTTGCGTACGGGTTCTCGATCGAGTAGAGGTTTGGCAGATACTTCGCGAGGTCCGAAGCCTTCGGGTTCTGCGGAGCGGCCTGCTGCACGTTCGTGTACGGATGCGCGAGATTGCCCGTCGACGCGTTCGCATACTCCGGCGCGCCGTAAGGATCGTTCGCCGCATTGCCGCCGCATGTTGGGATGTAGCCGTTGTAGAGCGTGTTGTTGCGGCACTGCTGGTTGTTCACAAACGGTAGTTGCTGGTTCACGCCGAACGGACCACCGGTGACCGTACCGATCGCATACCCCGGCGAGAAGTAGCTGTAGAGCTCGCCACGATCGAAGTACATGCCGAAGCCCGAGCGCACGACCACCTTGTTACGAAACACCGCAGGCTGCCACGCCGCGCCCAGCCGCGGAGCGATGCCCCACTGGCGCCCGGTGAGCGTTGTCGGGCTCACACCAGCCGTGCCGTTCGTGTTGTTGCCCGCGATGATGAGGCCAGTGCCCGTGATCGTATCGCTCGTCTGGTCGTAGCCATAACGCGACGGATCAAAGTTAAACAGGCGACCGTACTTCTCCGTCAGACCGCCGCTCCAGTCATAACGAATTCCTGCGGTGAGCACGAACGTCGGCGTTACCTGGTACTTGTCCTGGAGGAACAGACCAAGCTGGTTCGCGCGATAGTAGCGCGACGCATCGCCTTGCAGAAACGACGAAACGAAAAACTGCGTCGCCGCGCCGCCGGGCGTTACAAAGCCTTGCGCAAATGCGCTGAGGTCATCAGTGGCGACCGTTCCCTTGCCCGTGCGGTTGTCGATCGTGTTGAGTTGCGTGTAGCTGTACTCGCTGCCGAAGTTCACCGTGTGCTTGCCCAGCAACCAGCTCGCGCTCGCCGTGGGGTTCACGCGGTTCTGATAGATGCCGAGCAGCGAGCCCTGCCCCGCCGCGTTCGGCCCGATGTTAAGAATGCTCGCCGCGGTGATGCCGTTGTTGGACGCTGCATTGCCAAGCACGCCGACGATCGAGACTCCCGGGAAGTAGTTCGAGCCAAAGGTATCGATCGACGCTGTTGCGCCGCCCACTGTCGGAATCGAAGAAGGTCCAAACGGCTGCTCGTTGTCCGTGTACATGCGCTCGCGCAGCCAGCCTACCGAGACCTGCGTGCTGAGATTCGGCTTCACCAGATACGTGTTCGTGACCGAAGCAAGCTGCGCCCCCGACTCAAGATGCTGCGTGAAGCCGGGCACATCAGAGAACGCATAAGGCGCGCGTGTGGGATCGTTCTGATAGAAGAACTTGAACGCCACAGTGTCCTTCGCCGTCGCATTCCAATCAACGTCTGCCACCGCAGTGTCCGCGTTGAAGCGCGCCGTTCCCGGCAGGAAAGCGTTGTACGGATGCCCCACGCTGATCGCGCCGGTCGTCTGGTTCGGGACCAGCCACTTGCCACTCTCGCCAGCCACCGACGGCACGTTGAACAGTGCCAGAGCCGTCGAGTCGATATTGCTCGCTGCAAGGCCTGTGCCGAATTGAGCGTTCACGAGGTTCGCAAAGCTGCCCGCATCGCGCGTCGTATCGCTCAGGCCATACGGCACCTGCAGGAATGACGCGCCAAGCTGCCCGTCCGATACGTGCAAATGCTGAAAGCCGACGAAGCCAAAGAGCTTGTTCTTCACGATCGGTCCGCCGAGCGTTCCACCAAGCACCCAGCGATGCAACTGCGGCTTGCGATACGCCTCGTCGATCGCAGGATCGTTCTTGAAGAAGAACGGCGCAGCGTTCAGCCAATCCGTCATGCGACGCCCATAGGCGCGGCCGTGAAACTGGTTTGTGCCGGACGCCGTCAACGCGTCAATATGCGCGCCGCTCGTGCTGCCCTGCTGCGCGTCATACATCGACGCGTTCACGCGCACCTCGGTGAGGAACTCCGGCGCTGGCGTGGGCAGAGAGTTGCCGATCGACAGATACACCGATGCGGTCGTCTGCACCACACCACCGCCACCGGAAAGATTGATCACGCCGGTCGAGCTCGTGAGGCGCGTGGAGTTCTGCGCGCTCGTACTCTTGCCATTAAAGAGCGTCGATGCATCCACGCCGTTGATCGTGAAGCTGTTCGACGTATCGCGCTGACCGTTCGCCCAGATCGGCATGTTGCCAAGGCCATCGCTCGCCCCTGAACCACTCGGCAGCTCCGAGTTCACGCCCGGCGTCAACACAGCCATCCCCGTGAACGAGCCCGTCGGCTGCGGAATATTCGCAATCTGCTCGCGGTCGAGCACGTATCCGTTCGTAGTATCCGTCGCGTTGAGCAGCGGGTTCGCATCCACCTGCACAGCCGTCGAGACCTCGCCCAGACTGAGGTTTGCGGGCAGCGTAATGGTGCGGTTCGACTGCACTTCAACGCTTGCGATACGAAGCGTCGCAAAACCCTCGCGCTTCACCGTAACGGCGTAGCGACCGATCGGCAGATCGGGCAGCGTGTATGCGCCCGCAGCGCTCGTCATCGCCGAACGCGTCAACTGCGTTCCCTGCGCTACAGCCTTCACCTCAGCGCCAGCCACCACTGCGCCACTTTGGTCCGTCACTGTGCCGACGATGGCACCTGTTGTTTGCTGAGCAGCAAGAGAGCTCGCGCAGACACACGTCGACGCTACGAGCGAATACGCGAAACCGCGCATGAAAAACGACACCGAATTCCTCCATCCTGAGAACGGATTTGGCTCTCAGCGCGCTGGCGTGTCCTCCGTTACTTGCGGGGTCGCTCGTCGTGCTAAGTCGTGAAACCAGGTCCGTCTGCTCGCCGAAGCGCATGCAGCTGCCACTCTGCTTCACAGGCCGTTGCGGTGCTGCCCCACCGCACGTCCGTTGTCCTTGGTGTCTCTAGGGTATCGAAGTATCCGGGAAAATCAAAGCTTTCCTGTTACTCGAGCAGATAAGCCAGCAGCGCCATACGCACGTACAGACCGTTCTTCGCCTGCTTGAAGTACGCCGCACGCAAATTGCGATCAACACCGGCCGGAAGCTCTTCCAGCCGCGGCAATGCATGAAGAATGATCGCTTCCTCCTTGAGCTGATCGGCAATCTCTTCGGTCAACACATACACCGACTTCACCGCTTCATATTCTTCTACCGAAGCAAACCGCTCCTGCTGCACGCGCGTCATGTAGACGACGTCCGCCTCGCCCAACGTAGTCACGCTGAACTCTTCGGTCTCATGCAGCACCACTCCACGCTCCTGCAACTCCGCGCAGATCTCCTGCGGCAAGCGCAGCGACGGCGGCGCAATCAACGTCACATGTAAGCCAGGAAACAAGCTCAAAAGCGGCAGCAACGAGTGCACCGTGCGGCCGTTCTTCAGGTCGCCCACCACGGCAACACGCAGCCCATGCAGACGATGAAGCTCCTTGCGAATCGTGTACGTATCCAGCAGCGCCTGCGTCGGATGCTCGCCCGCACCGTCGCCTGCGTTGATCACCGGCACAGGCGAGTTGCTCGCCGCCTCCCGCACAGCGCCTTTCTGGAAGTGACGCATCACGATCACGTCCGCATAGCCGCCGATGATGCGAGCCGTATCCGAGATCGACTCTCCCTTGGCCGATGACGAGTTATCGACCGCATTCTCCGCCGTCAACACGCCACCGCCGAGGCGCTGCATTGCGGCTTCAAACGAGAAGCGCGTGCGCGTTGAAGGCTCATAGAACATCGAAGCCATGATGCGCCCGCTCAGCCGCATACGCTGCTTGCGTTCCACCTCGTCGCGCTCGAACTCCCACGCGGTTTCGAAGAGGTCCTGCAACAACACCACGTCCATCAACTGCTTGACGCTCAACACATGCTGAAGCTTCTCAGCCATTCGCAAACACCTTTCCGCGCAGCACCGTCGCGCGCACGCTGCCGGGGAACGTGAATCCCTCAAACGGGCTCCACGCACACTTCGTCTTCACACTCTCGCGCGTCACCGCGTAAGGCGTCTTCAAATCAAGCACCGTCAGCGAACCCGTGTACCCCGGCGCAAGCTGACCAAATCCCTCGCCCAATTCCTTCGGCAGAAACTCGCGCACAAAGCGCCCGGGGTTCGATGCAAACACACGGCAGATCGTCTGCGCATCGTAGTTGTGTTCGGCCATCAACCACGTCGCAAACGCACCAAGCGTATCGAGGTGCGGCACACCGCTGTGGCCCACCAGCTTCTCTTCATGCGTGTGCGGCGCATGGTCCGTCGCCACGTAATCGATGTCGCCACGACGCAGCGCTTCAATCATCGCAAGCCGATCTTCCGGCGCACGCAGCGGAGGATTCATCTGCAGCCAAATGTGGTTCTCCGGCGTGATGTGCGAGATATCGAAGAAGAGATGATGCGGCGTAACCTCAGCCGTCACGCGCACACCGCGCTGCTTCGCCGCAAGAATCATCGGCAGCCCATCGCGCGTGGAGTAATGGCAAAGCTTGCCTTGCAACTCGTACTGCTCAATCAATCGCAACGCCAACGCCGTTGCCGAAACCTCCGCCTTCGCCGGCCGACGCTCTTCATGCGTCGGCTCGTTGCGATGCTCGTCCATGATGATTGGGTCTTCGCAATGGAAACTCACGTTCTTGCCGCGATAGCGCGCAATCGCCTGCTCAAGCTCCTCCGCATTCGTGAAGAAGAGATCGCCTACCGAAGGCCCCATGAACGCCTTATACGGCACATGCCGCGTGAGCGGTTGCGTCGTCGGGCCGATGCCCGCATAGAGCGTCACATGCACATCGCTCTTCCGCGTCAGCTCGCGCTTCTGCTCCCAAAGCTCATCATTCACCGGCGCGATCACGTTGTTCGGCATGTCCGCGACCTGCACCACTCCACCGTGTACCGCAGCTGCAGACGCCGTCGTGAAGTCTTCCTTGTACATCTGCTTGCCGCTCGCATCTTCGCGCGCGTGGATGTGAATATCGCCGAAGCCCGGGAAGATCAAGCACCCCGTCGTGTCGATATCGCTCTCGCCGCGCATTTCTTCTACTGCCGTGATGAGGCCCGTCGCATCATCGATGACGACCGCGCCCTGCCAAACCCTCTCTTCCGAAACCAGCGTGCCTTCAACGCGCATGCGTCACCTTCCGAGCTTCTTCAATCTCTTCGTACACAGACGTTGCGGCAGCATGCGGATCTTGCGCAAAGATGATGCCGCGCGAACTCGCGATCATCAGCCCACCACCGCGCGCATCCAGCCCTGCATCGACAACAGCCTTCACATCGCCACCCTGCGCGCCGATGCCCGGCACCAGCAGCGGCAACTCCGGCGCGACTGCGCGGATCGCACGCATCTCATCCGGCCACGTCGCGCCCACAACCAACGCACAGTTGCCGCGCGTGTTCCACGTCTCCGCCACCTGCCGCGCCATGTGCTTCCACAGCGGATCACCGTTCACCACCAGGTCCTGCAACTCGCCGGCTCCGGGGTTCGACGTGCGGCAGAGCACGATCGACAACTTGTCTTCGCGATCGAGAAAAGGCGAAAGCGCCTCGCTGCCGAGATACGGATGCAGCGTGATCGCATCGAAGCCCATCGCATCAAAGACCGACTCGACATATCCGCGGTTCGTGTTGCCAATGTCCGCACGCTTCGCATCGCAGATCGTCACCGCATCCGGCGCCACCGCGCGCAGATACTCCACCGTCTGCTCCATCTCACGCACGCCCTGCGCGCCACGAGCCTCATAGAACGCCGCGTTCAGCTTGTACGATCCCGCATACTCGCGCGTCGCATCGATCACATATCGGTTGAACGCCAACTGCGGCTCTGCCTGCGCGCGAAAACTCTCCGGCAAGGCCGCCAAATCAGGATCAAGTCCTACGCACAGCAACGATCCATTGCGCTCATACTTCGCCAGCACAGGGTTCATGCGCGCGCACTCCACGCACGCGGATTTTGCAGCCACTCCGTCACCGCAGCCGCGTCTTCCGCGTTCACGCGGTGTGCAGCTTTCGCCTCTTCCAGCACTTCCGCAAAGTTCGTCAGTGCATGCAGCTTCACGCCCGCCTCGCGGAACTTCTCTTCCGCTTCTGCGAAGCCATAGCTGATGATCGCGAAGCAATCGCTGCACTCCGCGCCTTCGGCACGCAGCATCTCGATCGCGGCCTGCGAACTCATGCCTGTCGTCACAAGGTCTTCGACGAGCACGACACGCTTGCCTGCAACGTCGCCGCCTTCAACCAGCTTCTTCGTACCATGGTCCTTCGCCTGCTTACGCACAAAGACACTCGGCTTACTCGTCGCAAAGCCCAACGCAGCCGAGTGCGGAATGCCCGCAGCCTCGACGCCCGCGATGACATCGCAAGCGATGCCCTCGCTGACGATCACCTTCGCGAAGCCTTCAATCACCAGCTTCCACTGCGCGGGCCAATAGGGAAAGCGGCGGTTGTCGCAGTACACCGGCGACACGATCCCGCTCTTGAAAGTGATCGGCGACTGCGCGCAGAAACCCGCCGCGCCAATCTCCAGAATTGCCTGAGCGATCTCTCTCACGCGCGGGCCTCCTCATTTTCATTCCAAATTTCTTCGGCCAGCGCAGGGTTCCACATCGCGCCCGTCGCCGACATCACCGCGTCTGCACCGGCTGCGCGATACGCCGCGTAGTCCTCCGCAACCGTCACACCACCGACGCCGCAGATCTCATAGCTCAGCCCAAGCTCGTCACGCAGACGCGCCAGCTTCTGCACCATCTCAAGACCAGCCCAGCGAATCGACGCACCGCACACGCCGCTCATCAGGCGACCTTCGCCCGGCAATGCTTGCTCACCATCGGCCTTGCGAACCTCAGCCGAGATCGTGTTGATCGACGAGATCGCCGACACATACGGCCCGATGTTGCGGATCAACTCACGCAGCTTCGTATCGTCCTTGAAGTACGCCACCTTGATCAGCAGGGGCGTTGCGCCAAGCTCTTCACGAATCGCCTCCACCACCACGCGCGAACGCTCGGTGTCGAAGCACAGCAGGTTCGCCGTGCCTTCATTCGGGCAACTGAAGTTGACTTCAACGGCCTTCACGCCAGTCTCGAGCATCAATCGCGCGCCGCGGCGGAAGTCTTCGATGTACTCCGTAACGCCACCACCGCGCTCGGGCAGCGTGCCCTGGTAGCTGCCGATCACGAGTTGTCCCGGCTTCGCGTAGCGCACGCAATCAGCCAGGTCCGGCTGCCACACGTCGGGCGGCATGGACGGCACACCGAACGAGTTCGTAATCGACAGCGGCTGCGTGTACTCCTCGCCCGCCGTCAGCTTCACGCCACCTGCAGGCAGGTCGCCCTCCACATGCACCGGCAACACGTTCGGCCATGGATGGCTCTTGTACGCATGTGTTCGAACAGTCTTGTAAACAGGAAGGTCAAAACCCGTGTCCAGCGCGGCTTTTACATACTTGCCGTTCACCAGCGGCCCGGCAGGAATACCGAACGGCTGCCAGACCTTCTCGCCAACAAAAGAAAAGCGCGGCTCGCCCGCGCGTTTCAAAACAGCTGGTTGTTGGAATTCTCCAAAGGGTCCGCGCTCGTAGTTTTCTTCATACGACAGCAGCGGGTTATACATTGGTTCGTCTAGCATCCACCACCCTTTACAAGCCTACCACTAGGGTGCGAGGACGCGCATCACCTTGCCGCCGCTGTGCGCGAGTACCGCATACGACGCGCCTGCCGGCAACACTACAGCCTTGCCCTTCGGCAGATGCATCTGCACATCGCCTTCTTGAGAACGAAGCGAGGCTCCCTCATCCAGCGCCACAAGGATCTGCAGCTTGTCCGAAAACTCCAGCTTCGTCTCACCATGCGTGTCGAGCTTAAGTTCGTCCACCGCGAAGTATTCGCACTCCACCAAACGCGTATACGTCGGGTGCTCGACCGGCTTCGTGAGTCCGGCCTCCGTGCCGGTCTTCGACACAGCCAAACCAGCCTCGAGATGTAGCTCTCGCGGACGCCCATAGTCGTACAGGCGATAGGTCACGTCGCTGTACTGCTGCGTTTCCAGCACCACCATACCGGGCCCAATCGCATGGATCGTACCCGCGTCGACAAACACCAGGTCACCCGCTTTCACCGGCACCATCTGCAGCTTGTCTTCCGCGCGACCCTCGGCAATGGCCGCCCGCAGGTCTTCGACACGCACACCCGGCTTCAGCCCCAACGCGACCTCTGCGCCCGCATCGGCCTGCATCACATACCAGCACTCCGTCTTGCCACGCGCTTCGTTGATTCGTTGTGCCTCCGCATCGTTCGGATGCACCTGCACCGAAAGCTTCTCCTTCGGCAGCAGCACCTTCATCAATAGCGGAAACTCCGGCATCAGCTCGCCTAGAGTCGTGCCCGCGGACTCCCCCTCAGCAATCGTGCATTCAAGCGCGGTGAGCCACACTTCGCCAATCGGCTTACCCGGTTCAGGTTGCGGATAGGGCGCGGGCAGCTCGCTCGCACCCCAAATCCGCTCCTTGAAAATCGGCTCCAAAACGAATGGCATCATGTTCGATAGACTCCCCGCGCGCAAATTGAAATCACAGAAAGCCTACTACGTCATTCGCAGGGAATCAGTAGCACTTCGTCGGCAGCCAGCGAGAGTTCCATGTCATCCTGCTGCGCACCCACGATCTTCGCGTAGCTCGCAGCATTCCCCATCAGCGGCTTGCCCAGCTTGCAACCCATCATCCAGGTGGAATCAATCGGCACAGTGCGCTTTTCCGCTGCACCACGGTGCAGCACTACCAGCATCTTCGCTGCGCCCTTGGCAGTGCCGCACGCGTCCGGGTTGGCCGCACGCGCGGTATCGCGGAAGTACACCAGCGTGTTGTCGTCGGACTCAAGAATCTGCTCCGCACCGCACGCCAACGCAGGCTCGCTCGTGTGCAGATGCGCTAGTTCGCTTGTAAACGCAAACATGCGCTGCTGCTCTTCGTTACGACCCTTCGCGGTGAATGCCGTCGCCGTGCTCGCAGGAAAGCCACCGGGAAAATCACGACGATTGTCCGGATCATCCTTGCCGCGCATCGCGATTTCGTCGCCCGAATAGAGCTGCGGCATACCGCGCGTGGTGAAGACATACGCCTGCGCCAAACGCATCGCCGCTTCACTCGGAGCCTCTTCGCGGAAGCGCGACGTGTCGTGGTTGCCAATGAACATCGGCAGCCGCTCCGGGTGCGGAAAGAGATTGTCGTAAGACAACACATCATTCAGCTTGCCCATCGGCTTGCCCTTTAGAAACACCTCGCGCACAGCAAAGTACGTCGGAAAATCAAACGGCGTATCCAGGCCGGTATCTGGTCCCACACGCGTAACGCCGCCAGCATACGAAGACGTGAATACCGGATCTGCCGAAAACGTCTCACCCACCGTAGTCAGGTGCGGAAAAATCTCACGCAATGTTGCATGGAAGTCATGCCAGAACGAACGCTCCACGTAGGGATACGTGTCGATGCGCAAACCATCCGCACTGGTCTTCTCCACCCACCAGATAGCGTTCTGTCGCAGGTACTGTGCCACTGCTGGGCTCGTCGTATTCAAGTCCGGCAACGCATTGGCGAACCACCCTTGCAGCGTCGCGCGCCTTTCACGTTCGCTGGCGTGAGGATTGATGAGCGCAGTGAAGTCGCTCTCCGCTTCCTCATGGTCCGCCTTCGTGCCGTGGAACCAGTCCGGCGCCGGAGGATCATTCAACCACGGATTCGCCGGCCCGACGTGGTTCGGCACCGTGTCCAGCACATACTTCATGTGGTGCTGATGCAGGGTCGCTACCAGGATCTGCAGGTCTTCCAGCGAGCCATAGTGCTCGTCCACGCGATACATGTCCGTCGCGCCATAGCCGTGATAGCTCATCGGACCATGGTTCTCATACACAGGCGTCGTCCACACCGTGGTCACGCCGAGCTTCTGCAAGTAATCAATATGCTGTTGCACGCCGCGCAGATCGCCGCCATGCCACCCACGCGACTTTGCGAGCTCTGCCTTCGCGTCCGCCGATGACACATCCGCATTTGCGTGCTCGCCATCGTTCTTCAGGTCACCGTCTGCAAATCGATCGGTCATGATGAGGTACATCACATCGTTCGAGTGGAATCCCGCAAAGCCCGCCGAGTCCGGCTTCTTCTCATCAAAGCGATACGACTTCTCTGCCTTGCCGCTGGCTCCGCTGGCGGTGATCGCCACCGTCTCTGGATGCGTGGGCGAAGTGCTCAACCACAGTTGAGCATAGTGACCATTCGCGCTCGGCACCACGCGCTCAATCCGCAGAGCCGGGTCGCTCAGCGTGAACTGCGCCTGCGCCAGCCCCTCGCCGTACACCAGCAACATCGGCTTCGGCATACTCGCCCACCAGTTCGGAGGATCGACCTTGTCAATCTTCACCTGCGCCTGCGCGCCCACAAAAGCAAACCCCACCAACGCCGCACTGAGCCAACGAAACATTGCTACAACTCCTGAAAACGATCTCTTACCCTTTGAAGAAAAAGCGGCACGACGGAAACCCGTCGTGCCGCTGTTGTTGAGGATGCGTTGTGAGTTAGAAGCTCAGACGGAAGCCAAGCTCCACTTCGCGCTGCGACTCGTAGCGGATACCGCTGATCGTGCCGAAGCCACCGACATTGTTGACTGAAGAGACCACATAGTTCGCGCCAGAAGTCGCTCCATCATGAATGGTCGCGTCCGGGTTGCTGAACTGCGGGTGGTTGAACAGGTTGAACGCCTGCGCACGGAACTCCGCATTCACGCGCTGCGTGATGTGGAAGCCTTTGAACGCCGACAGGTCGAGATCGTTGTACCCCGGACCGTAGTACTTGTTGCGCGAGATGTTACCCACACGAGCGTATCCACCAGCAGCCGATGTCGGCGGCGTCGTGAACGTTCCGGTGAAGTACACCAGGTTGGTGGTGGCAGAGCTCGAACCGCCGAGGCGATGACGAGCCGCCGGCTGATACGAGAGCACATCAGGACGATTGTCCGAGAGGTTATTGGCTCCAGAGGTCGAGAAGTCAAACGGAGATCCGCTCTGCAGGGTGTACAGCGGGTTGACCTGCCATCCGCCGATAATCTCGTCGATGTACCAGGGAACGTTCGCACCGAACTTCTGGCCGCGGCCGAAAGGCAGTTTGTACGTTGCGCTGGCAACGAAAGAGTGACGGATGTCCTGCTCCGAGTTTCCGTAATTGTCGCGGAAGTCAGGCTGACCATTCGAGTTGATTTGAATACGACCCGAGCCGTTGCCCGAACCATTGGAGTTGTCCAGAGTATGCGACCACGTGTAGGCGCCGGTCAGCGTCAGACCGTTCGGCATGTTACGCGTTACACCCATCTGCAGACCGCTGTAGTTGGACGACCCGCAAGCACAAGCCTCGGTGATCGTTCCACGAGTCGGGTAGTAGGCTCCACCGACGGTGCTTGCCTGACCATTACCGCCAAGGTACGGATTGTTCGCGTTGAACCAGGTCATCAGATGCTGCGAGGTGGTGCCCACATACGACGCCGTTACCGACGTGTAGCGGTCAACCGCCTGCTGAACCTGCAGATTGAACTGCTGAATCTGGCTGTTCTGGTTGTTCGGTAGAACAGCGATCACCGTCGCCGTTCCAGGGTTCGCCAGCAGCGCAGCGGAAGGCTGTGCCGACGGCAAGGGAAGTGCCGATTGAGCAGCGCTCGAGTTATTCGTGTTTTGAGCTACCTGGCCCGTCAGCGTCACACGATAGCCCTGTGTTGCCAAGTAGCTATAGGTTCCGTTGTAGCCGGGGTTGTTCGAGAGCTGGTTGCCTACACCACCGCGATCGAGGAAGTAGAAGATGCCGTAGCCACCACGAATTGCGGTCTTGCCGTTGCCGAAAACGTCATAAGCAAATCCGATACGCGGTGCAACATTGTTCTTGTCCGTGTTGACCAGCGAACGGGAGTGCCCGTTCTGGCCAGCTGCGAACAATGTGCCTGACGCGATGTCGTAGTTCGCCTGATTGTTATTCGACTCATACGGTGACGTGTAGATGTCATACCGCACTCCGATGTTCAGCGTCAGGCGCGGAGTGATCTTCCAGTCGTCCTGAACATAGAAGCCATCTTCGATGCTCTTCGTGTAGAAGAAGTTCGATGCCGGCCCGATGACATAGTCCGTGAAGCCCGAGACCAGTTCCGAGGTCTCATAGCCGGTGAAGCGGCCAGTGCCAGGATAGTTGGGTCCGCCAATCTGGAAGAAGCCCTTTCCATCGTTGCCCTGAAAGAAGTCCACTTCACGGTTGATGAAGTTGACACCGAACTTGATGGTGTGGCTCTTGTGGATCCACGTCAGCGAGTCTGCAAACTGCATCGTGTGCTGCGGTACGGTGTAGGGACCGCCATCACCGGTGTATTCGATCTCCGAGGAGCTGCCACCAATCAGAGCGCCGCCACTGGTGAGAGCATTGCGGTTTGCATTGACGATGCCGAGAGCTGACGATACGTTCGTCCCAAAGAAGGGCGGAATGTATCCGTAGATATCCTTGTTGTAACCGAAGCGAAATTCGTTGACCAGATTCGAAGTGAAGACGCGGGTATAACCGAATGCACCGCCGCGAGGACGCGTCACATTGTTACCCGAGCCGTATCCAGCAGGCAGCTTCGAAAATTCACTGTTGATCGGATTGTCGTCCTGCGCATAGCTGAAACGGACAAAGAACGCGTCCTTTGCAGTTGCGTGGTAGTCAATACGAGCGTCGAAGTCGTTATAGTTCAGCAGCGAGCTACGCACGGTGTAGAAATTCTGCAGAACGCCCGCGCGAGTGGGAAGGTCATAGGCGTTGAAATAGTTAATCGCCGCCGTGTTCTGGCGGTTCGCCGGAATGACGTTCGGTGCAGCAACGGTTCCGAACTGGGCGCACGTTGCGGGATCAAAGATCGCACCGTTATCCACGCTGGCATTCAACTGAGCCTGTGTCGTGACTGTAAGACCGTGCACTGTCGTGTACGCGCCGCACCCGGTCAGCGAAGAGGTCGGCAACGTGGTCGTCCCCAATCCGAGGAGTTCGCCGAAATCTCCGGTCCTCATCCTTGCGGTGGGAACCGTGACAAAACCAGCAGACTGAGGAAGCTTCGCGCGCTGCCCCTGATAGTCAGCGAAGAAGAAGAGCTTGTCCTTGAAGATCGGGAATCCGATGCTACCGCCAAAAGTCTTCTTTTGAAACGCAGGCTTCGCGGAAGTCGGCGAGAAGTAGCTGGGGTTCGCATCGAACGCCGCTGAACGGTATAGACCGAAAGCGGAACCGTGAATCTGGTTCGTTCCCGACTTGATCGACGTGTTCACAATCGCACCACCGGCGCGGCCAAATTCTGCCGGAGCGACCGATGTATTGACACGGAACTCCTGCACCGCTTCAGGCGGAGCGAAGAAGATGATCGTGTTCACCAATGCGTCGTTGTTGTCCACGCCGTCGAGCAGGAAGTTGTTCGCCTGCTGGCGGAGGCCGTTCACCGAAAGCGCCGCACCGCCAGAATCCTTATAGCGGAAGGTTTCGACCGAGCCACCCTGGCCCGACGCGCCCGAACCCGGAGCGCCGCGAGTCACGCCCGGCATGAGCGTTGCGAACTGGGTGAAGTTACGACCGTTCACCGGGAGGTCCACTACCTGCTTGCCCTCGATGACGCCACCGGTCGAGGACGTGGAGGTGTCCACCACGGGGGCTGCGTCGGTCACATCAACGGTCGTGGTCGAGCCGCCGGTGACCAGCTTGAAGGAAACCGTCTGAACCTGCTGCACCTGCAGTTCGAACGCCTGCTTCTGCGCCGTGAAGCCGGGCATCTCGATCTGGATCGAGTAATGACCGCGCATCTCTGCCGGGAAGGTGAATTCACCGGCGGAACCGGTGGTGCGCGTTTCCTTGGCGCCCGTCTCAACATTCAGGAGCGTGACGGTCGCGCCCGGGAGCAAAGCACCGGTAGTGTCGGTCGCCGTTCCCACGATGCGGCCCGTGTCGCTCTGCGCGTGCAGGAGTCCGGCTCCCGCAACGCTGAGCGTGGCTGCCAGCGCGAGACGACCAGCGGTCGTCAGCATCCGGCTCTTGGAAAAAAGAGATTGCATTTTGTTGCCTCCAAAATAGGGCTGCAAAGAAGTGCGTCTCCGGTCTCTCGTCCCCTTCATCTAACTGAGGGGTACGGACTGAGTCCTCTCTGCAACGGGAGCAACCTTCCGTGTTCTTGCAAGATCAGCGCAACCCACAGAGGCGCGTTTTTGTTTCAATTTTTCATCAACAGATAAGTCATTTCTTTTCAACTATTTATATGTTGACTTTCTGCGCGCTTCGCCTCCAAAAGGCGAAGTGTTATCGTTGTGGCTGCGGAATTGCCGCCCCTTTGCCATGCCACATTCGCAGGACAACTCGCGACTCAGCTTCGGACTTTTCGAGGTCGACCTCTCCAGTGGAGAGCTGTGGAAGGCGGGTTTTCGCATCAAGCTTCAAAGCCAACCCTTCAAAGTACTGACCTGTTTGCTGGAGCGTCCGGGCCAAGTGGTGACCCGGGAAGAGTTACAGGAACGCCTCTGGGGTAAGGATACGGTCGTTGACTTCGACCATTCGCTTGGCACGGCGGTCAATAAGATCCGCGAAGCACTGGGTGATTCCGCAGACAATCCGCGCTTTGTGGAGACTCTGGCGCGGCGCGGCTATCGTTTCGTGGCGCCGGTGACGCGGATCAACATGCCGGTGCCGGCGATCGCAGAGGAGCCGGTCACAGACTTCACCTTGATCGAGCAAACTCTTTCTCCTCAAGAAGTTAGCCACTCCGTAGCGGGACCGATGGAGACATCCCAAGCGGCTGTGACCGTCCTGGAAGCGCCAGTCGTTGAAGTCGCTCAGGCGCGACAATCCATCGATTTTCTGCCCTGGATCGCCGCAACCTTCGTCGTGGTGCTCGCGCTTTTCAGCGGATATATCGTGGGGCGCGGACATGGGTCTTCAGCGCCTCCGCATATCGTGCAAATCACGCACAGCGGCCACTTAGCACCCCTTGATAAGTCCACGGAGAACTTTTCGGCTGCGGTAACGGACGGGCCGTATTTGTATGCCCCGATGCTGGAAAGTGGTCGTTTTGGGCTCGCTGCGATTGAAATCGCGGGGGGAAACAGCATTCCTTTGCAGATTCCGTCGGATGTTCCCGGGCCTACGCTCGGCGACATCTCCCCGGACGGCTCGCACCTGCTGGTACGCGACCATCTGTCGCCGGATTCCGAGCAGCCACTCTGGATCGTGCCCCCGATCGGTGGCTCCGCGCAGCGGGTTGGAAGCGTCCTGGCCCATGACGCTACGTGGATGCCGGACGGTGTGAACATCCTTTATGCGAACGGGAATGACCTTTACACCGCGCGCATCAACGGCGGCGCGCCGCAGAAGTTCGCTTCCCTGCCCGGCCGGGCCTACTGGATGCGTTGGAGCCCCGGCGGAAAGCTGCTGCGCTTCACGGTCATCGATACGCTGTCGCACACCGTGGGCATCTACGAGCTATCTCAGGCCGACCATACCGCTAAGCGCATTTTGACGGGTTTCTCGCAGCCATCGAGCGAATGCTGCGGCGTTTGGATGGCTGACGGCTCCTCGTACATTTTTCAGAGCAGCCACGGCGGCAGCGAAAACCTCTGGCAACTTGCTGGAAACAATACAACTTCTCCCCGCCAGATTACAGACGGGCCGCTTCAGTTCCAATCGCCGGTAGCCTCGCGGACCGGGCATACTATCTATTTTCAAGGCGTGGATGCCCGCTCGGAGATGCTGCGCGTCTCGGCGTCAGGCGATCTGGTCCCGGAAAGCTCGTTCCTCGCAAATGCTGTACGCGTGGACTACTCGCGCGACGGAAACTGGGTCGCCTGGGTGGACATCAATGGCCTGCTCTGGCGGGCGAGGACGAATGGCAGCGAGCGACTGCAGCTCTCGCCGGACGGCACCTTTGTCTTTATGGCGCGTTGGTCGCCGGATGGGAACCGTCTTGCCCTGATGGCGCGCGAGCCCGGTAAAGCCTGGAAAATCTATGTGATGCCAGCGGCGGGCGGTGAATTCCAGCCGCTGCTGAATGAAGATCGCAACGAGGCAGACCCGACCTGGCTACCGGATGGGAAGACGCTCGTGTTCGGGCGCCTGAATGATCTGCTCGGTAAAGAGAGTGCCGAGCGCGGCCTCTACCTGCTGCACGTGGATACACGTCAGGTTGAGCAACTCCCTGATTCTGCCGGCCTGTTCAGCCCTCGCACCTCGCCGGATGGCCGTTACATCGCGGCGATGACGCTGAATCAAAAAGAGTTGCGTATCTTTGATCTGGGTCAGCGCACCTGGAAGACGTTGGCGACCAACTCCGCAGCCGACCCTTTCTGGGCACCGGACAGCAAGTCGGTTTACGTACATGCATCGCTTGACCCGAGTCAGCCGATCGAACGCATCTCCGTTCCGGATGGCACGATCAAGGTGCTAGTGCGGTTGTCGGACTCGCGTGCGCAGGGCGCGGTCGATTTCATCTTCGGAGGGGTGACTCCCGATGGAATCCCGCTTGTACGCTCCCGGGTCTTCACGGGAAACCTCTTCTCGCTGGACCTCGATAAGTAGATTGGCTGGCCGCAAGTAACTGTCAGCAATACATTTAACTGTTGACAACTAATTGATGCACGAAAGGCGACCGCTGCATTGCGATGATGCTGCAGCTTTAGGCCTCTTGGAGTGGTTATGCGATATTTTGGTGCACTTTCTCTCGCCCTCGCTTCGGGCGCCTTCTCGGTCGCCCTGCTGGGCGCTCCGCTGGTCGCGCAGACTGCGCCCGCTTCTTCGGCTCACACCGCCTCCGGTTTGGAGGTGTCCGGTCCGCAATTGACGCTCCGCGTAGACGCACTGCGCGACGATGTGGTGCGCGTGAGGATGTTCCCGAACGGCCATCCGGCGGAGGATGCATCCTGGGCGGTGCTGCCCACGGCACGCACAGCACGGGTGAAGGTCACCGCGACCCCGGAAGGCTTCCAGACGAGTAAGCTGCGTGTTTCTCTCGGCGCGGACCAGAAACTGACCGTCAGTGACCTTGCCGGGAACGTGCTGCAGCAGGACGTTCTGCCGGTGCAGTGGACCGAGGACGGCTTCCGCGTCTTCAAGCAGAAGACGGAGGACGATCACTTCTTCGGACTCGGCGACAAGATGGGGCCGCTCGACCGTGCGGGTGAAGCGTTCACCATGTGGAACACCGACATGTTCGGTTTCCAGGAGTCGACCGACCCGATCTACAAGTCGGTTCCCTTCTTCCTGGAGATGCACGGCGGTCGCACCATTGGCGTGCTCTTCGACAACACCTTCCGCACGTTCTTCGACTTTGGCCGCGAGCGCAATGACCGGTACGTCTTCTCCGCGCCGAAGGGCCCGCTGGACTACTACGTGATGTACGGCCCGGAGCCGAAGCAGGTGGTCGAAGACTATGCGTGGCTGACCGGCCCGACGCCGCTTCCGCCGCTCTGGTCGCTGGGCTTCCAGCAGTCGCGCTACTCGTACTATCCGCAGTCGATGGTGGAAGACGTGGCCGCGCATCTGCGCCGGGACAAGATTCCCACCGACGTGCTCTGGCTCGACATCGACTTCCAATACAAGAACCGTCCGTTCACGGTCGACACGACGCAGTTTCCGGACATGAAGGGCCTGCTGACCGGACTTGAGAAGAACGGCTTCAAGACGATCCTGATCACCGATCTACACATTGCGCACGTCACCGACGGCAGCTATGCGCCGTACACGACCGGCCACGCGGCGGACGCGTTCGTGAAGGAGAAGGGTGCGGAGTATGTCGGCCCCGTCTGGCCCGGCCCGGCGGTCTTCCCGGACTTCACGCAGGCTGCCTCGCGTAAGTGGTGGGGCACGAACTTCAAGGAATTCCTCGACGACGGCGCGGCTGGGTTCTGGAACGATATGAACGAGCCGGCGGTCTTCCGCTATCCGTCGAAGACGATGCCCGATGATGTGGAGCACCGCATCGGCGGCAACGAAGCGCAGGGATTTTCGACGCGCACGGCGATGCATCCGGAGATCCACAACGTCTACGGCATGGAGAACTCGCGCGCAACGATGGAAGGCCTGCTGACGCTGCGCCCCAACCTCCGCACCTTCGTGATGACGCGCGCGTCTTATGCGGGCGGCCAGCGTTATGCGGTGACCTGGACCGGCGACAACTCCTCGACGTGGAACCACCTGCGCGAGACGACGCCGCAGTTGCTGAACCTGGGGCTTTCGGGCTTTGCGATGAGCGGTGCGGACGTCGGCGGCTTTGCCGGCTCGCCCTCGGCGGACCTGCTGACCAAGTGGCTGATGGTGGCGGCGTTCCAGCCGATTGACCGCGACCACTCGGCGAAGGGCACGAACCTGCACGAACCGTGGGTGGACGGCCCCGAGCACGAGGCGATCCGCAAGCGTTACATCGAAGAGCGCTACAAGCTGATGCCGTACCTCTACACGACTGCGGAGGAGATGTCGCGCACCGGCCTGCCGATCACGCGTCCGCTCTTCCTCGAGTTTCCGCACGCGACCACGGACAACCATCCGCTGGATAACGACGGCCCGGGCGAGTTCATGTTCGGACCGAAGGTGCTGGTGGCGTTCAGCCCGTCGCCGGAAGAGGTCGCGCCCTACGTTGTGCACCTGCCCTCGGGCCTCTGGTACGACTACTGGACCGGCAAGAGCATCGACCGTCGTGGACCGATGGGCGCGGCGGACCATGAGATTCGCGATGCGAAGAGCGAGCTGCCGCCGATCCTCGCCCAGCCGAAGCTCGATGAACTGCCGGTTTATGTGAAGGGCGGATCGATTGTTCCGATGGCTCCTCTGGTGCAGTCCACCAGCGAAAAGCCGAACGGCCCGCTGACGCTGCGCATCTTCCCGCCGGCCCCCGGCGAGGCGTGCGATGGCGACGTCTACACGGACGACGGCCTCACCTTCAACTTCCGCAAGGGCGAGTTCTTCCGCCAGCACTTCACTTGCTCGGTGACGCCAGAGGGCGCGCTGACGGTGTCTTTGCAGGAAGCCGAGGGCCGCTACAAGCCGTGGTGGACCGAGCTTCGCCTCGAGGTTGTCGGCTCCAAGGCGGCAGCGGCAACCGAGGGCAGCAAGTCGCTCGCGCTTGAAAGCACGTCCCTGGGCAAGGCCGTGAGCCTCAAGGCCACGAACAAGCTCCGAACCGTTGTACTGCGCTAGCCTCCAGCGGCCGCGAGAGTCTTCGCGGCCGTCTTCTTTTGTCAAGAGATACACGTACCATGTACCCTCATAGGCGTAGAACCAACGCAGTGTTCAAGGCAGTTTGAAGGAGTCTCTCCCCTTGGCAGTTCCTCTCCGCAATCCCAGCGCGCCCGGCTACGGCGAAGATTACAACTCACGGACAGATTTTCGTGCCATGAGCATGGCGACCACGCTCATGTTTATGGTGGGCTTTCTCACCTGTCTGAATGACGTCATCATCCCGCATCTGAAGTCGATCTTCGAACTCAGCTATACGGAAGCGATGCTCGTACAGTTCGCGTTCTTTACCTCGTACTTCGTCTTCAGCTACCCCGGTGGCATGCTGGTGGACAAGTATGGGTACAAGAAGACGATGGTCGCGGGCCTGCTCGTGATGGCTGCAGGTGCAGCGGGCTTCGTGCCTGCTTCGTACTTCGCGGTGTACATCATCTTCCTCGGCGCACTCATCATTCTCGCCGCCGGTATGACGATCGTGCAGGTTTCAGTGAATCCCTACGTCACTGTCATCGGCCCGGCGAACACCGCATCGAGCCGCCTCGTGCTCGCGCAGGCGTTCAACTCGGTCGGCACCTTCATCGCTCCGATCATCGGCGCACGCTTCATTCTGCGCGGCATCGGCCAGATGGAGCCGAACAAGCTTCACTCGCTGAGCGCGGCTGCGCTGCAGAGCTATCGCGAAGTGCAGGCTTCGTCTGTGCGTATGCCTTATATCGGCATGGCGGCGGTGCTTGTGCTGCTGGCTGCGGCCCTTGCGGCGATCAAGCTGAAGACCACTACAGGCGTTTCGCAGCATACCCAGGACTTCCGTCCGGGTGCGTTTGCGGAAGCTCTCGACACGTCGCAAAGCATCTGGTCGAAGCCGTGGTTGATCGGCGGCGCGCTTGGCATCTTCACCTACGTGGGTGCAGAGGTTTCGATCGGCTCCCTGCTCGTGAACTACATGGGCGAGAAGAGTATTGCGAACCTTCCTGAGAACCAGGCGGCGCAGTACCTGATGGTGTATTGGGGCGGCGCGATGCTCGGTCGTTTCGTAGGCTCGGCGCTGCTGCAGAAGATCAAGACCGGCCTGCTGCTCGGCATTGTGGCGATCGTCGCTCTTGGACTCGTCATCACCAGCATGAACTCGCACTCGTTCACGGGCGTCTACGGCACAACGAAGATCTTCGGCTATGTCGGCGGTCTCGCGGAGACGCTGGTTCCGCATTCGCTCGCGATGTGGGCCCTGCTGGCTGTCGGCTTCTGCAACTCGGTCATGTTCCCGTCGATCTTCACGATGGGCATTCAGGACCTTGGTTCGCTGACGAGCAAGGGTTCGAGCCTGATGATCGCCGCGATCGTCGGCGGTGCCATCATCCCGCTCGCTGTCGGCAAGCTGGCCGACCTACATGGACCGCAGCACGCACTCATCCTGCCGATCCTCTGCTACATCTACATCGGGTTCTATGGCCTGGCGAACCTTCGCCGTCCGCCGGCACACGATGGCCTGGTGGCGCTGTCGCAGGAGTAACGCGGACCGCAACACAACCAGCGGCGCAGAGAGCTTTCTCTGCGCCGCTTCTCTTTGCCTAAGGTGACTTCACCAATGAGAGCGAGACGAAGCCGTTCGTTCCACTGCTGACGGCGATGTTCGTCGTGGCGGCCGTGTTCGCGATCGCAAGAGGGATGAGAACCGACTGGCCGTTGCTGTCCGTTACGGCACTCGTCTGCGTGCTGGCAAGTATCGGCGCGGCCGCGCAGCGTCCCTGCGATGGGCAAGGCCCTGCCCAGGCCGTGACCGTCTGTGCGATCGCGATCGGTGCGCCTGCTAAGGGGTGTCCTGAACGATCGACCACACTGAGTGTCACGGGCGCGAAAGCCGCGCTCGTCGCCATGTTCTGCCCTGCTCCGCTGACGATCACCGGTGTCCATTGGCTTGCGTCTACGGCGGTGAGCGTCCAGACCGCGCAGGTACTCGTCCACGCGCAGCCGACGACCTGGGCCGTACCTGCGGCGAGTCCATTCGTGCCCACGCTGAGGTTCGCAGCGCCGCTGTTGCTGGTTATCGAGGCCGACGCGCTCAGCAGCAGGCCGGCGGTCGCGCTCCATTGAACAGAGACTCCCGTTGCGGCGACGCTATCCTGCACCGCATTCAGCGCGATCGGCAGCGTAACGCTCGCGCCCGCAGCGATCCACGCGCTCTGCGGAGTCAGCACAACAGCGCGCACCGGGTCGAGGTCTGTGAGCGTGACCTGCACGCTCGCGCCGCCGGAGAGCTCCGTCGCCGTGAGCGTCACCGCTCCCGCAGCAGTGCCTGCCACGGCGCTCTGCACCACGCCGGTGCTGTCTGAGGTCAAGCTGCAGGCGCTTGCCGCACCGCAGGCCACCAAGGAGGCTCCGCCGGCGGTCACAGCGAGCCTGACGTTCGCGCCTGCGATCGCTGTGACGCCATCTGCGGCGACCACGCGCAGCGCGAATGGCGTGGACGCGGTGATGCCCGTCTCCAGCGATGCGGGTGCGGAGATCTTCAATAGACCGAAGCTCCCCACGCCCGCATACACCAGCGCGCCTGCGATCGCCGTCGTCGCTCCGGTGGTGAGGTCCGCGACCGCAACCTCCACCGGAATCGCAGCGGTCGCCTTCGCCGCGCTGAGGCTCGGAGCGGTCGCGACGATCGTGTTCGCGCTCCAGCTTGTCACCTTTGCCACCACGCCGTTCACCGTGACACGGTTGCCACTGGAGAAGCCCGTGCCGGTGATCGTGATCTGCCCGCCGCTTGCGCTTACGGACGCGGGTGTCACGGCGTCGGCGTACATCAAGCGCGCTTTGTACAGATAATCCGGTCGACCGTCGCCGTAGTAATCCGCAAGCGTCAATCGATAGACGCCGTCGCTTGCTGTGGCTGATACCTTCATCTGCGTCAGCCCGGCGATCGCGCCGTTTTGCGGGACAGGCGCGGTGGCGACGGTGGGTAGCGTGCCGGTTGCATCGCTGCTACGCCATGCGCCCAGCACGATCTGCGCCTTCGCCGCAGAGACAGCGCCCGTCTGGTCTAGCGCGAGCGATTCGTAGGTCCAGCTGTGGCCGCCACGAATCGTCGGCGTGAGCTTCCATGCCGGATAATTCGCTCCGCACAACACATCGCTCCACCAACCTGTGGCGTCGAGCAGCGGTGGTGCGTTCTCCGCGCCAT
Organism: Granulicella cerasi; assembly: GCF_025685575.1. NCBI lineage: Bacteria > Pseudomonadati > Acidobacteriota > Terriglobia > Terriglobales > Acidobacteriaceae > Granulicella > Granulicella cerasi. The sequence goes on from NZ_JAGSYD010000003.1 coordinate 452,653, forward strand.
TCGTCGAGGAGTAGCAGGTGGGCAAGCTGTCGAAGAGCTGCAGACCATATTGCTGGTACGGCGCAGAAGTGATCGACCAGTTGTTGATCAACGCGTTGCCCGGCGTCGCAGGAGGACGCTGCATATCGCCGAGAGCGTAGCTGCCGGTGTAGAGAGGATTGACCGCCTCCGTGCGGAGGTTGTTGCCGGACATCGACGCAAGCCCCGGAATGCGGTACAGCGTGAAGAACCCTTGCATGCCAGCATCGCTCGCGCCGGCCAGCAGCGCGGGGCTGGGCGCGCCGGTTACGGGATTGCCCTGGTTCTGCTGGAAGCGAAAGCCCGTGATGCTGGAGACGCTCACGTAGTCTGCGATCGCGGCTCCGACGATCGGTTGCATCGCGAGGTTCACGGCCTCGGCTCCGGTGCCGCCGGAGTCGTGGCCATAGAGCGAGCCGGTAATCTGCACGGCATCGTTCATGCTCGCCAACTTGCCGAGCAACGCATTCGTCGACGCCACGGGATACAACATGCTCAAGGTGCTGAGATCGTCTGCGCGCAGCGTGAACGGGTTCTGCATGCACAGATAGGTATAGGTGCCGCAGAGAACATCGATGGGGTGCATGACCGGCCAGTGCGCCATCTGCGTTGCGGTTGGCGCAGGTGAACCGGTGAAGACATTGTCGTTCGCCTGCGACCAGCCAAGCCCCAGCACACGACCAAAGGCGCGCATCGCCATGTACTGCATCTGCTTCAGCGAGTCTGTGGAAGCGTTGAAGCAGTTGCCGTTGATGAGCATCATCGCGTGCGTGATGTTGCCCGCTGCGCTGAAGCCATCGACGCTTTCGACAACGCCGTTCTGCCGACAGCTGGATGCCACGCTGGCGCCTGCGCCCAGCAGCAGGTTGATCAGCGAGCCGTCCGCGTCGTAGACCACGGCGATGGGCTTAGCCGCAAAGTTCGTCGGCTGCAGGTCCGCAGGAAACACCACGCTCGTGCCGTCGAAGTAAGTGTTCGCACTGCTGACATCTTCGTTCAGCACGCCGCCCTGCGCGAGAGTGAGACTCGCGACAGGAACGTTCCATGTGGCTGCGGCCGCAGCGATGACCGCGTCCGCCTGCGCATGAGTGATCACGCTGTTGAGGTTGCCGGGGTCTGTGAAGTACGCGATGTTCGTGACGCCGAAGGCCATCGGCACTCCCGGCGTCGCGTAGTTCGTCCCCGTCACGAAGCGCGGGTTGCCGGCGCGGGCCTGCAGGGAGACGAGCATGAGCAGCAGCGCCGCGAGGTATTTATTGCGCATCTGCGACTCCTCGCAACGCACGCGGACTGATTGGGATCAACGGCGCGCCTTCGGGCAGATCGAAGAGTACCGGACGCCGCACAATCGGGACTGGAAGCTTGTGCGGCTCCTGCCAGTGAGGGTCGCGGGAACCGCGTACGACCGCGGTAACTTCGTCGAGGGATGCGTACTCGCCCAGCGTGGCGAGAGCAGTGCCTTCCGCTCGCTGCACGCGCGTGGCGAGCCTGCGGACGTCGAGCAGCGGAGCAGAGCTATCAGCCTGCAGGAGCACCGGCACAACGCCTTCGGCTCCATCCACCGGCGTGGAGAGCCCCGCCTCGCTGGGCGCAGCGGCGAAGACCATTGCGCGATCGCCAACGTGATAGCGCTGCATCCCGGGCGGCCAAAGCCCGGCCCACTCGCGCAGTATGTAGCCATCGCCAGAGGACACACCGGTAACGGTGGTGTCCACGCGGAACGCGACCTCCACCACGCCACTTTTGCGCGTGATGGAGATAACCTGACCGACGAAGACGAGTTGCGCGCGGTTCGCGAGGCTGCGCAACGCACCGCCCACGCTGGTGTCCGCGCCTGTATCGGCGCTCTGGCTTGCAAGCTGCGCTCGCAGGGGCAGCGTGAGCAGGCAGCACAGTGCGAGGAGCACGCGCGGCATTCTTCGGTGAAGCATCAGGACACCTCCACCACCTTCTTCGTCGGAAGAACGAGAAGGCTGGTGGAGTGTCGCAGTGCGGCACAGGAGTGGCCGCGCGGGTTACTACGAAATCTGCGGGTAGAACTCGAAGAACGCTTCGGTGCTGTGGCGCAGTTGCGCTTCGATCTGCTCGCGCGTGCCGGAAAGCACGTGCATTGTGACGCGCTCGCTGTTGCCGTTCTTCAGCGCCACCTGCGCCGCTTCCACTGCCTCAACTTCATCTGCGGGCAGCAGCTTCATGCCGTAAATCAAAACCAAGTCAGCCATACGTCGATGCTACGCCTCCGCTCCCGCATTCCGCCGCTCTGAACCCTTTTGCGGGCAGCTACAATCAAAGAGTTATGTCAGAAATCGTTCGCGACACCGTCATCCTTGGTTCTGGCTGCTCCGGCCTCACGGCAGCCATCTACGCCGCCCGCGCTAACCTCAAGCCGCTCGTTCTCGAAGGCCATGAGCCTGGCGGGCAGCTCTCGATCACCACGCTCGTGGAAAACTTCCCCGGCTGGCCCGAGGGCGTGCAAGGCCCGGAACTGATTGAAAACATGAAGAAGCAGGCGACGCGCTTTGGCGCCGAGCTGAAGATGGCGCACCTCACGAGCGCCAACCTGCTCACCTCGCCGTTCGAGTTGCAGGTCGGCAAGGACATCATCAAGACGCGCACGCTGATCATCGCGTCCGGTGCGTCGGCGCGCTGGCTCGGTCTGCCGAGCGAGAAGGCGCTTGTCGGCTTCGGCGTCTCCTCCTGCGCGACCTGCGACGGCTTCTTCGCTTCGGGCAAGGAGATCGCTGTGATCGGCGGCGGTGACTCGGCGATGGAAGAGGCTCTCTTCCTCACGCGTTTCGCCAGCAAGGTCACGCTGATCAACCGCTCGGAGAACTTCAAGGCTTCGCGCATCATGCTTGAGCGCGCTATCGCTCATCCGCAGATCGAGTTCCTTCACAACACCGTCGTGGAAGAGTGCCTCGGTGTGGAAGAGAAGGACCTGAAGGGCCTGAAGCTGCACAACACCAAGACGGACGAGCGCTGGACGCTGCCCGTGCAGTTCATGTTCCTCGGCATCGGTCACGAGCCGAATGCAACGATGTTTTCCGGCCAGATCGACCTCGACGCCGACGGCTATGTGAAGACCGAGCACAACGTCTTCACCACGCGCCAGGGCGTACAGCTTCATGGCGTGTACGCTTGCGGCGACGTGCAGGACCGTCGTTATCGCCAGGCGATCACCGCTGCAGGCACCGGTTGCATGGCTGCGCTCGAAGTCGAAAAGTACCTCGAAGAACTCGGCCGCTAACCGGCGAAGACAAACACGAGGGGCGCACGATGCAGATCGTGCGCCCCTCGTGTTTTTGTGTCGCTTGGCTTAGGACTTCGCGTTCTCCAACGCGGCGATGCGCGCCTGCGCAAGTCGATAACCTGCGGTCGGGCTCATGTAGGTGGAGAGCGAGAACTGGTTCGGCACCACGTGGTGATACGCTCCCAGCGCCGCCTCTCGCTCGCCGTACTGCTCGTAGATGAGCCCCAACGCCAGCCAGACTTCGGAGTTTGGGGTCGTCTGATTCACGGCGGCCATTGCCTTCGCGACGTTATCACGAGCTTCAGCCACGCGTCCCTGCATGGCATAGACACATGCCAACGTATGAAGCTCCGGGAAAGCGGGAGCCTTGGTCAGTTGCACGGCCTGCTGCGCAGCCTTCAAGTCCGCAGCAGTGACGTTCCCCGAGACGACTCCAAGCCATGCCAGGCCGTTCCAGTCGCGGGCCTCTGCCTTGTCGCTGGCTGTGATCTGCTGCATCACCTTGCACGCATCTGCCCAACGCTTTTGATGTTCGAGCGCAAAGGAAAGCTCGCGCAGCAAGACAATATTGTCGGGCTTCTTCTCCAGCCTCGCGCGCAGCAATTTCTCCAACTCAGCGCCTTCGTTCTGGAGCAGGTACGACCGGCAGTACAGACGCAGTGCGGTGTCGGAGTCCGGCTCCGCCGCCAGCAGACGCTCCGCAGCCGGACGCAACACCGCAGCATCTTCCGCTCCAGAAGCCGCCTCCGCCAGAAGCAGGTCGAGGTCCTCCTGACGCGCTCCAGTCGCCTTCTCGCGTGCAGCGGAGACTTCTGCAAGATAGGGCTTGGCGTCGACCGAGCTTGCGATCAGCGAGATCGCAGCCAGTCGCATCGATGCGGTCGAGTTCGCGCCTTCCTTCGTGCTTCCAACGGTCCAGAAACGAGGCAGCAGCGAGCCGCTCAGCACATCGTCGCCACCACCGCGATGCGTCAGATCACGCAGCCAGTCAAGCATCGCGATGGCGCCCTTCGTATCGCCGTGCTCGATCCTTTTCATCACCGCGTTACCGCAGAAGACTTTGTCCTTGTCCTCGCACACCACACGATATGCGTAGCCTTCGTGCGCGACGAACATGTGCGAAGGCTCAGAGCCGCTGATCTGCACGATCACCTTCCAGCCCGTCGCGTCATCGCCCGTAGATTTGAAGGTCACATTGTTTTCGATCAGATCGGCCATCACGCCGGGGGCCATCGAAGACTGGCGCGCAAAGATGCGGATCATGTCCGCGCTGTACATGGACTTGTCGACGTCGAGCGAAAACTCACGATCCGAAACGTATCCGTCACGACTGGTCAACTGCTCCACGTCGGAGCGATTCGCGTTGCCGCGGAACATCAGCGTCATCAACCGCGCCACGGGATAAGCCGGCTCGGACGGCTTCAACGGCTCCGCATCGACGTGCTTGACGTGACGATAGAGCTCGACCTGCCGCCCCAGCGTCGCTGCGTTTGCATCGCCTTCAATCCCTGCGTTGAGGACCTCGGCGGCCTCCGCGTAGTGGGTCGTCTGCGTGAGCAGTGAGCTCGCCGAGCGCAAACTCTGTAGTCGCTCGCGCGTGCCATCGTTCGCACGAGCAGTAGACTCAAGCCCCGCACGCACACCCTTCTCTGAAACCGCAGATGCGATGGCCAGCGAACGGCGCGTGGCATTCGATGGCAGCTTCGCCAACTCTGCGTTCAACTCCTGGAAGCGGCCCGCGAAGTACAACGCGTACAGCATGTTGTCGATCGTCGAGGCGGCAGCTTTCTCTTTGTCTTTATCGATGGTGGCGCGATAGGTTGTCACTGCGCTCGCGAGGTCTGCATCCTTCGCATAGCGGATACCACGAGCGTTGAACTCGTACAGCACAGCGAGATCGAACCGGAAATCATCATTCTCAGGATCGAGTTCAACAGCTTTCTTCATGGCCTGCAGCGCTGCGGGCCGATCAAAGCTGCCGCCGAAGCGCACGCCCATGCTGTCGCGCTCAAGCGCATAGGCCAACACCACTTGGCAGATCGCTTCATTCGGCGCAAGCTCGACAGCCTTGCGTGCCTGTGCCTGGCTCTCTTCGACCAGGCCCAACTCCATGAGCGTGTTCGCCAAACGCGCGTGAGCCAGAGCTTCCGCGGGATGTTCTGTGAGCATCTTGCGCTGCGCTGCGAGCTCGGCTTTCACATCGCCTGCGGCCTTTGCACGCTCGCCCGGAGCATCGAAAAAGAGCGCGATGTAGTCACGCTTCTCCAGCTCAAGCACAGCAGAACGCATGGCCAGAGCTTCCTCGGTCGTCAGTGTTCCGGGGCCGCTGTCGAAGCGAAGTACCGCGTCGATCACATTCGGCTGCGGGCTCTTGTACTCTTCTGTCAGCGTGGCTTTGCCGAGCTGCGTGGTCTTGTTCGGCAGCAAGGTACGTGCGACAAATCCTTCAGGCGCAACTACGTGAACGCGGCGCTCATCGCGGAACGGCATGAAGGAGTAAGTCTTCAAGCGGCTCGCGGTCGCCAGCGTGTAGTCCTTCTTTGCTTCCGCACTCGCGTCGGGGCTCAGCTTTTCGGGCTTAGTGCGGAACCAGCGCGGTAGACGTTGTGTAGCGTAGTTCGCATAGGCCACCGCACCGGAGTCGGTCAGCCCGCTGAGTCCGCGAGACGCCTTCTCCATGTCGAGCGTCAGGGCGAATGGCTGCTGCATATTCATAGCATCGCCGTGCGAAACGCGCTTAAGCTTCTTCGCGAGATACGTATTGTTGGCGTAACGCTCCAATTGCGTATGCAACTCGCCCACGTCCTCACCGGCATAGTCGGAGCGGTACTGTGCATCAATGAAGCCGGTGGTCTGCGAGACCTCCATCACGTGCGATGGACCGTACTGCGGCAGCTCGAAATCGCGCGACTCCACCAGCACGGAGTCCGCGGGGACAGCCACAGGAATCAGCGTCAAAGCCTTCGTATCCGGCGCAATGATCAACGCTTTGCGACCGTGATCGGACCACGGCAGGTTCCCTAACGCGTTGTACTCGGCGGTGGCATCGATCCAGAACGCGGGCTCCTTGCCCGCCGCAGGCACGTACACGATCGCGTGATCGAACTGGGTCAGCCCGGGCTGGTCCTCCTGCACATCCTCGCCACCTTCTACACTCAGCAACGCCAGGTGAGCAGGCACGCCTACAGCGCGCAGCATCGCAACGAGCATGGTGGACTTATCTTTGCAGTCACCGTAGTGACGCTTCAAGGTCTCCGCAGGGCGCTGTGGCGTCAGCTTCGCGCTACCAAACTCCACGCCGGTGTAGCGCACTGACTTATGCAATGCAGCCAGCACGGCGGCGATCTTCGCCGTGCGCTCGGTGGGCAGCGATGCCGGCAGAGCCGACTTCACGTCCTCAAGCACGATCTGCGGCTCGGACAGCGCAGCGTATCCCACGGCCATCGCTTCCCACGAGGCTCCAGTCGAGAAGAAGATGTGCGGACGCACCGACTCATTCGAGTTGAGGTTGATGTCACTGTTGAAGGTCGCCGCCAGCGCGGTCGCCTCATACGTCATGCGATGAATGCCGGCAACGTCTTCGCTCGCCGCACTCACTTTCACATCCGCAGGCAGCTTCACCTGGATGTGCTTGCCGACGGGCGCTTCCACGATCAAACGCGAAGTGGCCACGGGAATTCCCAAGCGGACGGAAAACTGATAATTCCCGCCGGGAGCGAAGTACGGGACCTTCTCTTCTGAGGTCTCGACCTCTTCAACGATCGTGCCCACGCTGATCGCAGGCAGCGGTGCGCGACGAACATGCTCGGAGGAGAAGGTTTCGCTGTCGTCAGCTTTGACCGGCGCGTCGGTGATCGTCTTTTGATCGAGCTCGATAAACCTGCCGTCCGGGGTGAGCACGCGAGCGCGCAACTGCGAAGGCTTCTCGAACCACGGGTCCCACTCCTGCGAAATCTCAGACCAGCCCTTCACCGCCTCCTGGGCGTCGATGCGGAAGACCCTGCGGTGCTCAGTCACACGTGTGCCATCTGCGGCGAAGCGATATCTCGATTCTTCCAACAGGATCTGTGCGTCCCAGTCTGGCGTTACGGCAGCGGCAGCAGAAGCCGCGCGCAACTCCGCCACGGTCGCACTGAAAACGGGGCCGCCCAGCTTGGCGGACGGAGTGCTTTGCGCCTGCAGAACAAGGCAAGAGGAAGACAGCAGCGCAACCGCTGCAACCGGATAGAAACGCAACATCGGAGACCTTCAAAAAATGGAGTGTGCCACCAACATATCAAGCCTTGGCTGCCTATGCGGTGCGCGCACAAACATCTTTTCGTCGCAAACCCCCATCCTGAGCAAGCTGCGGTGCGTCTTATCCATAGAGGTTTTTATGCGCCCATTTCTCGCCGCCGTGTTCTCTGCCGCTCTTGCTTTCTCGACCGTCGCCTGCAACGCACAAATCACGCACGCGCCGCTTCCTGCTGCGAAGCTCGATGACTCGCTCGCAGCCAAGCCGGGTCGCGCTACTGCTGTCTTTGCAGGCGGATGCTTCTGGGGAACGCAGGCCGTCTTCGAGCATGTGAAGGGCGTGATCAAAGTGACGGCCGGATACGCAGGTGGATCGGCTTCGACCGCGACCTACTCGCAGGTGACCACCGAGACGACGAACCACGCGGAGTCGGTCGAGATAGTCTACGATCCGTCAAAGCTCACCTTCGGCCAACTGCTGCGCGTCTTCTTCACCGTGCATGATCCGACGACGCTGAACCGTCAGGGCAACGATGTGGGCACCAGCTATCGCTCGGCGGTCTTCTACACCTCGCCCGAGCAGTTCAAGTTGGCGAAGGCGTACATCGAACAGCTGGCAGCGGCGAAGTCATGGCCGAGCAAGATCGTCACCGAAGTCACTCCGCTCAAGGGTTTCTATGCGGGTGAAGATTATCACCAGGACTACGCGCTGAAGAACCCGAACAATCCTTATATCCTCGTCTGCGATCGCCCGAAGATTGCGACACTCAAGGCGGACTATCCGGAGCTCTATGTCGCGTACAAGGGTGAGTAGCTAGGCTTCCGCTTCTGCGGCGATCGCGGGCGGCTTCGAGGCCTTCGCAGTGGTGACGAGAATCACGCTGCCAAGCACGAAGACGCCGCCGATCAGCGTGCGGATGCTCCATGGCTCGCCGCCGACGAAGTGACCGAGTATGACGGCAACCATGGGGTTCACGTAGGCATAGGTCCCGACCTTCGTCGGGCTTTCACGCGCGAGGAGCCACACGTACGCGGTGAAGCCCGCGATGGATCCCGCGAAGACAAGATACGCCCACCACCACAGCACATTTGCGGGCAGTGCGAAGAGTGAGAAACCGCGCAGGTTTCCCAGCGCGGCGGCGATCAACAATTGAACACTCCCCCCCACAAGCATCTGCGCGCCGCTGCTCACGCCTTTCGATGCGGGTAGCGTGACCTTGCGCGAGACGATGCTGCCCAAAGCGAAACATAGCGCAGAGCCGAGCAGAGCGCAGGCGCCGATGAAGGTGATCGGCGCTTCACCCGGTGCTCCCAAGCGCAGCGAGAGTACGGCGACACCGGTGAGTCCTAGCAGCAGCGCGGTCAGGAGTTTCGCGGTCAAACGTCGTGTCTGCAGGATGAAGACTTCGCCCATCGCGATGAAGAGCGCGATGGTGGAGATGACGACGCTCGCCAGCCCTGAAGGTACGCGCGCCTCTGCCCAGAAGAGCAAGCCGTAGTTGCCGACGAAGATGATGAGCGCCACGATCGTGATGCCCTGCCATTCCTTCGCGGTCGGCCACTTGGCACCGCGCAGCATCTGCCACGCGAAGAGCAGGACACCTGCGGCGAAGAAGCGCATCGCCGCGAAGAGGATCGGCGGTACAGCGAGCACGCCCACGCGGATTGCGTAGAACGTCGAACCCCAGATGAAGTAGATTGCCGCAAACGCCAGCAGCGTCCTCCAAAGCGGTGCGTGCTCGTGTTGCGCGTTAGACATATTGCGATCCTACCTGCAGGCCTTTGCGACGCACGATACGATCGCAGTGCTCGCTCAGGCCGACGAGCTCGAAGCTCTTCCCTTCGGCACGATACTTCCTGGCGACACCGTCGATCGCTTCCAAAGCAGACGCATCCATCACGCGCGCATTTTCGAAGACGAGCACCACGCGCTGCGGATCAGTCTTCGGCGCAAACATGCGCGTGAACTGCGTGGCCGACGCGAAGAACAAGGTGCCGTCGAGATAATAAACCTTGCGATCTTCGTTCTCTTCTGTCGTGATCTCGAGGTCCTTCGCGTGGTCCCACGCGAAGACCAGTGCCGAGATGACGATGCCGGCCACCACTGCAACAGCGAGGTTCGTGAGCACCGTGACGAGCGTGACGACGATCATCACAAGCGTGTCATGCCCCGGCACCTTGCGCAGAGTGGTGAGGCTCTTCCAGTTGAACGTCTCGAAGCTCACCACAAACATCACGCCGACGAGCGCCGCGAGTGGAATGCGCTCGATCCAATGCGAGCCCCACAGGATGAACGACAGCAGGAAGAGGCCCGCCGCGATGCCCGACCAGCGCTTACGTCCACCCGCGTTGAGGTTGATGATGCTCTGCCCGATCATGGCGCAACCGCCCATGCCACCGAAGAGCGCACCGACGGCGTTGCCGAATCCCTGCGACATCGACTCACGATTTGGTCGGCCTCCGGTCTCGGTGATCTCGTCGATGAGGTTCAACGTGAGCAGTGTTTCTACGAGGCCGATCGTTGCGAGCACGAGCGCATACGGCAGACAGATCTTCAACGTCGCGAAGGTATACGGCACCGCCGGGATGTGAAAGCTCGGCAAGGAGCCGTGGATGGAGGCGAGGTCGCCGACCGTGCGTGTGTGAACGTGTAGCGCGAAGGCCACAGCCGTTGCAGCGAGAATGCCCGCAAGCGCTGAGGGGATCGCCTTCGTCAGCTTCGGCAGCAACACCGTCACGAGCGCGGTGACGGCGATCAAGCCAAGCATCGTCAGCAGCGGCGCGGTCGGTAGCCAATGGCCGCCTTCATGCAGATGCTGCAACTGCGCCGAGCCGATGATGATGGCGAGACCGTTGACGAAGCCGAGCATCACCGAGTGCGGAACCATGCGAATGAGTTTGCCAAGGCGAAACCATGCGAAGGCCATCTGGAGGATGCCTGTGAGGACGATCGTGGCGAAGAGATACTCGACGCCGTGCTGCATGACGAGTCCTGCGCTTACGACCGCCATCGAGCCTGCTGCGCCGGAGATCATACCGGGGCGTCCACCGAGGATGGCCGCGGCGAGGCAGATGATGAATGCGGCGTAGAGACCTGTTAGCGGGTTCACATGCGCGACCAGTGCAAAGCCCACGACCTCCGGCACCAGCGATAGCGCGGAGGTGAGGCCGGCCAACACTTCGCGCTGCACCACACCCCAACTCACCGAGTTGTTTTCAGACACTTGGTTTGTGTTCCTCTCTTCGTCTGTGGGTAGGCGTTGGCGCGCTGGCCCTGTGGGTTCCATCAGCGTGCATGCGGCTACCGCGTGTGATCAGATCAGGAACGGCTGCAATCGCCGTCCCCCGCTGCGGCTTCTTAGGCCGCCATCTTTTTGCGGGCGAACGCCTCTGCGTGCTGCGGCGCAACATGCGCGCATCTTCAACGCAGACGAGACTCGCCTGAATGTCGTTACTTTGATTGTCGCCGATCTTTCGGAGCAGACGCAAAAAACGCGGCCCTTGCGAGCCGCGTTTCTCTATGCCGTAAAGCTGCGTCCTAGCCCCATCGCCGCAAGCCCCTTGCGGTAGGCGAGCGAACTGCGGTCCGCCGGGAAGTGTGCCTCGGCATGCAGGTCGAGCGGCAGGTCCTCGGGATACTGCTGCTCGACGATCTCCTGGTCTTCCGCGAAGACCTGATGATTGAAGTCGAGCGTTGCCTGCAACGGTGAGTCCTTGTCAAAGTTGCGGCAGATCGGCACGAAGAGACGCGTCTTGCGCGCTGATACCGGCGAAGCGAGATTCAGGATGTGCAACTGTCCGTTGGGGAAGAAGACCGTGAGCTTCGCCGCGAAGGGCAAGTACGTTTCAAAGCGGCGATGCCAGAGGAAGCCCGGCGGACCGAGGTGCTTGTATCCATGAGCGTAGTTACTGACCGTGCTGATGTAGTCGGCGATAAAGCCGTCGGGCTTCGTCGTCACGTTGTACTCGGGCACGAAGGCGTTGTCCTCTTCGCCAAAGGACTCCTTGTGGATGAACGAGAAGTGGGCGACGTCGAGGAAGCCTTCGATCTGTCGGCCGGATGCGGCGGCGATGTCGACGGCGTCCGGCAGCACCTGGATGTAATCGGGATCGTTCCACTCATCGAGCACGGGCAGCTTCGCCGTCGCATCTTCGACGAGCTGCACCCAGATGAGACCATAGGCTTCCTGTGCGCCCAGCATGTGCAGACGCAGACGCGGTGAGATCGCTCCGCCAGGATGCGCGGGGATGCACACGCACTGCCCCGCATCGTTGTATCGAAGACCGTGATACGCGCAGATGATCTCGTCGCCTTCCACCGAGCCCATACTCATGGGCGCGCCGCGATGAAAGCAGATGTCTTTCGCCGCACGCACGCTGCCGTCGGAGATGCGATACACCACGACGCGTTCGTCGAGCAGACAAGCAGCGAAGGGCTTGTCCATTACCTCGGAGGCGAAGGCTACCGGATACCAATGCGTCGCCAGCGCGCGCCAGTCGGATTCAGCAAAAGTGCAGTTGCGAGGCAGCGCCAACGCCGCGCGAGACGCAGCATCGACCACGCTTGAAGCGGGAATAAATGCAGTGGAGGTAGCCATGTACCATCTTCGCGCGAATCAGGCGGCGCTACAAATCGATTCGTATAAATTCGATATCAGCATTTTTGATAGAAAAAAGCGGCGACCCATGGGCCGCCGCTTCTCTGTTGCTGATGACGTTGCAGTTTAGTGGATGTCGAACTGCTCGGGGTGCAGGCTGGGATCGCTCTTGACGATGATCGTCTTGCCGCTGATCTCTTCCATCTCCTGCAACCACTTGCCGCTGTTCAGCTTGAGCTGCTTGGTGACTTCGGGGTTCACGCGGAGCATCACGTCGCCCTTGTCGAGATGCTTGTGCATCTTGCGCAGCTCGATGTAGATCTCGTTGCAGACCGTCACCGGCGACTTCACCATGCCCGTACCAGCGCAGATGTTGCAGGTAGTGGAGAGCGTGCGCTCGAGCGACTGCTTGACGCGCTTACGCGTGATCGCGACGAGGCCGAAGTCGTTGAACTGCAGCACCTTCGACGGTGCGCGGTCCTTCTTCAACTCCTCTTCGAGAGCGGCGAGCACCTTGTGGCGGTTCTTGCGCTCGTCCATGTCGATGAAGTCGATGACGATGATGCCGCCGAGATCGCGGAGGCGAATCTGGCGAACGATCTCGGGGATCGCGTCGAGGTTCGTCTTCACGATGGTGTCTTCAAGGCGAGCAGTCTTGCCGACGTACTTGCCGGTGTTGATGTCGATCGCGACGAGCGCTTCGGTCTGGTTGATCACGATGGAGCCACCGGACTTCAGCCACACCTTCGAACGCAGCGCCTTGTTGATCTCTTCGGTGATGCCGAACTGTTCAAACAGCGGCGTCTCCTTGGAGTACAGCTTGACGCGGCGGATGAGGCTCGGCTGGAAGCGCTGCAGGAAGCGCAGGACGCGCTCGTACTCGGCTTCCGTGTCGACCCAGATCGCCGAGAAGTTGTCGGTGACCTGGTCACGCAGCACGCGCTCCACGAGGTTGAGATCGTGGTAGATCAGCGCAGGCGACTTCGACGACTCCGAGCGCGACTTGATGTCGGCCCAGAGGTTCAGCAGGAAGCGGAGATCGCTGCGGAGCTCTTCTTCGCTCGCGCCAGCAGCAGCCGTGCGGACGATGAATCCACCGGAGGCTTCGCCGCGCTCGCTGATGAGAATTTCCTTGAGGCGGCGGCGTTCACCGTCCGACTCGATCTTGCGCGAGACGCCGACGTGGGAGACGGTCGGCATAAAGACGAGGAAGCGGCCCGGCAGCGCGATGTGCGAGGTGATGCGCGCGCCCTTCTTCGCGATGGGCTCCTTCGCAATCTGTACGAGGACTTCCTGGCCGGGCTTCAGCAGATCGCTGATCGCCGGCATGTCGGTGAGCTGTGCGGAGGAACGCGACATGCGTCCGCCACGCGAGTTTGCCATGCCGCGACGATCGCGACGACCACCGCTGCGCTCGCGGTCTTCCCCGTCACGCTCTTCGCTCTTGCGCTCGCGACGCGGCTGCTCTTCTTCTGTAGCCTGCGGCTCAGCAGCTTCGGCTGCAACCGGCGTGCGCTCGCGATCACGATTGCGTCCACCGCGGCGGCCACGGCCACCACGACGACCGCGCTCGCGACGCTCGCTGCCTTCAGCAGAGGACGCTTCGCCTTCGCGCGGCTCTTCGTCGAGCCCTTCACCATCGGCGAAGGCTACCTCTTCGGTTTCGCCTTCATCGTTGGCGTATTCGCCATCGGAAACGAGTTCGTCTTCTTCGAGATCATCGTCTTCGAAGTCAATCTCTTCATCGTCGGTGCTCTCGAGAGCGATCGCGTCGAGCGACATGTCGTCGAGGATCGCGCCGAACTCCGGAACGTCGTGAATGACTTCTTCTTCGGTGTCGTCATCGAAGGCACTGGCGTGAAGGGCAACGGAGTCGTCTTCGTCGTCGAGAAGCTCTTCCTCAAGCTGGCCTTCGCCCGGGGCAAACGCCTGCGGCGCCGCCATCGGCGTGCCTTCGCTTTCGTCGAGGTGCGTGCCCTGCACCGCGCGCTCGTGCTCGATCGGCGCAGCGTCGTCGAGCAACTCTTCTTCGACGATCTGCTCGGAGATCATTTCGCCGGTCGCCTGCACCGAGGTGAATTCGTGTTCCGCAGCGATGCGGTCGCCCTCAGCCTCTTCGGCGAGGAACTTGTCGCCAGCAGCGTCATCCACATCGGGCGCGTTCTGGCGGAACTCGCGCGTGTCGCCGGTGTCGATGCGGAACGATGCCGAAGCATTCTCTTCCGGCTCGTACTCGCTGACGGTCTCGTGGAACTCTTCGACAGCCTCTGCGACTTCGGCAGGCTCTTCGGCTGCGGGTGCGGCTTCGGTCGTCGTCTCGTAAGCGGGATCAACTTCATCCAGCTGCTCGGCGGCTTCGAGGCGCTGCGCGATGAACTCCGCGTGCGCGTTGTCCTGCTCGTGCTCCATGCGCTCTTCGGTCTCGGCGACTTCATACGCGGGCGCGTCGTCGGAGAGCGGGAGCACGGTCGGCTCGATCTCATGCTGCGAGGTCACCGCCGGCTGAACAGCCTCGGCGGGATCGATGTTGCGGTCGCGGCGGCCACGGCGTGCATCGCGATCGCGACGGCGGTCGTTGCCTGCCTCATCACCACGCTCAGCGCGCGCGTAGCGGCGAATGTCTTCTTCAGTGGCGTCGTCGGACTTGCTGGGAGCAGCACTCGGAGCGCCGGTGCGCGTACGCAGCGTTTCGCCCGGCAGTACAGCGCCGCCATCCCATCCTGAAACCACAAACTCCGGTGCAGGCTTGGGCGCTTCAGCCTTCGCGGCCTCCGCTTCCACTTCGCCCTCTGCTTTGGGGCGATACTTGGAGAGCGACTCACCCGGCAGGATGAACGGCTCGGCCGATGCGCTCAGATCGAAGCCCTGATCTTCTGCACCGTACTCTCGGCGCGGCTTCGACGGACGCTCGCCGCGGTCGCGGTTGGTGCGGCCACGACGGCGGCTCTCGCGCTCCTTGCGGATCTCACGCTCTTCCTCGGTCTCCGGCTCTTCGCTGGCGAAGGCTTCCGGCTCAGCGGTCGCAGAGGTTTCGTCCTCGTCCCAACCGCCTTCGACCACTACCTGCGGCTCTGTCGACGTGGACTCCTGCTGCTCCGCCGGACGCTCGCCGTTGCGACCACCACGACGGCGACCACGACGACCGCGCCAACGGCGGCTGCCGTCTGCGCCGGGTGCGCCTTCGCCTACATCTTCACCCTCGCTCGAACGCTCGGGAGCGGATTCCTCGCCGAGTTCGATGGGCTGATACTCGGCCTCGTCCGTGTTTTCGGTGCTGGCCGGTTTGGGTCCGCGATCACGATCGCGTCCACCGCGACGGCCACGGTCGTTGCGGTCACGACGTCCACCGCCATTGCCGCCGTTGTTCGACGAGCGATCGCCGCCTTCGAAGTCGGCAGAGTCGCCGGCTTCTTCCATGAAGTCTGTGATGTAGAGGAAGGCATCGCGCTCAAGGCCGATGTCGACAAAGCTCGACTGCATGCCCGGAAGCACGCGCGTGACTTTGCCGTTGTAGATGGAGCCAGCGAGCGTGTACTCGTTCTCGCGCTCGTAATAGATTTCGTTGAGTTCGTTGTTCTCAACAATCGCCAGCCGCGTCTCTTGCGGCGTGCTGGAGATATAAATTTCCTTCGACATATTGTCGTCCCGCTTTCTGCTCGTGGGTCACACGAGCGCCGGGAACAGACAGTCCGAAAGAACCCGCAGCCTAAGCCGCGAGAACCACCTCGGCGGATGCGGACAGGATTTGATGTGCGGAGTGAACGGGGTGTGTGCTCGACAGCAGAAGCCAGCCCGCCCCCGGTACGGAACCGGAGAGCAGACCTTCGAGTTGTGCCTTGATGTTCGTGTGGAAACCGCGTGCGCTGTTGCGCGAAATGCAGGAAACGGAGTTTGTGACCAACACTG
This sequence comes from Granulicella cerasi, assembly GCF_025685575.1. Lineage (NCBI taxonomy): Bacteria > Pseudomonadati > Acidobacteriota > Terriglobia > Terriglobales > Acidobacteriaceae > Granulicella > Granulicella cerasi. The sequence continues at coordinate 468,658 of NZ_JAGSYD010000003.1, forward strand.
CCTCAACGAGAGGCGGGGCCGTTAGCGGTCCGTTTCCTTGCATTCTCAAAACCTGTCCGGCCCGCAAAAAGTGAAATCGGGTGCCTGGCCGGCCTTCTATTCCAAAACTTTGTGTCTCGGCCTCGGCGGGAAATCGTCGTCCGCGCGAAACCGGCTTCTATCGGTCGCCGTCCGGGCCCAGGGCCGGGAGAGCTTCTGTGAATAGTATGCAACAGATTTCCGCGGGTGGGGAGAATTCATTCCGGTCGAGGCGGCGGCACAACGCCGGAGATTCCTCGGTTGGGAAAAAGCTTATGTAATGCAGCAAATATCACAGCAGGCGTGCCGATCAGAAAGATCGGTAGCGAGACGGCACCAACCGCGAACACCCCAAGGCCGATCTGGCCGTCATGGGGATATTTGTGCGCCCAATAGGTTCCGCTAAGCTGCATGGCTAGCCGTGTGAGCAGGAATCCGCTGGGAAACCCGAGTACGCACGCCAACAGGGCACGCCAACCACCTGGCCGCATCGTTATGCCTCCGCGTAGAGACCCAGCCTAATTCACAAAACGCCGCATCCGCACATTCATCACAATCCCCAGCGCGAGGAACGTGAAGATAATCGACGAGCCGCCATAGCTCATCAGCGGTAGCGGGATGCCCGTCACCGGCATAAGGCCGATGCACATGCCGATATTGATGCCGATCTGGAAGAGCATAATGCCCACCAACCCCATGATCAGCAGCGTCCCGGGCGGGTCGCTGGCCGTCTGCGCGTTCTGGATCAGCCGCACCAGGATGAGGAAGTAGAGCACCAGCACCAGCGTCGCGCCCACAAAGCCATGCTCTTCGCAGAAGGCCGCGAAGATGAAGTCCGTATACGGAATCGGCAGGAAGTCGCCCTGCGTCTGCGAGCCCTGGTTGGCGCCCTTGCCCCACACGCCGCCAGAACCAACCGCGATCAGCGACTGCTTGATCTGGTAGCCCGAACCCTTGGGATCGGAGTCCGGGTTGATGAACGCGTCGATGCGCTTCTGCTGATACGGTTTGAGGCGCTTGCCCGCCGCGAAGCCGATGCCCCCCAGCACCAGCAATCCCAGCAGAATGATGCCCGCCTGCCGCGCTCTCATGCCGCCGAGGAACATGCCTACGACCAGCACGGGGAAGTACGTCAGGCCCGTGCCGAGATCCGGCTGCTTGAGCACCAGCGCCATCGGCACCAGTACCAGCGCGCAGGCTTTGCCGACGTCCTTCCAGCTCAGCTCTTTGCCCTCACCGGCTCGCCCCCATAAGAAGCGGGCCATCGCGATGATGAGCACCAGCTTTACCCACTCCGACGGCTGGAAATGCACGCCGCCGCCGAAGTTGATCCATCGCCGTGCGCCAAGCACCTTTTGCCCGATGTGCGGGATGAGCACGGCGACGAGTGAGACGATGCTGACGCCGTAGGCGATGTACGCAATGTCGAGCAGGCGGTGGTAATCCACCATGGACGCGACGAACATGAGCGCGATGCCGACCAGCAGGAAGAGGATCTGCTTGGTGTGGAAGCCGTGAAATTTGGTCATCGCCGTGGCCGAGCGGATCTCAAGCACGCTGATGAGGCTGAGCGTCAGCACAAAACCGAGCAGCGTCCAGTCGAAGTCGCGGTAGCGTATACGGGCCATGGATTACTCGTTGTCCTTCTTCGCAGGCGAATGCGCGGCATCGGGATCGGCCGGCGTGGTCGTCGCGGAGTTCGCGTCTGCGGCGGGAGCAGCATCGCCGAGCCCGACCTGCGGCTTCACGGCGGCAACCTTTACGAGATTGCCCGCCTTCTCGCGCTGCTTGTTCACGAACGCGGTGATGACCTGCGCGGCGAGCTTCGCCGAGTTGTTGCCCCAGTAACCATGCTCCCACAGCACAGCGACGACGATGTCCGGGTTGCGGCGGGGCGTCATGCCGACGAACCATGCATTCGGAATCGTATTGCGATTGTGGTCGCCCTTCTTGCGGCCACTCACAACGTCGGCGGTACCGGTCTTGCCGACGAAGTCGACGCCTTCGAGATGCGCTTCTGCGGCAGTGCCGATCGGTCCGGTGACGCCGGCCATGTCGTCGGTGATGATCTGCCAGTTCTCGGGCGTCAGCGGAATCGTCTTCTCGCCCGAGCCGGGGAAGGTCTGCTTCACCGCCGAAAGTTCGTCCGCCGAAAGCTCCTTGTCCATAACGAGATGCGGCCGGCGCAGCACACCGCCCGACGCAATGCCCGACAGCGCGCGCGCCATCTGCAGCGGCGTCGCCTGGATAGCACCCTGGCCGATGCCGACCGAGATCGTCTCGCCCGCGTACCACTTGTCGTGCATCACCTTCATCTTCCACTGCTCGCTGGGCATGGTGCCTGCGGCTTCTTCCGGAAGATCGACGCCGGTCTTCACGCCCACGCCGACAGAGTTCGCATAGCGCGCCATGGTGTCGATGCCGAGCCGGTTCGCCAGCGTGTAGTAATACGTGTCGCAGGAGTACGGCAGAGCGTTGTGGATGTCCACGAAACCGTGATGGCGATCGCAACCGAAGAAGTGTCCGTAGAAGGTGGCCCCACCGTTGCAGCTCACCGTCAGGTTCTGCGCGACGTTCTCCTGCAGGCCGGCCATCGTCATGATGACCTTGAAGGTCGAGCCCGGCGCAACCTGCGCCTGGATCGCCTTATTTAGCAGCGGATGGTCGGGGTTATCGAGAATCGACTGCCAGTACGCCTTCGACAAACGTACAGCGAACTGGTTCGGATCGAAGGTCGGACGCGAGGCCATCGCGAGAATCTCGCCGGTGTGCGGGTCCATCGCCACGATCGCGCCGGTCTTGCCTTCGAGCGCGCGCTCGGCGGCCTTCTGCAGGTCGAGATCGATGGTGAGGTAGAGGTCGCGGCCCGGCTTGGCAAGCTCCTGCCCCATCAGACCGACTTCCTTGCCGTGCGAGTTCACGATGACGTCGCGCGAGCCGTCCTGTCCGCGCAGCTCTTCGTCGTAGCTCTCCTCGATACCGCTCTTCCCCACCACGTCACCGGGTGAGTAGAAGGCGTAACGCGTCTGCTTCAAATCGTTCTCGCTGACTTCGCCGACGTAGCCGATCACGTGCGCCATGAAGCCATCGCGCGGGTACAGACGCCGCTGTTCATCGAGGGTCTGCAACTCGGGAAGCTCTGTGCGATGCGCTTCAATAAACGCCTGCTCGTCGGGCGTGATGTCCTGCTTCAGCGGAAGCGGCTGATACTTCGGCGCGTAGGCGTAACGCTTGAGGATCGCCTGAATCTGGTCGACCGTCATGTGCAGGCCTTCGGCGATGCGTGGCATGTCGGCGTCGAGGTTCTTCGTCTGCTCGCGCAGCAGGTAGCAGCTTACCGAAGGGTAGTTGTCGACGATGATGCGGCCTTCGCGGTCGAAGATCTTGCCGCGCGGTGCGAGCACCGGCACCTTGCGCACGCGGTTCTGCTCGGCGAGTACGCGATAGCTGTCGGCGCCGAGCACGGAGAGCCGCCACATGCCCGCGACCAGCGCCAGCAGAACAGCCGCGACGACGTACTGTGCTATCGCCAGCTTCTGCGGCGGCAGCTTTTCTTCGCGGCGAAAATTCTCGAGTTCCATGGCAGGCAGCGCGGCAGGGCCGCAGGGTTCTTCTTCGATTGTAGCGAGGAGTGAGCGCCCCGCTCCTGCGCTGTTTCATGGCGCATAAGTGGGCCTTGGCGAATCTTTGCCCCGCAAAACTACTCTCGCTGCTTGAACCGGTCGAGCAGAAAGAAGAGCGGGATCGCAATCGCCGTGTTCACCGCGGCGCGGATCAACTCATGCAGCGGCCAGCCGTAGGCAGGCAGAAAACGCACGGTGAGGTCGCCGAGCAGGAAGCGCTCGATCAGGAATGTGATCGCCGACTGGATGAGGCTGGCAACAAAGGTAAGCACCGAGCGGTTGACGATGTTGTCCATGTCCACCGCGAAGCCCACGCTTGCAGCGAGATAGCCCACGACCGACTTCGCGATGCCCCACACCCCGAACGGATGGCTGGTGAGGCCATCCTGGAAGAGGCCGATGAACATACCGGTGAACGCGCCCGAGATCGGCGAGCGGCGCGCCACGGAGAAGAAGATCACGGCGATCAGCGGCAGGTCGAAGATCGCCACGCGCGGAAACGCCTTGGGCAGCACGGTCTGCAACAGCAGCAGCACGAGCGGCGCCAGCACCGTGACGACCGGGTGGAAGTAATACTGGTCGAGCTCCTGCCGCGAGGTGTAACTATGTTCGGCCATTAGTGGTCACCCGCCTTCGAATCGGTGTCCGACTTCGGCGCCGGAGCGCCGGGCTGCATCTCGCTGGCGGGGGCCGACGAGTTCGGCGAGTAGCGGTCCGGATGCACTACCGGCTTCGGCCGTGGGATGACCGCCGTAGGCGCAGCGGCGTTCGTCGGGTCCGCAGGCTTGTTCGGATCTTCCGGGGCCTTCTCATCATGGATCGACGGCAGCTTCTCAGCGACCATATCCGCCGCGCGCTTGTTCGCATCGGCGAGCGCTTCGGCCTGCGCGGCGTCGGCCGCGAGCTCCGGCGTCACGCCCTGCTGTGTGCCGGTGATGACGAGCACTTCTTCGAGCCGCGAGAGGTTTGCGTTCGTCTTGATGGTGATCGCCATGTACGGCTGGTGCGTAGGATCCGGCGCGATGGACTGAATAACGCCCACCGGCAGGCCGCGCGGGAAGACACCGTCGCCACCAGAGGTGAGCACCTGCTCGCCCGGCTTGATGCGCGAGTCTTCGGTAAGGTTGACGATCTGCACGCTACCGTTCGATGTTCCGCGCAGGATGCCGCGAATGCGCGTCGAGGCAAGGATCACGCCCGCACCCGCGCTCGGATCGCTGAGCAGCAGAAGCTGTGAGGTGTGCGCCGAAACCTCGCGCAGCTTGCCGACGACGCCATCCGGCGTCATCACGGCCATGTCGGACTTCAGCCCGTCTTCGGAGCCCTTGTTCAACGTCAGCAGCCGCGAGCGGTCGTAACCGCTGGTGCCGATTACCTGCGCGAGCACCGTGGACGAGATGTAGGTCTGCTTGAACTGCAGCAGAGCGGCCAGGCGGCGGCCCTCGCGCGCGTCCTCGGCAAACTCAGCTTCTTCGGTGCGCAAACGGGCGAGTTCCTGCTGCAGCGCGCGGTTCTGATCGCGCGTGTGGCGCAGGTCGATGTAGTTCGACCATGCATGACGCACGCCGCTGCTGGAGGCGTAGACGCCACGCTCGAACGGCGTTACCACCGCGAGCGTCCATCGCCGCAGTAGTGTCACCTTGCGTCCGTCGCGCTGGCCAAGGCCATCGGGCGCGGGCTTCTGCACCTGCACAGCAAGCGCAAATACCTGCAACAGCACGAGAGCCATCAGGGTCAGCGGATTTCGGAAGCGGGTGAAAAATGAGTCCATCGGGCATGGCTATTATTTCATCCCGGAGAGGCGGTACGTGGAGTCGTAAGTGGATAGTCATAAGTAAAAAGTGTGCGAAGAACCAAGCGAGCGCAGCGATACTTGCCGACTTCTCACTTCACACTTATGACTCCAACACAAGCCTCATCCGCAGCCCGCACTGCTATCCTCAACCGCGTGGCCCTCGAGTTCTCCACGCCGGTAAAGTTCCTGAAGCGCGTGGGCGAACGTGTGGCTGCGGGGCTCGCCGAGCGCGGCGTGCACACCGTCGAGGACCTGCTCTACCACCTGCCCTTTCGCTATGAAGACCGCCTGCACCCCAAGCCGCTTTCGAGCTATCGAGCGGGAGACATGGCCTCGCTCATCGGCGAGGTGCGCGCCACCAGCATGGTCCGCACACGCAACGCGCCCATCTTCGAGCTGACCGTCGCACTGACGCCGCCGAAGGCTGACTCCGAAGCCGCTATGGCGGGCCTGCTGGCCGCGCCGCCGGCGATTCTCGAAAGCGTGAAGTGCCTCTGGTTCCACGGCAAATATCTGCAAGACAAGTTCCGCATCGGCCAGCAAATCGCGCTTTACGGCAAGCTGGAGCCATCGCGCTCCGGCTCCGCGCCCCACGCCGCGCCGGGCGCCATCAAGTACAAGATGGTGCAGCCAACCTTTGAGATCCTGCCCGACGCGAATGTGACTGGCGACGACGCTGAGTTCACGATGCTCGAGATGGGCCGCATCGTGCCGGTGTATGAGTCGCTCGGCGGCAAGACGCCGTGGGGAGCGAAGCTTACCTCCCGCTGGCTGCGCCGCGTGGTGTGGGCCGTCTTCAAAGACCTCGCCGAGACCAACACTGAAGCCGATGAAACGCTGCCCCGCGCGCTGATCGAGCGCCTCGGCCTGCCCTCGCGCATGGAAGCGCTGCGCACGCTGCACTTCCCGCCCGCAGGCACAGACATCGCCGAGCTGCAGGCCGCGCGCACGGCGGCGCATCGCCGACTCATCTTCGAGGAGCTCTGGTACCTCGAGCTTGGCCTTGAACTCAAACGCAAACGCCTACGCGAGCGCTCGGGCACGGCCTTTCACACCGACGAGAAGGTGCGCGAGGCGTTGAAGCAGGTACTTCCCTTCAAGCCGACGAAGGCGCAGAAGCGCGTGCTCGGCGAGATCGTCGCAGACATGCGCACTCCACAGCCGATGCGCCGTTTGCTGCAGGGCGATGTCGGCTCGGGCAAAACGATCGTCGCACTCGAAGCCGCGCTCGTCGCCATTGAGAACGGCTATCAGGTCGCCATGATGGCGCCCACAGAAATCCTCGCGACACAACACTTCCTTGCCGCGCGCAAGCTGCTCGCCGACGCCAAATCTCCCAGCACCGGCAAGCCGTATCGCGTCACGCTGCTCACCGGCTCACTCGATACACGCAGCAAGAAGGAAGCGCGTGGCCGCATCTTCCGCGGCGAAGCGGACCTCGCCATCGGCACACACGCGCTCGTCGAAGAGAAGGTGGAGTTTGCGAACCTCGGCCTCGTCGTCGTCGACGAACAACATCGTTTTGGCGTGCAGCAGCGCTTCCGCCTGATGCGCAAGCCCGGTGCGGACGGTCACGCGAGCGAGCCCGACGTGCTCGTGATGACCGCGACGCCGATCCCGCGCACGCTGGCGCTCACGATGTACGGTGACCTTGAAGCCAGCGTGCTCGACGAGCTGCCGCCGGGACGTACGCCCATCACCACGCGACGCCTCGACGGCAAGCGCGCCGCAGAAGCATGGGAGTTCGTACGCAAGCAGGTGGAGCAAGGGCGGCAGGCGTACATCGTCTATCCCGTTATCGAAGGCGAGCGCGACGATCAAGCGGAACTTGACTTCGCTCAGGATGAACTCGCGCTGCCCGAAGAAGAAGCCAAGCCGAAGAAGAAGCCCGCCAAGCAAGCCAAGCTCATCGCGACAGAAGACAAGCCGGCTAAGCGGACGAGCAAACCCAAGCTGCGCTCGGCAACAGAAGCCTTTGACGAGTTGAGCAACGGCCCGCTATCAGGCATGAAGCTCGGTCTGCTGCATGGACGCATGTCCGCGGACGACAAGGAAGTGACGATGGCGCGCTTCAAGCGCGGCGAGCTCGACGTGCTCGTCTCCACCACGGTCATTGAAGTCGGTGTCGATGTGCCGAACTCCACCATCATGGTCATCGAGCACGCCGAGCGCTTCGGCCTTGCGCAGCTTCATCAGCTGCGCGGACGCGTTGGCCGTGGCGCCGCGAAGAGCTACTGTGTGCTGCTCACCGGACCGAAGATCACACCCGAGGCCGAGCAACGACTCGACGCCATGGTGCGCACGCAGAACGGCTTTGAGCTTGCCGAGTTCGACCTCGCGCTGCGCGGGCCCGGCGAGTTCTTCGGCACGCGCCAGGCAGGTTTGCCGGAGTTTCGCGTGGCAAACATCGTGCGCGACCGCGACTTGCTCGAGCTTGCCAAGCTCGAGGCGACGCGCTTCATCGAAGCGCAGGACGCAAAGATTACGCGCGAAGACAAAGAGGCCGTATGGGCGCGCCTGAAACAACAGTGGCAACGCCGATACGGCCTGGTTGAAGCTTGAGAACGACTTAGAAGCTAACCCAACGGAAGCGGATCAGCGTAGTGCGTCGACCAACGCACACGCGACTGGTCGAGCCAGCGAATCTCACCTTCGCGCGCATCCGCTTCAAAGACCATGTACGAGTGTTCGTCATAGCGCGTGGAGCCCACGACCGTGTGCTGCGGGCCATAGGTGTGCGCGAAGTCGATCCACTTGTGCCAGTGGCCCGCGATGACGATCTGAATGTCACCACGATAGCGACGCAACAGCGGATGCAGACCGAAGTCCTTCATCTCCACCGGCGCCACGCTCCATAGTGGATAGTGAATGAAGATCACCGATGGCCTGCGCTCTGCAAGCTGCGCTTCAAGCCACTGCAACTGCTCTTCGCCGAGCGAGCCGTAGTCGCGATGATAGGAGGGCGAGGTCGGATCACACGTCACGCCGAGGAAGTTGTTGAGCATGATGAAGCGGAAGCCCTTGTGTTCCATCGACCAGTACGGCTTGGTCTTGAACTTCGCCTCGAACAAACGATGCGACATCTCGCGCGAGATGTGTCCGATGTCGTAATCGTGATTGCCCCAACCCACATGCACCGGTGCATCGAAGCCGCTCAGCAGCTTGTTCGCAATGTCCAACCGCGTCTCGTTCTTGAAGTAAAAGTCGTAGTCGGTGGAGGGGTAGTTGTGAAACACATCGCCGGGTACGAAGACCTGTTCGATGCGGCTGCCGTCGGCGAAGCGCAGCTTGTTGAGCGCGGTCCGCGCGGTGATGAGATGATCGTTCGCCTGAAGAATCGTTGTGTTGTCTTCGACACCGTTCTCTGAGCCAGGCTTGTAGAACGTGTCGATGATGTGCGTGTCCGAGACCACCGCAAAATGAAAGCGATGCGAATCCTCCAACGCGGGACGCGCATCATGGAGTGCATCGGGCTGCTGCGGTTCTACGTTCTTCTGTGGCTCTGCGACGGAACGCATGGGAGAGAGCGCCGCTCCGAGTGAAGCGGCGCCCATCTGTGCAAAGGTTCTGCGTGTAATCTGCACGGTTCTCCTTGGTTTGAGTTAGAAGATGACCTTCGCCGCAAGCTGAAGCTGACGTGCCGGGAAAGCTGAGGTGATCGCGCCGAAGCTCGAGCTGCCGACGCCGAAGGTCGTCGACGGCGCACCATAGTTCACCTTGTTGAGGACGTTGAACGCTTCGGCGCGGAAGTCGAACTTCGACGTCTCGTTCCAGAGCGGGAACTGCTTGTGCAGGCCAAGGTCAGCGTTGTAGTAAGCGTCCGAGCGGAACGCGTTGCGGCTCAAGTTACCCACGCCGTAGGTCGTAGGCAGCGCGAAAGCATTCACGTTCAAAGCGCCAGAGAGCGTGGAGCTGCTCGTCTTGCGACGTGCGGACTTCGCAGCGATGGGGTTCTGCCCCAGCACGCGGTCCGGACGATAGTTGATGAAGCTTGAGGTGTAGAGCCCCGAGGAGGTCGAGAGCGAGTAGGTGATGTTCAGCGTCTGGCCGCTGGTCATCGTGTTGATGAGGTTCACCTGCCATCCACCGAGAACTGCGTCCATCAGGCGACCCGAGTTCGCGCCGAACTTGCGTCCGCGACCGTAGGGCAGATCGTAGACCACCGAGAAGGTGTCGTTCAGCGGCTGATCGTACGCCGACGGGCCATAGGAAGCGCTCGGTCGGTAGTAGTCCACACGCGACGTATCGCCGGCGCCGGTTTCGAGATGCCCGGAGGAGAGATCGAAGGTGCGGCCGTAGGTGAAGGAGTTCAGCAGATAGAGACCCATGTTCGTTCGGCGCTCGATGCGGAACTGCACTGCGTTGTAGTTGGAGGTGCCGATGTTCTCAGCGATTTCGATCTGACCGAAGGTCGTGATCGGACGGCGGGCAGTGTACGACGCGCAACCGGTGGTCGCAGCGCAGCTCACGGCCTGGTTGTAGTCAGCGAGCGTCTGCAGATGCGTGCCCTTGTTGCCCACGTAGCTGAGATCGAAGAGCCACTTGCCGACCTGCTGCTGCGTGCCCAGGAAGTACTGCTGCACATAGCCGGTGGGGTTGTTCTTCGGGATGTAGCGCGAGGTGGCGATGAGCGGGTTGAAGTTCGCCGCCGAGGTCAGCACGTTCGAGTAACCCTGCTGCGTCTGACGGAAGCAGCCCGACTGCAACTGCGTGTCGTTGACGCAGAGACCCTGCGAAGGCGTCTGCGTGATGCTGGCGTTCACCACGTTCGGTCCGTTGTAGGTGAGGTTATTCTCGCCACCTGCGCGGTTCCACTGCGTGTAGACCATGCCGTAACCACCACGCACGGTCATGTTCGGCGTTGCCTGATAGCTGAAGCCGAAGCGCGGCGCGAAGTTGTTGTAGTTCACGTTGACCTGCGCACGGTCATTGATGCTCGTACCGTGTGCCTGCACCAGCGTGTTCGTCGAAGGATCAAAGTTCGCCAGCTTGTTGTCGGCTTCCCACTGCGGCGTGACGATCTCGTAACGCAGACCGGCGTTCACCGTCAGGTTCGGCAGCAGCTTCACATCGTCCTGCAGGTACATGAAGGTGTAGCGCTGACGAAGGTTCACCACCGCATAGTTCGTGATGGAGTACTGGTTGCGATTGCCGAAGTAGAAGTCAGCAAGGTTCTGCGCCTGCTGCAGCATCGTGGTCTGCGCCGTGGTGGCCGTGCCCGTGATCGCTGCCGGATTGCCGTTGGCCGAGAACATGCCGCCGTAGGTGTCCGAACCGTAGCTGGGGTTGAAGTCGTTCACCTGCGTGTGGACAGCCTGGAACTCGTAGCCAGCCTTCAGCGTGTTGCGACCATGCACCCAGGTGTAGTTGACCTTCGGGTTGAAGATGATGGGGTTCTGGAACTGCGGGTTGGAGTTCTGCGCACCGAGCTGCGTGAAGCCGGTGATCGCCTGCGTGTTGAGGTCGCGCGTCGAAGCGACGGGCAGACCATCGGTGATGCCGTTCTCCGTCAGCAGCGATGTGTCGCCGAAGCCGATCGGAGTCTTCTTACCTACGTTCTGCGACCAGCCGAAACGAGCGTCGAAGAGCTGCGTCGGGGTTACAGCATAGGTCACGCCGGCAGCTACATTCTTGTTCTGGATATAGGTGTTGCCGTTCGAGTTGCCGCCTGCACGGCCAGGGATGCCTGGAGGGTCAAAGTAATAGCCCGAGTGCTGGCTGTACACACCAAAGACCGAGAGCTTCTGGTTGAAGGTGTGGTCGATGCGGACATCACCCTTGTCGTCGTTGATCGTTCCGCGCGGCGAGTAGGAGAAGTTGTTCGTCAGGCCTGCCGAAGTGTTCGCCGGAAGCGCGGCGATGACCGCACGTGCAAACGGCGTCATGTCCGCAAGAGGAATCTGACCCAGGTAGGTCGTACCCGTGATCGGGTTCTTCAACGGGATCGCATTCGCGGCGCTCGAGTTGTCATCGTTCAGGTAGAAGAGACCTGCGCGCTGATTCACCGTCGGCAGCGAAGAGACCGTCTGCGTGTTGTTGAAGATCTGGCGCACGCCTTCGTAGTCCATGAAGAAGAAGGTGTGGTTCTTCCAGATCGGGCCACCGAAGGTTGCGCCGAACTGATTACGGATGAACTTCGGGTTGCCGCCTGTGGGCAAGAAAGGCCCGATGGCGTTGAAGTCCGTGTTGCGGTTGTAGTCCCAGACGCGGCCGTGGAACTTGTTGCCACCGCTGCGCAGCGATACGTTGATCACCGCACCGGGGTTGCGACCATACTCTGCCGAGTAGTTGTCGGTGTCCACGCGGAACTCGCTTACAGCATCCGGCGAAGGAGCAATGTTCTCGTTCGCGAAACCCTGGTTCGAGGTGCCGTAGTTGTTGTTGTCCAAACCGTCGAGCATGAAGTTGTTGAATGCCGAACGCTGACCGTTGACGTTGAACGAACCTTCGCGGCTCGAGGTGGAGCTGGCTCCGGTGTTCAGCAGCGACTTGCGCACGCCCGGCGAGAGCAGCGTGAGGTCAGCGTAGGAACGGCCGTTGAGCGGCATGTTCTCCACCTGCTTGGTGGCGATGATCTGGCCACGCGAGCTGGTTTCCGTTTCAAGGAGCGTCGGTGCAGCTTCTACCTCAACGGTCGTCTGCGAACCGGCAGCGCCCATCTTGAGGTCATAAAGCTGGTGAGCGCTGACGGTCAACGCAAAGGTCGGGGTCTCGGTGTGGCTGAAGCCCGCGGCATCGCTGGTCAGGCGGTACTGACCGATCGGCACGCTCGGAAAGTTGAAGCGACCGGAATCATCGCTGGTGAGCTCACGCGTTACGCCGGTGGTGACGTTGGTGAGGACAACGCGGCTGTGAGGAACAGCGGCGCCGGAGGCATCGCGGGTCGTACCGATGACAGAGGCAGCATCAAATTGCGCAACAGCCGAGCCAATACCAGCAGCAAACATCAAAGCCAGAGTCGCTGTACCGCGACGCCAGTCTCGGAAGAAGTAAGACATTCGGTCTCCTTGAATCGTACTGATCCAAGGGTCATGCCAGAGGGTTACAGTTCCGCAACGCTTGCGTGACAGCACCATTGCAGGACGACCAACACTTCGCAACTGCTCGATAACCGCTGAGGAAATCCGCGCCCAAAAGCAAACGCTCCTCATGTGAGGAGCGTCGCGTCATTCAAATCTTATGGAGCACCGGGCGGGGATCGAACCCGCGAATACTGGTTTTGCAGACCAGCGCGTTAGCCACTTCGCCACCGGTGCTCGTCTCTGAGGATTTAGGGTACAGGGTTTAGGGTGTAGTCGACAAATCGCAGCAGCGAATATCGTCTTCCTATCCCCTGAACCCAGTCCCTGGGCCCTCGTTACTTAGGCTGCGCGGTTGTGCGCAGGTACGGCTTCACCGTCTTGAAGCCCGGGAACTTCACAGCCGCTTCTTCGTTCGACACAGCGCCGGTGATGATCACGTCATCGCCCTGCTGCCAGTTCGCCGGCGTTGCCACCTTGTGCTTGGTGGTCAGCTGGATCGAATCGAGCGTGCGCAGAATCTCGTGGAAGTTGCGGCCCGTCGTCATCGGGTAGGTCAGGTTCAGCTTGATCTTCTTGTCCGGTCCGATCACGAACACGGTACGCACAGGAGCGTTGTCCGCAGGCGTGCGGCCTTCGCAGCTATCGCCTTCATCAGCCGCGAGCATGTTGTAGAGCTTCGCGATCTTCAGTTCCGGGTCGCCGATGATCGGGTACTTTACCTTGTGGCCGGAGACCTCTTCGATGTCCTTCTCCCAGCCGTGGTGCGAGTCGACCGGATCGACCGACAGGCCGATCACCTTGGCGCCGCGCGCCTCAAACTCATGCTGCAGGCCAGCCATGGCGCCCAGCTCCGTGGTGCAAACCGGGGTGAAGTCCTTCGGGTGCGAGAACAGAACAGCCCAGCCGTCGCCGATCCACTCGTGGAAGTGGATGGTGCCCTGCGTGGTCTCTGCGGTGAAGTCGGGAGCTACGTCGTTGATGCGGAGTGACATGATGTTTCGCGTTTCCTCTCGTTCGAGTTTCAGAATGGTCGCGCCCAGTAGAAAACCCACCCGGCGCTGGCCTTGGGTGGGTCGGTTGCAGTTCGTTTCGAGACTCTAAGGTCGCTTACGAAGTCGCCAGACTCACACCCGCGCGGGGCCACAGCAACAGCAGCGGCAGCAGCAGGTAGTGGTCGAGTTGGAGACGTTGGTCTGCATCAATCTTTAGAACCGCCGCCTTGCGCTCGTTGCGAGCTCGGCACAGAGCAGTTGCGCCCCATTGCGGTATCTCCAAATTACGACTCGCACCGCAGGCTGTCAAACCGGTTACAGCATTTTCATGCGCGATACTCATCCCATGAGCACTCCTCGCACGCTGGAATACACCGTTCTCGACGTCTTCGCCGAAGCCCCGCTCGCGGGCAACCCCCTCGCCGTCTTTCACGATGCGCGCGGACTTTCGACCGAGGAGATGCAGTCGCTCGCGCGCGAGACGAACCTTTCCGAGACGACCTTCGTCCTGCCTTCCGACGACGAGTCGCAGGGTGTGCGCGTGCGTATCTTCACCACGGAAGAAGAGCTCCCCTTCGCCGGGCACCCTACGCTCGGCACCGCGACCTGGCTTCATCTCAACCACCCAACGCTGCGAGGCGCGGAAGAGATCAAGCTGCACCTGAACGTCGGAACGATCCCCGTGCGCTTCACACAGCGCGAAGGCGCAGGCTACTTCGGCACCATGCGCCAGAACGATCCTGTCTTCGGCGCGCGGTTTGACGCCGCCGAGGTCGCTAGCGTGATCGGAGTCCCCGAAGCCGCCATCGACGCACGCTATGCGCCGCAGAGCGTCTCCACCGGCAACGCATTCTGCGTCGTCCTGCTCCGCGACACCGAGGCGTTTACGAACCTCGCGATCGACCAACGAGCCTCTGCGGTCTGGCTGCGCGAGCGCGGCATCCGCTGGTTCTACGTTCTTCTGGCGACCGAGGATCCTCTCCGCTTCCGCGCCCGGATGCAGTTCAACGGAACCGAAGACCCCGCCACCGGTTCGGCTGCTGGCCCAGCAATCTCCTGGCTCGTGGCCCAGGGCATCGTGCCACCGGATGTCGAAGTGGTCTTCGAGCAGGGTGTCGAAATGCTCCGACCCTCCCGACTTTATGTGCAGGCTTCGAAATGTGAACAAGGCGTTCACGAGGTCAAAGTTTCGGGGCGCACCATTCCCGTTGCAATGGGACGCTATTTCCTGCCCTGATCTCGTCCTTTTCCACAAGGGGATGAACCACAAACGTCAATATCGACGCGTAGTCCCCAGTTTCCGGTGGAACCCCCTGCGGGAAAGCCCCACTTCTTCGCCTTACTTTCGCTATTGTCACCCGAGGTTCACACGGGTAACGTAAGCAAATCGCAGCAAGGCAGCAAACGTGCCGACCGCGAGAATATTTAGAGTTTTCCAGCATTTTTCACACAATTTAGCGTGATAGTCCGGCCCGGAGATGACCAGCGGGCGCCATGTTCAGGGACGCATTCTTCCCTGACGGGCACACCGTCTCTCAGCCTCCGATTCATCGGACTGTCACAACCGCAGCGCTCTGGGGAGGCGCATTTTGGCCCCCTCGGACGATCTGCCGGTCACCTTCCGCGCAAAAAGGAGTTGCGGATGGGGCGGGATTCTTACGCCTTTTCCACAACTCCCACAGCAAGGCACAGGCTCCGCCAGAACTGTGGATCCGCAGGCTCGAAACCTCAGGGCAGGCGGTCGTGGCGGAGCTTTGCCTCAAAGCGGCTCCTCCCCGGCCAAATGCCGAACGGCAACACCCTCAGCAGCACCGAATCGGTGAGAAAGACAGCACACCACATGCGCCCTCGTAAGTCCATCCTCTGCGTCGAAGACAATGAACAGATCCTCAGCGTCCGCAAGTTCCTGCTCGAAACGCGTGGCTACCGCGTGATTCCGATGACCACCGCTGCGGAGGCCATCGAATTCCTCAAGGACGCACCGCAGGGTTCGATCGACCTGCTGCTCTCGGACCTCATTCTGCCGCAGATGGACGGCAACGAGCTGATCCGCCGCGCCAAGCAGATGCACCCCGCACTGCCTGCTCTGCTGGTCTCGGGCACGATCTCGAACTTCGAGCGCGCCACCGCCGCAGACGCCTTCCTGCCTAAGGGCGCTTGCAACCCGGCCGAGCTGCTCGACCGTATCCGCATCCTGGTGGCCCGCAAGCGCGGTCCCAAGAAGCAGCCGATGCCGGTGCGCGAGATCGAGACGGCGATGCCGCTGCTCGCACAGGCCAGCTAAGAGTTCTCCCAAGGAAACATGAAGGGCGCGGCTGATGGCCGCGCCCTTCGTGTTGCATCACGATTCGTCCAGGCGTCTCGGATCTCTCGCTCATGGCAGAGACGCAGGTACTCGTTCGCTCCTACGCCAGCGCGTTGCGGCGGATGACTTCCTTGTAGAAATCCGCACTGAGCTTCGGCGTGCGCTTCTGAGTCTTGAAGTCCACGTAGATGATGCCGAAGCGCTTGGCGTATCCGTCGGCCCACTCGAAGTTGTCGAGCAAGCTCCAGAGGAAGTAGCCCTTCACCGGCACGCCTTCTGCGACCGCGCGCTGCAGGTGGCCAAGGTAGTTGCGCAGATACATGACGCGGTCCATGTCGTAGACGTGGCCATCGCCGTTCACCGTATCGGCCGACGAGGCTCCGTTCTCTGTGATGAACAACGCCTTCGGCTTCCAGAGATCGTTCACTAGCTTCGGCACCCAGTAGAGAGCTTCTGGGCCGATGTTCAGCCACGGGCTAAGCATGTGTGGGTATGACTTCGGCATCGGCACATGGGCGTAGCCGAGTTCATTGTCGGCAGCGCGCACGTACGAAGCCGTGTAGACATTCACACCTACGAAGTCCATCGGCGTGCTGATCGCCCTAAGGTCTTCCGCCGTGAACTGCGGTGCGTCTGCGCCAAGCTTCTGCAGGTAGTGGTCGGTGTAGTTGCCGTCAAGGATCACCCCGAGGTACATCGTGTTGTCCTCGCGCATCGCCTTGCGCGCGGCCTCGATGTGTTCAGGCGCTTCGATAGCCGGCGTGATGGATGACACGTTCTCGGCGAGACCAACGAGTGTGCCCTTCTGCGCATGCGCGCGAACAGCCTGCACGCCGAGACCGTGGCCGAGCACGACATGATGCGTGAGCTGCGCAAGGTCTTTGCGACCGAGCTTCAACCCCGGCGCATGGCGGCCGGACTGGTAGCCAACTTCGACGAAGGTGCGCATTTCGTTCATCGTCATGAAGTGCTTGACGCGGTCAGAGAGCTTGCCAGCGGTGTAGCCCGCGTACTCGGCAAAAGCCTTGGCGGTATCGCGGTTCTGCCAGCCGCCCTTGTCCTGCAACGTCTGCGGCAGGTCCCAGTGATACAGCGTCGCGTAAGGCTCAATGCCAGCGGCAAGCAGCGCGTCCGCGAGCCTGCGATAGAAGTCGATGCCCGCCTGGTTCGGCTGGCCGGTGCCGTTCGGGAAGATGCGCGGCCACGCGATGGAGAAGCGGCAGGTCTTCAGGCCGAGCTCCTTCATCAGCGCGATGTCTTGCGGAAAGCGATGGTAGAAGTCGTCAGCGACATCGCCGGTATCGCCGCTGTCCACCTTGCCGGGAGTGTGCGCGAAGGTGTCCCAGATGCTGACGCCGCGGCCGCCCTCTTTCACGGCTCCCTCCACCTGGTAGGACGCCGTTGCCGAGCCCCAGAGGAAGCCTTCGGGAAAGCTGCGGCCCGCGTGGTTCGCCACGGCTTTCGGGGCTTCTGCTTCGAGCGTGGGCACAGTGCTTGCAATCGCAGCGCTGCCCAGCAGCTTGCCCAGATCGCGTCTAGAAATCGCCATTCGTCATCTCCTCTTACTGTTCAACAAAGTAAGCGTACGCACGCGGACGTGTCACGCGGGTGGTCAGCGGCGGGTACTCTTGTGTACAACCAAGTACATGCTCACTGAAGTTTCGATCGAGCCCTGGGGTACGTCCCTTCGCTACAGCAAGCCCGTGCACCGCATCACGCTGCGCAACAGTGCGCTGACCGTGGTGCTGACAGACCTCGGCGCGCGCATCGTCTCCGTGCTTGCGCCCGACCGCGACGGCAACATCGCCGACATTGCGCTCGGATACGATACCGCCGAAGCCTACGACCGCGATCCGCTCTTTCTCGGCGCAGTCTGCGGACGCTTCTGCAACCGCATCGCCGGTGGCAGCTTCGAGCTCGATGGCGAACGCTTTCAGATTCCGCAGAACAATGGACCGAACGCGCTGCACGGAGGTCCCGAGGGCTTCGATAAACAGGTGTGGAACGCGAAGGCGATCGAGGGCGGCGTAGAGCTTTCGCTGATTTCGCCCGATGGCGATCAGGGCTTCCCCGGGCAGATGGAGGTACGCGTCACCTATCGGCTCTCCGGCAGTTCGTTGAAGCTGAACTACCACGCGACCAGCTCCGAGCCGACCGTGGTGAACCTGACCAACCATGTCTACTTCAACCTCACCGGCGACATGACGCGCAACATCCTGGGGCATGAGGTGCAGATTCACGCGAGCCGCTGCACGCCGGTGGATGCCACGATGATTCCGACCGGCGAGATCGCTTCCGTCGAAGGCACACCGCTCGACTTCCGCATGCCGCGCCTCATCGGCGATCGCATCGACGATGGCTTCGAACAGATACAACTCGCGCGCGGCTATGACCATAACTTCGTGCTCGACGGCGCACCCGTCGCAGCGATTGCGTACGAGCCGAGCACCGGACGCACGGTGGAAGTCTCGACGACCCAGTCGGGCGTGCAGTTCTACAGCGGCAACTACCTTGACCCGGCGGTACTGGGCAAAGGCGGCGTTCCGTGTGCGCGACGCACAGGCTTCTGCCTGGAGACACAGCACTTCCCGGACTCGCCGAATCATCCGCACTTCCCCACCACCACGTTGCTGCCGGGTGACAGCTTCGTCTCTGCGACGAGCTTCACCTTCGGCACGCGCTAACGCTTGTACTTCGGCGCGCTGCGGAAGGCTTCGGCCACCGCACGCGTCGCGAGCTTCGCGTTGCCCTCCGAGTCAAAAAGCAGCGGACGAATCGACTTGCCCTTCGACGCACCGACACCTGCCTCTGCGCCGATCTCACGCACCGCGTCGAAGACTCCCCACGCGATCACGGTGTTCACGCAACCGGTGCTCAACACCGTGTCGAGATAATTGCTGTACGCCTCGGCCACTTGCACATCGCGGGAGTGCAGGTCGGAAGCGGCGACCTTCGTGTCATCGACGTCCAGCTCTGTCACCCAGCACTCCAGGCCCATGTGGTGTAGTTCGTGCAGCAGATCGGTTACGCCGTTGCCGAAGTGCTCGTTGGTGCCCGCGCGCAGATGCGACTGCAACCCTACAGCTCCAACAGGCACACCGCTCTTCTTCAGGCTGCGCATCAGGTCGAGCACATCGCCACGACGTGCTTCGTCAGAGTGGTTCTCATACTCCATGCCGTAGTCGTTGTACGCCAGCACGGCCTTCGGATCGGCGTCATGCGCGGCCCCGAAAGCGATCTCGAAGTACTCCTGCCCGAGCATCTGGTACCAGAACGAATTGCGGTAATTGTGCGTGAGATTGTCCTGCGGCTGGAAGGCTTCGTTCACCACATCCCACGAATCCACCCGGCCTTTGTAGCGCTTCACTACGGTCGTGATGTGGTCGATCAGCACCTTACGCGCGGAGGCCTTGTCGGTTGCGACGCGCTGCACCCAAGGTGGCAGCGCGCGGTGCCACACGAAGGTGTGTCCGTGCACGCGGATCCTGTTCTTCAGCGCGAAGTCGACGATCTCGTCCGAAGGGCCGAAGTTGTAATCGTCCGGCTGCGTGTGGATGCCTTCCCACTTCATGGTGTTTTCAGGCGTCACAATGCTGCACTCGCGTGCGAGGATGTCGCGATATTTCGCGGTGTCTTCGAGCCGGTGTACGTTCACGGCCATGCCGAACGCAATTCCCTTCGCAGCCGCGATTTCGCGCAAGGGAGCAAGCGGCGCCTCGTCTTTGCCACGCATCGCGAACGACGGACGCGCGGCCAGCGCGATGCTGCCTGCAGCGAGTTGGCCCAAGATGGTACGGCGTGAAACAAGACCCACGGTTCGATCTCCTCGAGGCGATTCCTCGTTTGCCCTAGCAGCGTACACCGCCCAGGCAAGCTTCGGGAAGCTCCGCTAAAAGGTTTTAGCCGCGGGCATTCAAAATGCTATAGGGACAGGAGTATGCTGGACAGCATTGTGCCCCGCAAGCCCGAGCCCAAACCGAGCGGCCCTGCGCCCGCTGACGGAAAACGCGTCAGCCTGAAAGTGCTGGGCGAATATCTCGGGCTTTCACCCGCGACCATTTCGCTGGTACTGAACAACTCTCCGGTCGCACAGTCCATTCCGCCAGCAACGCGTCAGCGCGTACTCGCCGCGGCGGAGAAATTCAACTACCGCCCGAACCCGCTGGCACGCTCGCTGCGCATGAATCGCACGCACACCGTCGGCATCATTGCACCAGAGCACTCGGAAGGCTACTTCACCGGGCTGATGATGGCGATCGAAAGCTATCTCATCCAAGCGGGCTATCTATACTTCACGGTCTCGCATCTCGGCCGGAAAGAACTGCTCAGCGAGTACACGCGCATGTTGGTCAACCGTCAGGTGGACGGCGTGCTGCTCATCAACACGCGTCTGCCCGAAGCGTTGCCGATCCCGACCGTCGCGATATCCTCGCACTCGTTGCACAAGAACGTCATCGATGTCCTGCTCGATCACGACGCTGCGGCGCAGGAGACGATGCAGCATCTCTACGATCTTGGTCACAGGCGCATCGCCTTCATGCGCGGCCAGCCGGAAGCGCTCGATTCGCAGTACCGCTGGGAAGCGACACTGCGCGCGGCCAAAGCGCTCGGGCTCACCGTCGACGAGTCGCTCTGCATCGCGATCGCGCACAACTCCTGGTCGCCGGACCTCGGCTACGAACCGGTGTTGAACCTGCTCGATCGCACGCGCGACTTCACCGCGCTCGTCTGCTTCAACGATCTCGCAGCCATCGGAGCCTTCCGTGCTGTCGCTGATCGCGGCCTAAGCTGCCCACAAGACCTTTCCATCATCGGCTTCGACGACATCGCGGCTGCGGGCTATTCGATCCCGCGCCTGAGCACGGTGCGCCAGCCTTTGCAGCAGATGGGCGAAGCCGCCGCGCGCGTGCTGATCGAAGCCATCGAGAGCAAACCGCATGAGCAGGAACTCTGCTTCGCGCCGGAACTGATCGAGCGCGATTCGACAGCGGCACGCTCAACGCCGCTCCGCAAAGTTTCCGCGAAAAAGTCCGCTCGAAGCTAAACGCGACATCTCTTTGGGCGACTGATCGCGTTGACAAAATCGACGCATTTCACACATTTTTCCTTTACTAAAAGCATTTAGCTTTACAACCGTGTTTTGCGGTGGCTATATTGCGTGAGTTTGAAGAATCAGCAGAGGTTCCTCCGTGAGCAATCCACGGCGGTGTGCGCTATGGCGTTCTCTGCACTTTTTCTGGAGACCACGATGAACCGCTTCCGCACCTACTCTCTCCTGAGCTCCTCGCTCGCGGCCCTGATGCTTTCGGGCTGCGGCATGGGCACGAGCAACCTGCTCTCCAACACGCAGGCCACCACTACGACCGCGAAGCTGCAGGGCAAGATCTTCGGCGGACAGCAGCCGGTCTTCAACGCCAGCATCGTCATGATGCAGGCGGGCAACACCGGATACGGCACAGGCGCGACCAGCATCATGAACTCCGGCGCCACCGTGTACAGCGCTGCGGATGGAAGTTTCAATCTGACCGGCAAGTACACCTGCCCCACCACCGGCAGCAATCAGGTCTACCTCGTGGCCACCGGCGGCGACCCCACAGGCCAGGCGAGCACGTCGATCAACAACACGGCGTCCGTCATGGTGGCTGCGCTCGGTCCGTGCTCGGTTCTCAATGCCAACACGGTGATCCAGGTGAACGAAGTAACGACCGTGGGCGCAGCGTTCGCGCTCGGCCAGTTCGTTGGAAACTTCGGCGCAGCGGGCGTGCAGATCGGTGCACCGACGTCGAACCAGGTCGGCCTCACCAATGCCTTTGCCACCGCGCACAACCTCGTGAATACGTCGACCGGCAACGCTGCTCCGCAGACCGCAGATACCGGCACCAACTTCTTCATGACGGCGATCGACCAGCGCAAGCTCTATACGATGGCGAACATTCTCGCTTCGTGCGTGAACCAGACTTCGGCGGCTGCGTCGAACTGCACGACGCTCTTCTCGGGCGTCGCGCCGACGTATGCGCCGAGCTACTTCCCGAACAACACGCAAACCGCTGCGACCTTGCCCACCGATACCTTCCAGGCAGCGGCATACATGTCGTTGAACTCCACGAGCACGAATGCCACGGCATCGAGCACCAACCTGGGCAACCTCTTCAACCTGCAGTCCGCCTTCATGCCCTACAGCTACTCGCTGTCGGTGGCTCCGGTGGACTGGACGCTCGCACTCAACTATTCAGGCAACGGCATCAACTATCTCTCGAGCGCAGCCGTCGACGGTAACGGTGATGTCTGGTTCTCGAACGCCAACGCCACGGGCGGCGTGGTTGTGATCAACGGCGGCACCGGCGTTGCGGGCGGCACGGCCGGCGTTACCGGCGGCGTGATCGGCTTCTACTCCACGGGAAGCTACAACGGCACGACCGTCACTGCGAATGGCACGCGCCAGGTCGCCATCGACCAGAACAATAAAGCGTGGTTCCCCAACTACACAGCAGGAAGCGACGGCCGCTTCTACCTGCTGCGCGCGGTCGCAGGCGCGGGGGTTGACGCTACGCTGCAGATCCCCGCAGGCCCGACACTGCCCTATGCCGTCGCCGTGGACGCCGCGAATACGGTCTTCGCCACCACTGCATCCACGCAGATCGTGAGCGCTTCCGCCACAGCGGCTACGGGCACCTCGGCCACCTCCACCAGTGGCCTCGAGTCCGGAGGTGCGGCGTCTATTGCGATCACGCCGAGCAATGTAGGTTATGCGCCGACCAACGGCAGCACATCGGTGAAGTACTTCTCCACTACCGGGCTGACGAGCACCGGCACGGCGACCACGACGGGCTTCGCCAACTACGGATCGGCAGTGGATGGCAATGGCTATGTGTGGATCGCCAATCATGCGACCTCAAACCCTGCTCTGGGCTACCTCAACGGCAGCGCGCTCACCAGCGCTTCCACCAGCAGCTGCATGAACAACCCGACGATGCTCGCCATCGACGGCAACAACAATGTGTGGGTGACGAACGGGACCCAGACGACCACTACGGCCAATGGCTCGGCCGTGACGATCGGCACAGTTTGCGAGTTCAGCAATAACGGCACGCTGATTTCAAGCGCCGTAGGCTATGGCTCGCACAACATCGGCTCGGGACGCGGCATTGCGATCGACCAGTCAGGCAACGTCTGGGTGACCAGCTACGCGACCGCAAGCTCGTTCGTGACGCAGATCATCGGAGCCGCAGCTCCTGCCGTGGCACCGCTCGCGGTGGCGGTGAAGAACAACACCTTCGGCCGACGTCCCTAGCGCACAGATCAGTGCGCCGCTGCCTTGAAAGCAGCGGCGCATTTTTACGGCTCAGATTCAGCAGTATTTGTAATTCTGGAGAGGCTCGCAACATGCGATTGCTACAAAAATTCCTTCTCGGCACATCTGCCATCGCCGCACTTTTCACCGCGTCCGCAACGCAGGCCGCGGTTCCTGCGGTGGTGATGAGCAACCATCAAACGCTGTACTCGTCGTTGACCAATGGCACCGAGCGCGTGTCGGCAAACGCACGCGGCGATGTGTTCTTCCATGACTCCGCCGGCCATCAGCTTCTCGAGCTGCCTGCTGGTTCCACGACACCGGTCGTGATCATCAAGAACACCAACACGACGACCTCCACCAGCGGTCCGAGCTCGGTCGACATCGACACTCTCGGCAACCTGTACTTCAACAACACCTACGGCGGTCGCGTCATCAAGGTGCCGTTTGCCAATGGTACGTACGCGACGAACATCGATGCTACCGACGCCACGCTGAAGGCGAACACCTGCACCGTGGGCGCGACGGCTCCGTGCGTGCTGCAGACGCTAGGTGTGCTGACCGGCTACTACGCGCAGACCTCGGACACCGCACAGGACGGCGCGCAGGATGGCACCGGCAACTTCTACTTCGTCGATGTGAACGATAACGTCTCCGCAGGCAAGTACAACCGCATCGTAAAGCTGACGCCGAGCGGCACGGTGACGGTGTTGATCGACAGCCTCACCACCGCCTCGAACGCGCAGCTCGCGTCGGACGCGGCAGGCAATCTCTGGTATGCGAATGGCGTCGGCCTCTACTATGCGGCTGCAGGTGCGTCGGCGTTCACGCAGGTGAACACGACGACCGTGTCGAAGCCGACGGGCGTGACCTTCGACAAGGCCGGGAACCTCATCGTCACCGATACCGGCAACAACCGCATCGTCGTGCTGCCTTATGAGAACGGCGCAGTGAACGCCGCCGATCAATATCTGCTCGCACCCTACTACTCGGCGAACTCGGTGGGCATTGATGCAAGCGGCACGATCTACTACAGCGGAGCTTCAGGTGGAGCTTCCTCCATCTCGCAACTGCATAGCTCGACCTACAACGCTGCGGCCCTTGCGGTGAACTCCACGACAACCTCCGCGCTGGTGTATGCCGCCTTCAACAGCAGCATCACCTTCCAGACGATCTACCAGAAGACCGTCGGCGCGAACATGATCGCGTCGGTGAACACCTGCGTGCTCGGAACGACCTACACCGCAGGCAAGAGCTGCGCGCTGAACGTGCAGGTGAAGCCGGTGCGCGTCGGCCCCACGACCGCACTCGTCGGTGTGACGGACGCGAGCGGTGTTGTGCAAGGCCAGTTCGCCTTCACCATCACCGGCACGGGCTCCGCAGTGAACATCGATCCCGGCACGCAGTCGACGATCACTTCCACGCTGGGCACGCCTTCCGGCGTTGCCGTTGACCGCCTCGGCACCACGTATGTGGTCGACACCGCGAACAACACGGTGCTCGCCTACGCCAGCGGATCGACGACCTCGACCGCATATGGCACGGGCCTCAACAAGCCGACCAGCGTCTCTGTCGACGCGAATGGCGACCTCTTCATCGCCGATAGCGGCAACAACCGCGTCGTGGAGATTCCTTCGATCGGTGCGGCTCTGCAGTCTACTGCGCAGGTCGTCGTGGCCAGCGGTTTGACGCAGCCGATCGCGGTGACCTCGGGCTTGCTCGATTCCCTCTTCATCGCGCAGGGTGGATCGCTCGATCAGTACGCCGTGCGTTCGATTCCCGCAACGAAGACCAGCACGCTCTCCACCGCTTACGCGCAGCCGCTGGCGTTGGCTACGGATCCCACCGGCAACCTCTATCTCGCCGACGGTGCAACAGGCACCGTCGTGGAACTCACCGCTCCTGGCTTCAGGACCGCGACCAACATTGCAACGGGGCTCACAACTCCTTCAGGACTTTCGACCGATGCGGCTGGCGATCTTTTCGTCGTCGATGCTGGCACGGCGAAGGCCATCGTGATCCCAAACACCAACGGCACGCTGAGCTACGCCAATGCAGCTTCGGTAGGCTCTTTCGCTTCGCCTTACGGCATCGCGGCAGACTATAACGGCAATCTCTACGTCAGCGACACCGGCGCGAAGTCTCTCTTCAAGGTGGTGCGCACGGCCGGCGCGATCAACTTCGGCGCAGTGAACCAGAACACGACCAGCGCCACGCAGACCGCGACGATTCTGTCCTCGGGCAATACGTCGCTGACGCTCGGCTCGCCGCTCTACACCGCGACGGGCGACACCGCACGCTTCAACATCCTCGCCAGCAGCACCTGCTCGGCAGGCGCATCGCTCGCGGCGGGCGCGACCTGCACGCTCGCTTCGACCTACACCCCGACGGCGAAGACCACCAACACTGCAACCTACGCGCTAAGCGCCGCTCCGACGGTGGCTCCTGGCTCGTTCTCGCTGGTGCTCACCGGCACGGGCACCTTCCTGGCACCGACAACGCTTGCTGTAACGGTCTCGCCCTCAACGCTGACCTATGCACAGGCTGCGACCCTGACCGCGACGCTGACGCCTTCGCAGTTCAACGTGGCTGCAGCAACGGGTACGGTGACCTTCTACATCAACGGCGTTGCGCAGAAGCCGGTGACGCTCACCAATAACGTAGCAACGCTGCAGACCACAGCTCTGCTCGGCGGCACGAACACGGTCTACGCCGTGTACTCCGGCGACATCAACTACGCCACCAGCACCGCGACTACCGTGAACGTGGGCGTAGCGACGGCGAGCACCTCGACGACGCTGACGATCACCGCACCCTACGCGAACCCCACCAGCGCTCCCGTAGGCAACGCCGTGACGCTTGCCGCAACGGTGACGCCGAGCGTTGCAGGATCGCTTGCAGGCTCGAGCATCAACTTCGTCAGTGGCACGACAACCGTCGCCTCGGCTGCACTCACTGCGAACACCAACGGTACGTACTCGGCCACGGTGACCACGACCAGCATCCCGGCGGGAAGCTACAGCGTGGCTGCGGTCTTCTCAGGCAACGCGAACTATAGTGGCTCGCAGTCCGCCGCGCAGACGTTGATCATCTCCGCACAGGGCATCGACATGAGCGCAGCTCCGACGTCGATCACCTCGACAGCATCGACGCCCGGCAGCACCACGCTGACGGTGCGTTCGGTTGCGGGACTCGGCACTGGAACGGCCGCACCTGTGGTCTTCTCCTGCGCAGGCCTGCCTGCGAACGCGGTCTGCCGCTTCACACCTGCTTACATCTCGCTGCCTGCTTCACCCGCGACCGCACCTGTGGCAGCAACGCAGGTGAACCTGAGCATCGAGGTCTCCGTTGACCCCGGCACGAAGACCACCGGCGCCTCGTTGCGCACCGTTGGCACAGGCGTTGCGTTCGCCTTCCTCTTCGCTCCGCTCCTGTTCAAGCGTCGCCGCAAGCTCGCGTCGCTGGCTTGTGCAGCGTTCGCACTGATCGCCTTCGCGGGCTTCACCGGATGCTCTTCCGGCAGCACGCCGAAGACGACGGCCGCAGGCACTTACACCGTAACCGTGACGGCGCAGGCAAGCGCTGGTGTCACCGCATCCCTTCCCCTCACCCTGACGGTGCGCTAAGAGGCCTTCGATGAATAGCAAGATGATTCGCTCGCTCGTAATTTTCATGATGACGCTCGTCGCAGCTTGCACGCCGGGGCTGCTTGCGCAGACCACGGGTGCCACGCTGTCGGGCATCGTGGCGGACTCCACCGGAGCACGCATCCCCGATGCGCAGATCACGCTGACGCTCGGCGCCTCCGGCTCCAAGCGCACGGCCACCTCCAACGCTGAGGGCGTCTACAGCTTCAACGCACTCGAGCCTGGCATCTACACGATGCACACCGAGCGCGACGGCTTCGCTATCAACAACGCTCGCAACATCACGCTGCATCCTGCGGACGTCCGCACCATGAACATCATGCTGCAGATCGGCGCGAACACCGAGACCATCGAAGTCGATGCCGCCGATGAGCCGCCGACCAGCGGTGAGCGCACAGCGCTGATCTCGGCCGACGATATCCAGCACCTCAGCGTGCAGGGCCGCGACGTTTCAGAACTCGTGAAGACGCAGCCCGGCTTCGCCATCATTCCGCCGCAGGGCCTCACGAACGGCACCTACGATCCAGGCCAGGTAACGGTCGGCGGCGGTCTCGGAAACTTCTCCGCGAACGGCGCACCGAACGGCGGCATCAGCATCAGCGCGAACGGCGCGGACATCACCGACCCCACGACGTCAAACTCGACGACGCAGAACATCAACCAGGAGATGGTCTCCGAGGTGCAGATCTCGACCTCGGCCTTCGGTGCCGATCAGGCGAAAGGCCCCATCAACATCAACGTAGCGACGAAGGCCGGCACACGTCTCTTCCACGGCTCGGCGTACACCTACTTCCGCTCGCACTCGCTGAACACGGAGAACTGGTTCTCGAAGAATCAGGGCCTACCCGACGCGCAGGACCGCTACCTCTATCCGGGCGCACAGATCTCCGGCCCGATTCTCGTGCCCGGCACCAGCTTCAACCGCTCCAAGAAGCTGACCTTTTTCGTCGGCGCAGAAGACTATGTGCAGCGCGGAACCTATGCATACGGCAACGCGCTGCAGTCGTCGATCCTCGCGCTGGTGCCTACCGCGAACATGCGTAACGGCAACTTCACGGCAGCGGAACTTGCGAACTATCTCGGCACGGACGCTGGAACGATCACCTCATCGTGCGGCACCGGCGCGCTCGCCAACTACATCCACCTTTGCGGCGTGCCGACCGGCACCACGAACTCCGGGGTCGTGGTGACCAACGGCAACCTCGGCGTTGCAGGCATGGACCCCAATGCGCGCATCCTGATGAACACGATGCCGCTGCCGAACCGCCCTACGACCGGCGGCTACAACTACGTCACCACGAACTTCACGAACAATGATCTGTGGCAGATCGTCTCCCGCGTAGATGCGAACGTGAGCGACCGCTTCAAGATGTACTTCACGTACTCGGCCGAGCGCGGACGCAATACAGGCATCCCGGAAGCGCAGTATTACTCGCCTGCAAACGGTGGCCCGCTGATGGGTGGTGTGGACACGCCGGGCAAGAGCACGGCGCGCGTCTTCACGCAGTCGGCCAGCATCAACACGACATGGATCCTCAACTCGCACATGACGAACGAGGCATACATCTCGTCGGCGCTGAACCGTAACGACTTCGCACTCGCGCATCCCGAGCAGCTCTACAGCTCCACGCTCGGCTACACCTACTCGGGCATCTACCCGAACGCGACGAAGATCATCCCGTCGTTCGCGGACTACAACGCAGACGGCCTTCCCATCGCGCTGTACCCCGACACCTCGAACGGTCCTTACTTCACGCACACCTTCACGCCGACCTTCGGTGACAACTTCTCCGACGTGTGGCGCACGCATACCTTCAAGATCGGTGTCTACGTGCAGCGCGCGGTGTCGAACGTGAACACGAACATCACGGCTGACCAGGTTCCGACGGCGGTCAACGGACTCATCACGCAGTACTACCTGCCGAACGGCTCGTCGATCACCAACCCGGACGGCACCACCAGCCGCACGCTGAGCGGTAACAACTATCTTGCGGACTTCGCCATCGGCGACATCACGCAGTTCTTCCAGACCAACCAGCAGCGCAACCTGAACCTCTACTACTGGAACACGGACTTCTTCGCGACCGATACGTGGAAGGTGACGAATCGCCTGACGCTAACCCTCGGTCTGCGCTTCGATCACCTGGGCGCGTGGCAGGATACGCACGGCAACGGCATCGCCGTCTTCAGCGATAAGTACTACAACAACCCCGTCATCCAGAGCTTCCCTGGCCTCTCGTGGCACGGCATCGATCCGTCCTTGCCGAACTCCGGCACGCCGGGCCGCATGTTCTTCTACTCGCCGCGTGCGGGCCTTGCCTACGATCTCTACGGCAACGGCAAGACCGTGCTGCGTGGTGGCTTCGGTCTCTATCGTTCGCATGATCCTTCCAGCAGCTACGCAAATGCGGCGGCCACCGCAGCGGGAACCTACAGCTCCACGGCTGGCGGCGCAGGCATCAACCTCGGCAAGCTGACGCTGGGCACTACCTCGGCGGCCGACTGCACCAACCGCACCATCTCGCAGCTGAACTCGAAGTGCCCGTCGCTGAACTCCGTGGTGTACGGCCTCAGCAGCAGCGACGACCAGCAGCCGCTCACCTACACCTATAACTTCACCGTGACGCAGGCCGTCGCGAAGAAGACGGTCTTCCAGATCGGCTACGCAGGCTCGCGCTCGCAGCACCTGCTGCTGCAGGGCGGCCTGCAGAACGTCAACGCTCTGCCCATCGGCGCGCTCTTCGCTCCGAACCCGATCACCGGTGTGGTGAAGCTGCCCACTGCGCTCTCCATCGCGGAGCAGGGCGACTTCCGCCGCTATAAGCCGTATCAGGCTGTGGAAGTGCCGCGCCACCTTGGCTACTCCAACTACAACGCGCTGCAGATCGGCCTGAACCGCACCGCAGGTCATCTGCGTGTGGGCGTCAACTACACATGGTCGAAGTCGCTCGGCATCCGCACCATCAGCGGACAGCCCGGTGACCCGATCTATCTGCGCAACAACTACGGTCCGCTCAACGCTGATCGCTCGGGCATCTTCAACGCGACGTACACGGCGGATTTCGGCACGCATCACTTCGCCGGCAAGCGCCTGCTGGGTGGCGTGACGAACGGCTGGGAAGCTTCGGGCATCACCGGCTATCAGGCGGGCCCGAACATCCAGGCGAACTACAGCTTCAGCTTCAAGGCCAAGGGCGTCCTGACGCAGACGCTTCCCGGCGGCACTACGCAGACGGTCAACGTGAACAACACGACCTTCCTCGGCACGCCGGAAGTGAGCCTGCAGCCGCTGCTCACCTGCGACCCGCGCACCGGCCTGAAGGACAAGCAGTACGTTCGCGGCGATTGCTTCCAGCTGCCGGGCATCGGCACGAAGAACGGACCGTTCAACTACCCATACATCCACGGACCGGCATACTTCTCGACCGACCTCACCGTCGTGAAGCACTTCCGCATGGGCGGACAGAAAGACCTGCAGTTCCGCTTTGCAGCCTTCAACTTCCTCAACCACCCGATCACCAGCTACTCCGCGCGTTTCCCGAACGAGTCGAACCTGATCTACACGGGCTCGACCACGAACCCTGTACTGAGCAACCCCGACACCGGCAACTGCTCGGTCATCGGTTCGCAGTGCTTCGGCTACGCGGGCTACAAGCAGGGGCGTCGCGTGGTGGAAGTCGCCGCCAAGTACTCCTTCTAACCAACAAGTCCCCTGCTTGCCGCAGAGCGAGCAGGGGACGCATTTTCCCTCCACAACCCTCTACAAACCCGGAACCCCATGCTCAACTCTCTCCGCAAGGTCGCCTCCACCATCGCTCTCGGCATCGCGCTCTCTGGCGCAGGCCTGGTCACGCTCGCACCCCTCAGCGGTTGCTCGAGCTCTTCGCAAAGCGCGTCGGACTCGTCGCTTGCTCTCACCATTTCGTCTGCGTCGCTGACCATGAACCAGAGCAGCACCTCTGCCTCGATCTCAGCAACGCTCGCGCGCGGCGCGGCGAACCAGAGCTCCGTGACCCTCTCCGTCAGCGGCCTGCCCAGCGGCGTCACCGCCAACATCACGAGCCCGGCCTACGGCAACTACGGGTCGCTCACGCTGACGACCGGCAGCAACGTCACTGCAGGCACTTACGCGCTCACCGTTACGGCGAGTGACGGCGCACACAACGCCGCGCAGGCGCTGAGCCTCACGGTCTATCCGGCGAGCGCCGTCACCATCACGCCCTCCAGCACATCGCTGACGCTCTACCAGCAGACCGCCACGTCGATCCCCTTCACCATCACGCGCTCGACCGGCAATACAAACTCCGTCAGCGTCAGCGCGGCCGGCGCGCCCACGAATTTCGGTGTCGCCTTCTCGCAGCCCGGTGGTGGTAACGCCGGCGTGGTCTCGCTGACCGCAGGCTCCAGCACCGCGGTGCCCACCCCCGGCACCTACACGATCACGCTGACAGCGACCGACGGCACGGTGAGCTCCACTGCGAACATCACCGTCCTCGTCGGCGTAGCGATCACCGTGGCGAACTCCACGAACACCGCGCAGGGCATCAGCGGTAAGCTGCAGGAGTTCATGTCGACCGGCTTCCAGCCGCAGCTCTACACCAACAGCTTCTTCGTCAGCGCGCCTTCGACCGCGAGCCTGTCCGCACTCGGCGGGCAGCATCTTCGCCTGCAGCCGACACACTATGATCTGCCGTGGGTCGCGAACTCCTCGCCAGCAGCCGCAAGCGACTGGAGCTTTACGCTGATGGACCAGACAGTGCAGCCTGTACTGTCAGTCGGCGACAACTCGCCGATCTTCCAGATCGCGCAGGCGCCGAACTTCCTCGACGACGCCAACGGCAATTTCATCTTCAACACGACGAACCTCGCTCTCTTCGCGCAGTACGCCGCGAACCTTGTGCGCTACTACAACAAGGGCGGCTTCGACGCGGGTGGCAAGCACTTCCAGTCCACCAGCTCGCACCCCATCACCTGGTGGGCGATCTACAACGAGCCGAACCTGCACAGCATGACAACGGCGCAGTACGTCCAGCTCTACAACACGCTGGTGCCAGCGATGCAGGCGGTGGATCCGACGCTGAAGTTCATCGCGCTGGAGCTTTCCGGCTACTCAGGACAAGCGCAGCTCTGGATGCCGAGCCTCGTCGCAACTTCGGGCCTCACCGCTCAGGTGGACGCCTTCGCCACGCACTACTACCCCACTTGCAAGCAGACCGATACCGACTCCACGCTCTTCACCAAGGTCAGTACCTTCGTGACGGACATGACCTACATCCGCACGCAGTTGAAGGGCGCAACGCGCTTTGCGAATACGCCTGTGTGGGTGACAGAAAACAACGTCAATTCGGACTATCAGCTCACCGGCAACATCAGCTCCTGCAACGGCGGCACCTTCGTGTCGGACGCGCGCGGCTCCAGCGGATTCTTCACCGCCTGGCGTCCGCTGATCTTTTCGCAGCTCGGCAAGGCGGGCAACCAGTCGCTGTATCACTTCCTCTTCAACGGCAGCAATCAGTACGGCGAAGTGAACAACGACTCCGGCGCCTCAAAGCTGCTCTCGTACTGGACCGATTACGAGCTCGCGCATCTCTTCCCGTGGGATGGCACGGCGGCCACCGGCGGAACGATTCTTACGACAACCACCAGCGAGATCACCCCGACGGTAGAGCCGCTGATCGTACGCAACGCCGATGGCTCCTACACCGTGATGGTGACGGACTACGCCGTTGCCAGCACCACTGACGACAACGGCAGTGGCGCGGCGCGCACGGTCAAGCTCGACCTCACCGCTCTTGGCAGCTTCACCTCGGGCACGCGCGTCGACCTCAACTCTGCGACGAGCCTTACCGCAGGGCCCACGTCAACCAGCTTCACACCCACCGCCACGATGACGTTGAACTTCACCGGCTACGGCACCACCTTCCTCACGCTCAAACCCTGATCACCTCTCGCGAGGCGGAGCATCGCCGCCTCGCATCCTCACTTGCTGGAGCTTTCTCATGTCGTCCCTCTTTTCTCGTCGTCAACTCGGCCGCTTCGCTCTCGGCACCGCAGCTGCGGCTGCTGTGCCCGGCAAGCTGTTGCCAGCGGTCCAAGCCGCTTCCCCCCAAACGCACTTCGCGCCTTCGTCGCAGCAATTCCCTTCGGAGTTCCTCTGGGGAACCGCAACCGCGTCCTACCAGGTAGAAGGCGCGTGGAATGTGGACGGGCGCGGCGTTAGCATCTGGGACACGTTTTCGCATAAGCCCGGGCAGATTCCGAACAACGACAACGGCGACATCGCCGATGACGAGTTCCACCGCTACAAGAGCGACATTGCCATGCTGCGCGAGCTCGGCGTGAAGGCGTATCGCTTCTCCGTTTCCTGGCCGCGCGTGATGCCGAACGGCACGGGCGCGGTGAACCAGAAGGGCCTCGATTACTACAAGCGCCTTGTGGCCGCGCTGCATGAAGCAGGCATCGAGCCGTACTGCACGCTCTACCATTGGGACCTGCCACAGGTGCTCCAGGACAAGGGTGGCTGGCAGAACCGTGACACCGCCGAGCACCTCGCCGCCTATGCCGCCGTGACCTCGCGTGCAATGGCCGATGCAGGCGTGCACCGCTTCATGACCGTCAACGAACTTCGCACCTTCACCGAGAACGGCTACAAGACCGGCACACACGCGCCCGGTCTCAAGCTCGACCGCAAGGCGATGGCGCAGTTGAACCACTACGCGGTGCTTGGCCACGGTCTTTCGCTCGCCGCAGTTCGCGCCAACGTGCCGCATGACGCTCTCGTCGGCCTGGCCGACAACCCCAACGCGGCGACGCCCGTCATCAACGATGCCGAGCACATCGAAGCCGCACGCATCGGCTTCCGCGAGGAGAACGCCCAATACCTCACCGCAATCATGGAAGGCCGCTATACCGACCTCTACCTGCGTAAGCTCGGTGCGGACGCCCCGCACTTCACCGACGCCGAGATGAAGGCCATCGGCGCACCGGTCGACTTCGTCGGCCTCAACATCTACCAGCCGACGTACGTGACGCCCGACGCCGCATCCGGCTACAAGGTCATCCCGCAAGGACCGACCTTCCCACGCATGCTCAGCCCGTGGCTGACCATCGGCCCGGAGTGCCTCTACTGGGCGCCGACCTTCACCGCGCAGATCTGGGGCGTGAAGTCGATCTACATCACCGAAAACGGAGCTTCCGCGGAGGACCGACTCGACGCCAGCGGTCAGGTAATGGACGTGGATCGCGTCATGTACATCCGCAACTACCTCTCGCAGTTGCAGCGGGCCATCGCGGACGGGGCCCCCGTAAGGGGCTACTTTGTTTGGAGCCTGATGGACAATTACGAGTGGAATGACGGCTACAGCAAGCGTTTCGGGCTGGTCTACGTGGACTTCGCCACGCAAAAACGCATCCCGAAACTTTCTGCCCGTTTTTACAGATCCGTCGTGAAGGAAAATCGAGTGATCTGATCCGTGTCGGGTATAATCAGACACACGCAGGACAGTTGGCCGAGAGGCTGAAGGCGGCGGTTTGCTAAACCGTTATAGGACCAAAAGTTCTATCGGGGGTTCGAATCCCCCACTGTCCGCCAGATTGATCCGAAGGCTAAATTCTTCGGCCTGAGGAAGTAGAAAAGCCCGCGAAAGCGGGCTTTTCTACGTTTAAAGTTCTGGCTTCAGAAGCCTCTGGGAAAAATTCGAGATGCGTTGCTTTCTGGAGAAGCAACCGACCGACCACGTCATGGAGACTTGGAATCATCTTTCGTTCGGCACATTCTGCCAATGGTAAGTTTTTCTTGAACAGAGACAGAATATTCTGCCGTCTGCAGTTTTGCTCGCTCCGCAGTCCATCAGATGGATGTCCAATATGCCAAAGAGCCTACAAGGAACGTTTGCCCATACCGCACCTGATTCCCCGCAAGAACAATGGGAGCCTCTGCATGTTCATCTGCACGAAGTTGCAAAACTGGCTGAAGCATTCGCGTCAGCCTTTCATGCAGGCTCATGGGGCAACGCTCTCGGTCTACTCCACGATCTAGGCAAAGCATCCGACGAATTTCAAAGATACCTGCGACACTCCTCAGGCATAGCAGCTCAGGACGCATCAGAAAATGAGACATCACCAGGTCGCGTCAATCACTCAACCTTTGGGGCCCGGCACGCGGCGCAGGTATTTCCAGATGCGATCGGGAGGATACTTGCGTTCTGCATCGCAGGCCATCATGCCGGACTTCCTGACGCATTCGCCGAAGAGGATGTGAAGGGACGCGCAACCATGAACGAGCGCCTCGATCCGCAGCAGCAGTGGATCCCATCAGTCGATGCGGATCTGCCCCATGTAGATACCCCAACATTCCCTAAGCTGCAATGCGAATCGCCCAGAGAGCAGGCATTCACCATGGGCTTCTTTACGCGCATGCTTTTCTCTTGCCTCATCGATGCGGACCGCACCTGCACCGAAGCATTCTGCTCTCCGGAAAGGGCGGAAGAGCGCGCGTTGCCACAACCATCACTCGCCGATCTGCGTGAGCAGTTGGATCGCTACCTGCACGAGAAACAGCATGCTGCGGAAGCGACGCCTGTAAACCTGCTGCGTCGCTCCATCCTCGATCAATGCCTGAATGCGGCCAAGGGACGCCCCGGTGTCTACTCACTTCAAGTTCCAACCGGCGGGGGCAAGACGTTATCCTCTCTTGCATTCGCACTGCACCATGCGTCCGACAAGACGCGGCGCGTAGTCATGGCGATTCCCTTCACGAGCATCATCGAACAAACTGCCGACGAGTATCGCAAAGCACTTGGCATTCATGCCGAACGTGGGCTGGTGGAACACCACACGAACATCGCACCCCAGAAAGATACACGCGCCAACCAGATGGCTGCCGAAAACTGGGATGCGCCGCTGATCGTCACAACGAATGTGCAGTTGCTTGAAAGTTTGTTCGCCGCTCGCACGCGCGCTTGCCGCAAGCTGCATCGATTGGCCAACAGCATCATCGTGCTGGATGAAGCACAGACACTGCCCGTCGACTTGCTCGCGCCCACGCTACGAGCACTGCATGAGCTCGTGGAGAACTATGGATGCACTATCGTGTTGTGTACAGCAACGCAACCCGCGCTGGAGTATCGCGCAGAAGAATTCCCGATCGGCTTACAGCAGGTGAAGCCGATCATGGAAGCGCCTGAGATACTCTTTGCTCAGATGCGACGTGCAGAGGTCGACCATGTTGGCAAACTCACGGATGAGGATTTATCGCGCCGCCTGGCTGCTGAGGAACAGGTGCTCTGCATCGTCAGCACGCGTCGCGACGCGGCCAGCCTCTTCACGCTGCTGCGTGGACGTTGCCATGCCGATAGCGTATTTCACCTGAGCACACTGATGTGTGGCGCGCACCGCAGAGAAGTATTGGAAAAAATTCGTAAGCGTTTGAGGCCAGAGACCGGCTCACCTCTACCGACACGCATTGTCAGCACATCGCTGATTGAAGCGGGCGTGGATATTGATCTGCCCGTGGTTTACCGCGCCGACGCAGGCTTCGATTCCATCGCGCAAGCCGCAGGCCGCTGCAATCGAGAAGGGCGTCTCGCCATGGGGAGCGTCCATGTTTTCACCCCCGAGCGTGCTCTGCCGAGAGGTCAACAACAGGCCGCAGCGAACACCGCAAAAGAACTCCGTCCGCAATTTGCCGATCCGCTCACGCCTGAAGCAATCCGTGAATACTTCCGTCTCACCTACTGGAAGCGAACCGCTGATTGGGACAAGCATCGCGTGCTCGAATGTATGAAGGTTGGCTCACGCTCGGAGGAGCTGTTCTTTCAATTCCGCACCATGGAAGAGAGATACGTTCTGATTCGGGAAAAGTCGGTACCGATATTGGTTCCTTACGATATAGGAGCAAAGGCTCTGGCGCGCGATTTACAGAATCCCCATATAGACTTTGTCTCACAACGCAGATTGCAACCCTATCTTGTCTCCGTGCCGGAGTATGCGGCAAAGGAACTTGAACATGCCGGTGCCCTTCTCCAACATGAGTCGGGCGTCTGCATTCTTCTTCGCGAAGATCTTTATTCGGACGACAAGGGATTGCAATGTACGGACATCAAGCTCGACTCGATGTTGTGGAGTGTCTGAACTGGCATGGCTGAGGAGTAACGGTTTATGGCCTTTGGTGTAAGGATTCACTGCTGGGGAGAGTGGGCTTGTTTTTCCCGGCCCGAAATGAAAGTGGAACGAGTCAGCTATGACGCGATGACTCCCTCAGCCGCACGTGGCGTACTCGAAGCAATCTATTGGAAGCCTGAGATCCGTTGGGTTATCGATCGCATCACGGTGCTGAAGCCGATTCGCTTCACCTCACTGCGGCGCAACGAAGTGAAGGACAAAATTAGCGAGGCGACCGCGCGACGCGTGATGAATGCAGGCAGCGGAGAGCTCGGCATGGACGCCTCCGATTCCGAGGTACGACAGCAACGTGCTGCGCTTCTGCTACGCGATGTGGGCTACATCATCGAAGCCCACTTTGAGATTGAAAGCGGTCCAGAAAACGCAGCGAAGCATCTGGATCAGTTCAATCGCAGAGCCAGACGTGGCGCATGCTTCACGCGCCCTTATCTAGGCTGTCGCGAGTTTGCCGCCTACTTTGAGTTGTTGGAAGGCGATGATGTGCCTGTCGTGAATGAAGCGCTTCTCGGCGAGCGCGACCTCGGATGGATGTTGCACGACATCGACTTTGCGCATGGCAAGGAAGCAAAATTCTTCCGCGCGACGATGCGTGATGGCGTCATTCACGTACCGCCGTTTGCAGGAGCCATCGCATGATCCTGCAACGACTCGCAGAGCATTACGATCGCATGATCGCGAGCGGTGATACCTACCTCCCGCTTCACGGATCGTCTCAGCAGAAGATGAGCTTCTGCATCGTGCTCAACCCCGATGGCACACTCAATCAGTTCGAGTCGATGCTGCAGCAGGAGGGAAAGAGGCTTATCGCGCAATCGCTGATTGTGCCCGGCCAGAGCAAGCCCACGGGACAAGGCATCAATCCTTGCCTGCTGTGGGACAACGCTGCATACCTGCTGGGCTATACGGCTCTGCCTGAAAATCAGGAAAGAGCCAAACAGACGTTTCGGGCCTCACGCGAAAAGCATCTTGCGCTTGAAGACGCGGTTCATCATCCGTCTTACTCCGCCGTCTGTCGCTTCATGGAAGCCTGGTCGCCAGAGCTTGCCGGCGAGCATCCAGAGTTGGCGGAGAGCACGACAAACTTCGGCGTCTTCCGCATCGCAGGCGCCACGCGCTTCGTGCATCAAGAAGTGAACTTGCCTGATACAGAAAGCAAGAGTGAAAGCAGCGAAGAAGAGAGTGCGTTTTGCCTGGTGAGTGGCGAGCGTGCTCCCGCAGCACGCTTGCATGAGCCAAAGATCAAGGGTGTAGCCGGAGCGCAAAGCTCAGGAGCGCTTCTTGTATCGTTCAATGCCTCAGCGTTTACGTCCTATGGCAAAGACCAAAGCTTCAATGCTCCGGTCAGCACAAGCACTGTCTTCAAATATGCCAACGCGCTGAACCGCCTGCTACAGACGCGCAGCGTGCGCCTTGGTGATATGACCTTTGTTTATTGGGCCGATCACAGCTCTGTGGTTGAGAACCTCTTCGGCCTGACTTTCACCGGCACACGCGAAGAGCAGTCGACCAAAGAAGATGAAGCTCGCGTCAAGGAAGCAAAGCTTCTTCTCTCACAAGTTCGCAGCGGCACGCAGAACAGCAAACTCGACCTCACAGAAGGCCCGACCAAGTTCTACATTCTAGGTCTCTCTCCAAACGCATCACGGCTTTCGGTTCGTATCTGGATCGAGGCCGATGCCGAAGAGATTTTCCGCAGACTTCGCGCGCATGTGGATGACTTTGCGTTGAAGGGTGGAAGCGATGAATTACCGCCGCCGTTATGGCTCGTAGCTGTAGCAACCGGTCGTGCAGAGCATGATGCAAATGGCCGGTTGAAGAGCTATGACAGCGACTCAGTCTCGCCGCTGCTTGCAGGCGAACTTGCGCGCTCCGTGCTTACAGGCGCTCCGTATCCGCAATCGCTCTTGGCAGCCATGGTCAGGCGCATTCAGGCTGACGGCGAAATCAGCTCCGTCCGCGTGCGCGCGATCAAGGCGTGCCTCATTCGCAACACCCAACATACCGCTACCCCATTGAGGATTCCCATGGAACTCGACACCGACTACGCTGACATCCCTTATCGCTGCGGAAGATTGTTTGCCATTCTCGAAAAGGCCCAAAGCGATAGCCTGGGTGGCGACCTGAACTCCACAATCAAAGACCGCTACTTCTCCTCGGCAAGCGTCACCCCGGGGTTCATTCTCCCTCGACTCTTCCGGTTGAACGTACATCATCTGAACAAACTCGAAAGACCCAGCAAAATTTTCTACGAGCGTCTGATCGGCTCGATCATGTCCGGCTCCTTCGACTTCCCGAAGCGACAGTCACTCGCTGAGCAAGGCCGCTTCGTGATCGGTTATTTTCAGCAGCGCCAAGACCTCTACACCAAGAAACAAGAGAAAGCCGAGGAGAACTAATGAGCACCCCCGTCGCGCACCGCTATGATTTTGTCTACTTCTTCGAAGTCACCGATGGCAACCCAAACGGTGATCCCGACGCAGGCAATCTGCCGCGTGTTGATCCTGAAACGAATCAAGGTCTGGTCACGGATGTCTGCCTCAAGCGCAAGGTTCGCAACTACGTTGCCGAAGTAAAAGCAAATGAACCGGGCTACAAGATCTACGTGCGCGAGAAGGCTGTCCTGAATCACCAGCATGACCTCGCGTACAAAGCACTGGACCTGAAGCCAGAGTCGAAGAAGCTCCCAAAGGACGAAGCAAAAGCCCGCGAAATCACTTCATGGATGTGCGCGAACTTTTTCGACATCCGCACCTTTGGCGCGGTGATGACCACAGAAGTGAATAGCGGTCAGGTGCGCGGCCCGATCCAGCTCACCTTCTCTCGCAGCCTCGACCCTGTAGTCTCTGCTGAGTTCGCCATCACTCGCTGCGCGGTCACCAACGAGAAAGAAGCCGATAAGGAGCGCACGATTGGTCGCAAGTTCAACGTGCCCTACGGACTCTATCGCTGCCACGGCTTCCTCAACGCTTCGCTCGCGGGCGATACCAGCTTCACGGAGGACGATCTCGAACTCTTTAAGGAAGCGCTGAACAACATGTTCGAGACCGACCGCTCCGCAGCGCGTGGCATGATGGCTCCAGTCCGCTGCTACGCCTTCAGGCACGAGAAAAAGACGGGCAACGCACGCGCGGATCAACTCTTCAACCATGTGAAGGCTGCACTGCGTCCTGAGGTCGTTGCCGAGAACCGCCCGCCACGCTCACGCGCTGACTACGATATCCATATCGAAGGCACTCTGCCCGAGGGTGTCACTCTCGAAGAGTGGGTGACCGCCTGATATGACACCAGGGCCGCAGATCGCAACGCTCGTCGACGACAGCCTGCCGATCAGCGGCCTGCAACATCTCGCGTTCTGCCCGCGGCAGTGGGCGCTGATACATCTCGAGCAGGTGTGGAGCGAAAACCGTTTGACCGCAGAAGGTCGCCTGCTACATGAGCAGGCTGACCTTCCCGGCCAGACGCGTCGTCGCGAACTGCGCACCGTGCGCGGCATGATGATCGAAAGCCGCAAGCTACGTCTTACGGGACGAGCCGACATCGTCGAGTTCCGTCCACAACCCTATCCTGTCGAGTACAAGCGCGGAAAGCGCAAGCCGAACGACTGCGATCTCGTCCAACTTTGCGCTCAGGCTCTGTGTCTTGAAGAAATGCTCGAAACAGCAGTTCCAGAAGGCGCTATCTTCTATGGCGATCCGCGTCGTCGTCTGGAAGTGAGCTTCACCGAAGAACTACGCGCACGCACACGACATTTAGCGGAGCAAATGCATCGGCTCTACGCCAACGGCACAACACCCGCAGCAC
The DNA here is from genome assembly GCF_025685575.1 of Granulicella cerasi. Lineage (NCBI taxonomy): Bacteria > Pseudomonadati > Acidobacteriota > Terriglobia > Terriglobales > Acidobacteriaceae > Granulicella > Granulicella cerasi. The sequence continues at coordinate 509,334 of NZ_JAGSYD010000003.1, forward strand.
AGCCCGGCAAGCACTGCCGCAACTGTTCACTGGTAGACCGGTGCCTGCCTGAGGCCACTGAGCACAACGATGTTCTGAAGCGCTGGAGTACAGCTCAAATCCGCGCACTAAAAGCTGAGGATAAGCATGCGGAAGCTGCTCAACACGCTGCACGTCATGACGCAAGGCGCCTATCTGCACCGCGATGGTGAAACCGTCGCCGTAAAGATCGGACAGGAGCAGAAGATGCGTATCCCCGTTCACACGCTTGAGGGCCTGGTGTGCTGGGGACAAGTCCAGTGTTCGCCACCGGTGTTGGCCATGTGTTGCGAGAAAGGTGTCGGGGTTTCGTTTCTTTCGGAGCAGGGTCGTTTTCTAGCGCGCGTACAGGGTCCCGTATCGGGCAATGTATTGCTGCGCCGACAGCAATACAAGCGATGCGATGGAGGCGAACAAGCACTTCCCACCGTGCGGATGATCATCACCGCGAAGATCGCAAACAGCCGCACCGTACTGCTGCGCGCGGCGCGAGAGTCCGCTTCAACTCACGATGCAGAACAGCTTCGGGCTGCAGCACAAAGGCTACAGTGGATCGGCCTCGACGTTCCGCAAGCGCCCAACATCGAAGCCGCGCGCGGACATGAAGGTCTGGCCGCGCAGGAGTATTTCTCCGTCTTCAAATGCATGGTAGGCGGCGACAGAGAGGCCTTCGCCTTCCAGGGAAGATCACGCCGTCCCCCCTGGACCGCTGCAACGCTCTACTGAGCTTCGCCTACGCCTTGCTGCGTCACGATATCGAGTCTGCGCTCGAAAGCGTGGGACTTGATCCTGCGGTGGGCTTCCTGCACGCCGATCGCCCCGGCAGGCCCAGCCTGGCCTTGGACATGATGGAGGAGCTGCGTTCGCCGCTTGCGGACAGGCTTGTGCTGTCCCTTATCAACCGACGCCAACTGCAGGCCAGAGATTTTCTCGTGCAGGACGGCGCCGGTGTCCACATGGAGGACGAGGCTCGCAAACAGGTCATAACCGCCTGGCAGGTGAGGAAGCAGGAAGAGATCCTGCATCCCTTTCTGGGCGAGCGCATTGAGTTGGGCTTGATTCCCTACGTCCAGGCGCTGCTTCTGGCTCGCTATATTCGCGGCGGCCTGGATGCGTACCCAGCATTCCTCTGGAGATGAACCAAAGTGCTTGTCTTGGTCAGCTACGACGTGAGTACGCGCGATGATGCCGGACGCAAACGCCTGCGACGGATAGCGCGGTTATGTGAAGACCGCGGGCAGCGCGTGCAGAACTCCGTTTTTGAGTGCGACGTGGACGCTGCACAATGGGTCACGTTCCGCGCTACACTGCTGGCAGAAATGTCTCCTGAGGAAGACAGCTTGCGCTTCTATTTTTTGGGCAACGAATGGAAGCGCCGCGTCGAGCATATGGGCACCAAGCCGTCCTACGACCCGCAGGGCCCGCTCATCCTGTAGAGTTCTCCCGCGGAGAACGGGGTGTACGCGCACCTGAAGCGCGCACGAAAACCCTGGCAGGTTCGCGTAAGGGCTAAACAACGCATAATTCGGTACTTGGCACTCATGCTCGGAGCCAGAGGCTACTTAGTCCTCGCATCTGGACGGAGGTTCGCGGAAATGCGAAGCTAAAGCTGACGAGTCCCAGCGTTACGAGGCTCGGAGTCGCTGCCCCCACGGGCAGCGTGGATTGAAACACGCTGCCTCCCGGTGTGCGCGGTTGCGGTTGTGTCGCTGCCCCCACGGGCAGCGTGGATTGAAACCAATGCACCGGCGGATCGCCGAGAGGACCGGTCGGGTCGCTGCCCCCACGGGCAGCGTGGATTGAAACCTCATGGGCACGGGCACAGCCAACGGCACCAGGGCGTCGCTGCCCCCACGGGCAGCGTGGATTGAAACAGGGTTACGATCACGTCATCGATGGCTCGGCTGTTGTCGCTGCCCCCACGGGCAGCGTGGATTGAAACTGGCCGAGCTTCGCCCCGCAGTCGAAGCACACTTGCGTCGCTGCCCCCACGGGCAGCGTGGATTGAAACGCGTCACGAGCTGGAGCGAGGACGAGGACGGCGTGCTGTCGCTGCCCCCACGGGCAGCGTGGATTGAAACTACGGTGGCAACACCACGGTGGCCGTGGATCATGTCGCTGCCCCCACGGGCAGCGTGGATTGAAACTATCACCGTCCACGATCTCAAGATCACCTAACCAGTCGCTGCCCCCACGGGCAGCGTGGATTGAAACACCCAGGCAACGCAGGGAGCGATGTCGCGGAGAAAGTCGCTGCCCCCACGGGCAGCGTGGATTGAAACGCCTCGACGACCTGCTTTACGATCTGGTCCCTCGGGTCGCTGCCCCCACGGGCAGCGTGGATTGAAACACATCGGCAGCATCGCGCGTGGCGGTGGCGGCTTGTCGCTGCCCCCACGGGCAGCGTGGATTGAAACAGGCTGTACCCTCGCAAATCGTCGCCGCTGTACGTCGCTGCCCCCACGGGCAGCGTGGATTGAAACAATTGCCCTCCAACGGCGCCGCGGTCGGCGCGGGTCGCTGCCCCCACGGGCAGCGTGGATTGAAACAAGGGTGGCGACCAGCGCCAGAAGGAGGTTTGTGAGTCGCTGCCCCCACGGGCAGCGTGGATTGAAACGTGGAGTGGCTGATGGGATGGCCTATCCGCTGGAGTCGCTGCCCCCACGGGCAGCGTGGATTGAAACTGCCGGAGCGTATCGCCCTCCGGCGTGGCCTGCGTCGCTGCCCCCACGGGCAGCGTGGATTGAAACGCAGGCGACTGCGGCGGTGATGACGGCAAAGGACGGTCGCTGCCCCCACGGGCAGCGTGGATTGAAACGCTGATTTGGAGTTGATCGCTGATCTCGGCATTGTCGCTGCCCCCACGGGCAGCGTGGATTGAAACAGCGAAGGCATATTTGCGAACCGAGCGGATCTCGTCGCTGCCCCCACGGGCAGCGTGGATTGAAACATCGTCACTCTTGGAACCGGCAAGTTCGGCTCGGGTCGCTGCCCCCACGGGCAGCGTGGATTGAAACGACGAATTACGCGATGCTGCCTCACTCCCTTTAGTCGCTGCCCCCACGGGCAGCGTGGATTGAAACAGATGAGGCACACTCGCAGAGGTCGCGAAGGCGGTCGCTGCCCCCACGGGCAGCGTGGATTGAAACTCCGCTGCACCACTGGTACTGTCGCGCTGGTCCGTCGCTGCCCCCACGGGCAGCGTGGATTGAAACACCTCGTCTGCATACACCTTCACGCAAGGCACCGTCGCTGCCCCCACGGGCAGCGTGGATTGAAACAAAAAAGTTACGAACTGCCGAAGCTGCAATCAGGTCGCTGCCCCCACGGGCAGCGTGGATTGAAACCACCACCGCCGCTGCCACCGCCGCCGGCATGTCGTCGCTGCCCCCACGGGCAGCGTGGATTGAAACACGGGCGTATCGGTAGGGCGGTTGAATATAATCGTCGCTGCCCCCACGGGCAGCGTGGATTGAAACACTTGGCCGCCGAACACGATCGCAGGAGTGAACGTCGCTGCCCCCACGGCAGCGTGGATTGAAACGTGTTGTACATGATGGGACCCGGCGAGTTGCGCCGTCGCTGCCCCCACGGGCAGCGTGGATTGAAACACCACGCCGCCGACCACGCGTAACGGCTCCCTCAAGTCGCTGCCCCCACGGGCAGCGTGGATTGAAACGCCGTTGCCAACGGCGAGATCGCTGCCAACTCCGTCGCTGCCCCCACGGGCAGCGTGGATTGAAACTTCGCGCGCTATATCTTTTGCGCGGCGATCGCGGCCGTCGCTGCCCCCACGGGCAGCGTGGATTGAAACCAGGTAGCCCCCGAAGTCGCAGGGGTCGAAACTGTCGCTGCCCCCACGGGCAGCGTGGATTGAAACCAGGTAGCCCCCGAAGTCGCAGGGGTCGAAACTGTCGCTGCCCCCACGGGCAGCGTGGATTGAAACCCGCCATCGTGCCAGCCACACCACACAGCGCCACGTCGCTGCCCCCACGGGCAGCGTGGATTGAAACGTTGCCGGCGTGATGCGAGTACCTTGCACAGTCCGTCGCTGCCCCCACGGGCAGCGTGGATTGAAACATGCAACCAAGCATCGTGAATGCAACCACGAAGAAGTCGCTGCCCCCACGGGCAGCGTGGATTGAAACAGGTCGACATCATCTGCCCCAACGGCATCTTCTGTCGCTGCCCCCACGGGCAGCGTGGATTGAAACAGCCGATTGATGGAGGGCTGATGGAAGCCGTAGCGTCGCTGCCCCCACGGGCAGCGTGGATTGAAACCAGCGCGCAGCGGAGACCGCGAGGCTGCAGGCCGGTCGCTGCCCCCACGGGCAGCGTGGATTGAAACTCCTCAAGTGCCGCAGGTCGCTGCTGTTGATCTCGTCGCTGCCCCCACGGGCAGCGTGGATTGAAACGGCTGATAGGTGTCGAGGTTGAGCTCAGCATCCGGGTCGCTGCCCCCACGGGCAGCGTGGATTGAAACACCAGTGGTGGGGCCACGCTTACGCGAGCACTCTAGTCGCTGCCCCCACGGGCAGCGTGGATTGAAACTCCAGACCTGCGAATCCCAAAGAGACACCGGGGATGTCGCTGCCCCCACGGGCAGCGTGGATTGAAACGTTGCGTCGGGGTGACGGAAACGAATCATATGCTGTCGCTGCCCCCACGGGCAGCGTGGATTGAAACTGCAGGGGCAGCGGATGACCCGCATAGGGTAGCAGTCGCTGCCCCCACGGGCAGCGTGGATTGAAACCAACACTTCGCCGAGCTGTGCCTCGTCCATCTCGTCGCTGCCCCCACGGGCAGCGTGGATTGAAACGTACTGGAGCACCAGCAGCGGATGCGTGTGGAACGTCGCTGCCCACACGGGCAGCGTGCATCGAATCGGCTTCCGGCTCACGCGCGCAGCGCTCATGAATCCATTGGAAGGTTTACAACCGCAGCCCGCTCCTGACGAGCGCGCTCTCTTCGAAATGTTCCAGCAAATCGGCGATGCCGTCATAGACTTCAACGCAACCTGCGTCCATCAGTTCTTGCTTCGACCATCCGCCAGTCGTCAGTCCGATCGTTCGTACGCCAGCGAGACCTGCGGCTTCAGCGTCGTAGGGTGTATCGCCTAGAGCGATGCAGTGCTTTGCCTGCAGCTTGAGTCGATGCACCGTCGCACTAAAAATATCCGGGTGCGGCTTTGCCTTGGACGCGTCATCGGCAGAAGTTTGCTCCTCCACCAAATCATCGATGTTTGCAATCTTGCGATAGTCATCGATCTCCTGCCGGTTGGCGGAGGTTGCCAGAGCGAATCGGATGTCCGCCGCTTGCACACGCTGGACGAACTCTCGTACCAGAGGGAACGGTCGCACTTGTGGCAGATAGTCCTGCCTGAAGACGAAGGAACGATAGGCCTTCAGTGACTCTTCGACATGTTTGCGTTTCCACCAGGGTACAAACACCGGAATCAATTCATCCCCGCCTTTGCCTATTTGACGGCGAACATCTTCCAGCTCCAAGTCAATCCCCATCTCAGCAAAGGCCACTTGCCAAGCCTGCGCATGAAGCCAGTTGCTCTCTACGAGGGTTCCATCGATATCGCACAACAGCGCTTCCACCATGCAAGATGAGATGCCTTCTTCGTCATTCGTGAAATCTGCATCCTACGTAGTCAGTCGGAGAATTCATGAAGAGCCTAACGTCTGAGAAAGAATGGCTGGAGGCTCTCGCGGCTATTCCGGCATTCGTCGCCCCTGTCGCGAGAGTGGTCTTCGTCGCGCCTCATCCTGACGACGAGACCCTGGCAGCTGGTGGCTTACTCGCGGCGCTCGCTCAGGCGGGGGTTCCTGTGACGATCGTTGCGGTGACCGACGGCGATGCCGCTTATTCCCCCGAAGGAGACGCAGAGCTTGCAGCCCTCCGAATCCGGGAACAGATTGCAGCGCTCGCAGTTCTGGGTATCCCCGAGTCTTCGATCATTCGACTTGGTTATCCGGACCGCTGCGTGAATGAGCACGAGACTGCGTTAGCAGAACATCTGGTCAACCTCATCCGACCCGATACGACGCTCATCGCTCCCTGGTCAAAGGACTTCCATTCAGATCACGAAGCTGCCGGGCGCGCGGCAGAAGTCGCCGCAGAGAGAACGGGAGTTCGCTTAGTGCGGTGGTTCTGGTGGAGTTGGCATCAACACACCCCTGCGGAACTCGAGTCACTATCGCTCACGAAATTCGCTCTCGACGAAGGCGGGTTACAACGCAAGCTGCGAGCGCTCTCGGAACACCGTTCTCAACTTGGTGACGATGCCATTCTTCCCGACGATCTCTTAGCTCCAGCACACCGCTCTTTCGAGGTCTTCGGATGAATGAGCCCATCACTCCTTCCTCACGCGCGTTCTTTGAAGAGATGTACGCCGCAAACCCTGATCCGTGGAACTTCGCATGTAGCGCGTACGAATTGTCCCGTTATGACGCGCTCATTTCCACTCTCCAAGGCCAGCGGTTCAAGAACGCTTTCGAGCCTGGATGCTCTATCGGTGTGCTGACACAACGTCTGGCTCCGCATTGCGATTCGCTGTTCGCCATGGATTTGTCACTCAACGCAGTTGAGCGAGCACGTCAGCGTTGTGCCAGGTTTCCCCATGTTCAAGTCGAACAGGGTTCCGCCCTTGAGGCAGCTCCTGGTTCCATTGATTTGTTGGTCCTCAGCGAAATTGGCTATTACTTCTCCGCCGATGTACTGAGCGAGTGGTCAGATCGTCTCATCGCCAGCATGGTTGCGGACAGCACGATCCTTGTGGCGCATTGGCTAGGCGACTCCAGCGACCATCAGCTAGGCGGCGACGAGGTTCATGCCATCATCGGCGAGCGAGCTCGCCATCACCGTTACGACATCGCACTCTCACAGCGAAATGAAGACTTCCGTCTTGATCTTTGGAAACGCTGAGGCCCCTGACGTCTATGCATATCGAACCGTATCCATGGCACATCGCAGTTCTTATCCCGGCGCGCAATGAAGAGTTCCTGCTCTCGCGCTGTCTACGATCGGTGCAAGCCGCACGGGCAGCTCTTCCTCCCGGCGTCACGAGCGATGTGGTTTTCATCGCCGACTGCTGTTCGGACAACACACTTTCATTGGCGAAGGAGATGCTGGGGGCAAGCGGTGTTGCAGCAAGCTCACAATGCGGAAGCGTTGGCCTTGCTCGCCGTCTGGCCGCACGCATTGCTCTCAAGCGTTGCGCAGGACCGCTCCGGCATTGCTGGCTGGCGAACACAGATGCGGATTGCGAGGTCCCTGAAACCTGGTTGATCGATCAAATCTCACTCGCGGAGCAAGGAGCCGAAGCGATCGCAGGAGTTGTGAGCGTCGATTCTTTTGAAGAGCATCCTCCGTACGTTGCGACACGCTTTCGCGACAGCTACCTTCTCAACCCGGACGGCACGCATCCCCACGTTCACGGCGCAAATCTCGGTGTACGCGCCGATGTGTATCTCGCCGCTGGCGGTTGGAGCGGCCTATCCACTGCGGAGGACCATGATCTCTGGAACCGCGTGATGGCCCATGGAAGAGACTGCCGTTCCTTGACAAGGCTGGAAGTCATCACGAGTGGCCGCGTTCGAGGGAGAGCGCCCAACGGATTTGCGGCTGCGCTCGCAGCGCATGGCAGCACTCATCCTGAGGTCGCAGCATGACCCTCATGGAGCAACTTCGCTCGCTGCCGCCACTGCCCTTTATTGGCCGAGGACAGAGTTCCACGTATTTGCTTTCACTGGCGGAGATTGCGCGCAAGAACCTCTCGCTCGCTCGAGTCGCGGAGGCGCACTTCGATGCCCTCTCGATTCTTGCGGAAGCCGGACGAGCCCCTGTTCCAGGAGCGCTGTATGGCGTATGGGCCTCCGAAATTCCCGGACAATCTGTCTCACTTTCCGATGGCAAGTTATTCGGGCGGAAACGTTTTTGCACGGGCGCTGGCCTGCTCAATCGAGCGCTAGTAACCGTGACGGAGCCAGAGCCGATCCTTCTCGATATCGATCTTGAAAGCTCGCCTCTCAAGATCGACACCAGCGAATGGATTACCTCAGCTTTCGCCGACACATCCACCGGGACCGTAACGTTTGATGGAACCCTTGTTTCCGAACATGACCAGATTGGAAGCGCTAATTGGTATCTCACGCGCCCCGGCTTCTGGGCTGGAGCTCTGTCGCCTGCAGCCTGTTGGGCGGGAGGCGCGTTAGGACTCGTGGACTGGGCACTGAAGCAGAAGCGCGATGATCCTCACACTCGCTCTCACTTAGGGGCAATGACAGCGGCGGCATGGAACCTTCGTAGTGCTCTGGCACAAGCTGGCGAACAAGTGGACACTCATCCGAAGGACGTTGCGGCGAATCATGAACTTGCTTTGAAGCTGAGGCACGTCATAGAGCAGTGCTGCGCCGATATTCTCACCCGTATCGGTCGCGCTTATGGACCGCATCCGCTAGCTCTCGATGCAAATGCTCATCGTCGTTACGCGGAGGTAGAGCTATACATTCGCCAATCGCATGCGGAACGCGATCTGGAAAGCTTGGGCAATCTTGTGTATCGCAGCGCTAACGCATGAAAGGACCGCGCTACGAGAGCGCGGCCCCCACGGTTAGTTCTTGGGCTGCTTCTGTACGTCTTTACCAGGGTTCTTCGCGTCCACCAGTTCCGGTGTGGATACAGCACGTAGCGTCATCTCTTGCGTGCTCGGATCGATCCGTCGCGAACGTGTGAAAGGCTCGAGAGCAACAAGCTTGCCGGTTTCGAGAGCTTTCATAATCCCCTCGAGTACACGAACATCTGCGAAGCCCTCTTCGCCATCAGGCTCTGGGGCAATATCGTTGAGGATGCAAGCGGAGAAATACTTCAACTCACCACCGAAGTGATCCGTGTTTTTGAAGGTCTTCGAGCTCTTGTCGTCACCGATAGACACTGTCTGCACAAGGCCTTTGCCAAACATATAGGCGGGCTCGAGCTGAACGCTTCCCTTGTCCCCGATCGCGATGAAGCTGCTCGTAGCATTGCCGAAATAAGACATGTTGAACTGCGCAAGCCGGTCCTCCGGGAACCGCAGCGTCACCGCGATCGTGTCATCGAAGTCCTGATCGAGGCCTGACTCAGGATGTCTCGTACCTACCGCAGAGACGACCTCGATAGGCTCATCCTCAAAGATGTATCGAGCAGCGTTCACAGGGTACGGCCCCATATCAAGCACCGGGCCAGCGAGCGCCCCCGAATGGGCGCGGTGATTTGTTGTGTCCACCATCTGAGCGAAGTTAGAGGAGAAGAAGCGCACGCGGCCTAACTCTCCTGACCGGATACGTTCGATGGTGTTCAACGTCGCCGGCTCGAAGTGCAAGCGATAGGCCACCATGAGCTTCGCCTGGGATACCTTCTCTGCAGCCAGAATTTCTTTGCACTTCTCGGTCGAAACCTCCAGAGGTTTTTCAGTCAGCACGTGAATCCCCGCTTGCAGCGCGGGAATGATGAACTCCGCATGACGCCAATTCGGCGTCGCCAAATAGATGGCATCGAAGTTCCCGGATCGTAGTGCCGACTCAAACTGCTCATAGGAGTAGGTGAACTCCACGTCGTATTTCGAGCTGAGCTCCTCCGCTTTCTTCGGGTCGGAGGTGATCAGTGCGGTGATCTCCGAGTTCCCTGTGTGCGCCACACCAGGCATCATGTCTTCCTGCGCAATGTCACCCAGCCCAACGATCGCGTAGCGAATCTTCTTTTCTTCGGATAGTCCCAATACTTCTTTCAGCCCCATGAGTAATCTCCTCTGACTTCAAAAATGCACACTCACGTCTCACAGAGATGAGCTGCGCATCCGGTTTCGTCTTCACCTGTGATGCAGCCTTGTGGCGAGGAGCACGCCTGTCCTCATGTTTCTCAACCAGTGAAAGGGACTATCCCAAAACTCACTTGACATGATGAACAGTGATCCCATCTTTCCCTTGCAATTTCCGAGAAAACTCGCATCACAGTACGTTAGCGGTGATCCGTACAGAAGAAGGGACAACTATGTCAGCTCTAAACGAAAAGCCAAACGCGGAGACGCTTCCGGCATCCTCCGGCGGAGCCATCCTGCAGGATGGGCACTACCTCGCGCCACCAGAAGATGCAGATGGCAAGGTTTGGGTTCGCACCACGGCTCTTGTGCAAGGCACACCTCAGGACCTGTATGCGCTTTGGCGACAGGTCGAGAAAGCGCCGCTATGGCAGGAGCATGTAGAGGAAGTTGTCGTCACCGGGGTCAACACTTCGACGTGGACGATGAAGTACGGAGAGAAGGTACATACCTCGAACTCACAGATTCTCGCAGACGAACCCGGGAAGCGCATTGCATGGAGTTCAGTGGACACCGACCCTCATGAGGCAGGTGAAGTGATCTTCGAGCCTGCTACAGGCGATCGAGGCACGTTCGTCATCCTACTTATGGAGTTTCGCCGTGGCAAACTCGCTGCCGCGTGGGAGTCACTTCTAGGACGCAGCCCGAAGCAACGGGTCATCGAAGACCTACGCCACTTCAAGGCCTTCGCTGAGACCGGTGAGATTCCTCATTCGCAGACTGCGCCGCACGGAGACCGAGGTCTCATTGGCGGGATGAAGCGCTCGCTCTATGGCGAAAATGTTCCCACGCCGGCAGGCGCCGTAGCCCGTTAGTTCCACTCAAGAACCGAAGACATCAGGAGTCACTATGAAAGCCGTTTGCTGGATGGGCACACACAAGATCGAAACACAGACTGTTCCCGATCCTGAACTCGTAAACCCGCACGACGCGATCATCAAGATCACGAAGACCGCTATCTGCGGATCCGATCTTCATCTCTACGATGGCTTCATTCCGACGATGGAGTCTGGCGACATCATGGGTCATGAGTTCATGGGCATCGTCGAAGAAGTAGGCAAAGACGTCACGAACTTGAAGCGAGGCGATCGGGTCGTCGTTCCCTTCACCATTGCTTGTGGCAATTGTCTGTTCTGCAAGAAGAAGCTTTGGGCAGCGTGCGATAACACCAATCCCAATGCCCATCTTATGGAAGCAGCCTACGGCTACTCTGGTTCCGGACTCTTCGGCTACTCCCACATGATGGGTGGATATGCAGGTGGTCAAGCACAGTACGCACGAGTTCCGTTTGCCAATGTCGGTCCTCTCAAGATCGAGTCGGACCTCCCGGATGAGAAGGTGCTGTTTCTCTCCGACATCTTTCCGACTGGATACCAGGCAGCGGAGAACGCGCAAATCCTGCCGGGAGATACCGTCGCTGTATGGGGCTGCGGCCCCGTGGGCCAGTTCGCTATCGCATCCGCATTCATGCTGGGTGCCGGCCGCGTGATCGCGATTGATCGCTTGCCCGAACGCCTTGCGCTCGCTCGTTCTCTCGGTGCAGTCACGGTGGATTACTCCGAAAATGACACCGATGTACTCACAGCACTCAAGGATCTCACCGGTGGCATCGGCCCCGACAGCTGCATAGACGCTGTCGGGCTTGAAGGCCACTCCACGGAGTTGCAGGGCGTCTACGACAAGATCAAGACAGCAGTCATGCTCGAGACCGATCGCCCTGTTGTCTTGCGTCAAGCGATTCAAGCCATTCGTAAGGGCGGGACTGTCTCTGTGCCTGGAGTTTATGGCGGCCTGCTTGATAAAGTGCCGTTCGGCGCAGCCTTCGGTAAAGGCATCACGATGAAGATGGGGCAGACCAACATGCATAGCTACATGAAGCCACTTCTGGAACGCATTGAGCAGAATCAGATCGATCCGAGCTACATCATCTCCCACCGAATCACTCTCGATCAGGCTCCCGACATGTATAAGGTCTGGCGCGACAAGAAAGAGAACGTTACGAAGATCGTGATCGATCCCTGGGCATGAGTCTCGCGGCCATAAACGAGACAGTGGACTCGGAGTTCATTCTCGTGCTCTCAAACGAGCGTCGTCTGGCCGCAAAGTACGAAGCCGACTTTCAAACGCAGTATCAACTTATGCAGTTCAACCTATAGGAGGTTTGAAATGATCATTCTGCTCATTGTCTTGATTCTGGTATTTGGCTTCGGCGGATATCGCATGGGTCCCGGACTGGGATACTACGGCGGCGGTGGCCTCAGCCTCATTCTGACGATCGTTCTGATCTTGCTTCTGCTGAAGGTGGTTTAAGAGCTGAAGCTCTCACTGTATGACGGCAAGTCAGCCGGACGAGACTCTTGCGATCACCGTTATCCCTCGCGACCCCGGAGAATACCCCGGGGTTCTTGCGTTGGCTCGAAGTCCCGCTCGCAGTGCTGGAGACTCCTTCGGCTGCCTCCGATTCAAATTCTGATGGGTAGAGTGTTCTTTCTATCGCCTGGCCATTCAGCAGGATGGGAACGCCCCGTGCATCATCGCGCTTCTTCGTTCGATCTACTGAACCGGTCCGTGAGATTCTGAGAATTCTGCGGCAGAACGAGGCTGAACGTTGTCCCGCAATACTTCCCGCCCGTTGAGGAGCGAACCTGCAACCTAGCATGATGCTTCTCAACGATTCCTCGCGAGATCCAAAGGCCAAGACCGGTTCCGTTGATCCCCTTGGTCGTGAAGAACGCATCAAAGATCTTCTCTAGTGTCTCCTTGCTCATGCCATGCCCGGTGTCCGAGATGGTGATTCGGACCGCAGCTTCCCCGGTACGCCAGAGATGGGTATCACTGGTGCGGATGGTGAGCATCCCTCCAGTGCGCATCGCGTCGATCGAGTTGCCGATGAGGTTGTTGAGTACCTGACGCATTTCGCTGTCGTACACAAATACCGTTGATCGAGCGCGGTCGCACTCGATCAACTGGATGTTCGCGTTCGTCAGCCGACCATGATAAAGAGCTAACGTCGACTCAAGAAGCTCCCTCGCGGTGAGGTGCCGCGGGAGGGTAGATTGGCGATGGAACCGGAGGGTCTGGCTCGTGATCTGCGAGACGCGGGCAAGCTCGTGTTCAGCGGTCTTGAGGTACTCGCGTGCTTCCGGCGGCAATTCCTGGCCAGCCATCAGATACAAAAGATTCGTCACCGATTCAAGTGGATTATTGATCTCATGCGAAATCGAAGCGGCAAGACGCCCGACCGCAGCAAGCTTTTCGCTGTTGATGAGCGCGGCTTCGGCTTGTTTTTGAGATGTCAGATCGAGCAGGAATACGGCGATCTCATCTCGCATTCCCTCGGCTGCGGGGATCACGGTTGCACTGAGCAGTAGCGGAACGATACTGCCGTCTTTAGCTCGATAGGCCTTCTGGTAGGGACGAGCAACACCCGCCGTCTGGAGTTGCTCAAGGGCATCGCGATCCGCCTCGGCGAATTCCGGAGGAGTCAAAGCGTCCCAACGAAACGCTCCGTTGGCGACGTCTGTCGCGGTGTATCCGAGAAGGTTAAGGAGAGCCGGATTTGCGTAGCTGATGCTTCCGTCAAAATCGCCAATGTTAACTCCAACGCTAGACAGCTCAATGAGACGTCGGAAGCGATCCTCGCTTCTGCGTAGATCAGCGAGGATCGATCTCAGTGCCTCCTGCTCGCTGCGAAGTTCCTCTACCGCAGCATCACGAGCCTGCAGAGCGTCCCGGACCTGATATTGACGCTGGCGCGCACGAATGGCAGCTTTCACGCTCGACAGCAGAGTCGCCGTACGAATAGGCCGCTCCAGCAGCACGGGAACACCAAGAGGCAGGCGCTCCTCCATAAACCGGCGACTTTGATGAGTCTCTCTGCCTCCTCCCGTCAAGATGAGAATGGGGAGATCAGACCAGGCTGGCTGCTCACGGATCAGTGCCCCCAGTCTTTCGATAGCCGTTGCTGAGAGCGCTTCTTCTGCGAGCAGTAGCGGGCCGATATCGTGAGCGGAAGACTCTCGAAGGATCGTCTCAACCGTGTGCGATGGTTCCGCTTCAATTCCGCTTTCATGCAGCAACGAAGCGATCAGATCTGCGTCGCGTCCGGTGGGTGCAATGATGCGAACGACAAGACTCATACATGGGCCCGCTTCCTAATATGCATGAGCAGCATCGTCGCCAAGCAACTCTGGCACGCCGGTAAGAACGCCTCGGAAGTTCGTGAGCGGCTCTCCAATGCGAACGCCGTCACCTCCAAAGCTAAGCTCACGGATGGTGTGTTCATGTTCTCCGATGCGCTGCTTCAACACAGAGATCGCCTGCCTGATTTCGCCCCGTACCTCGAAGTAGCGGAGGATGATCACCGTATCTGCCAGATACGACACATCGACATCGGCGGTCATACTTCCGACTAATCCACGCTGCGTGAGAATCAGGAAGGTAATGATTCCCTTCTGATTCAAGTAAGCAAGCAGCTCATGGAGAGACAAATTGATGTCACGCTCTCCTGGCATGGCATTGACGAACCCGTTCAGGCTATCGATGACCACGACTCGCGTGTCCCTATCGTTCACATCAGAGCGGATTTGCCAAATGAACTCTCCTGGAGACAGTTCAGCAGGATCAATCTGCGAGATCGCGAGGGTACCTTTTTCGATCTGTTCATTGACCCGCATTCCCAGCGCTTCCGCACGCATGCAGGCCGTGCGCTTGATCTCGTCGAAGGAATAAACGATAGCCCGCTCACCCCGCGATGCAGCAGCATAGGCGTACTGCATCGCAAGAGTCGACTTGCCGGATCCAGTGGGACCCACCAACAACGTCGTAGAGCCGCGGCTAATGCCACCGCCGAACATCGTGTCCAGCGCCTCAACTCCGCTCTTTACGCGGTTCTCGTCAAAGATGTCGTCGTGCTCTGCGGCAATAAGGCGGGGATAAATCCGTAAGCCGCCTCGAATGATGGTGTAGTCGTGAACGCCCTCTCGAAACGCAGCACCGCGCAGTTTGACGATCTCGATATTGCGGCGATTGACGCCGTAGCTCCGTTGCAACTTTTCAAGACGGAGCACACCGTGAGCAATACTCTGCAACTGCTTGTCGGCACCATCCGCAGTGCGATCGTCCAATAGCAGGACCGTGGCGTCGCGGCCGGCGAAGAATTGCTTCAACGCCAGCAACTGACGCCGATAACGCATCGTGTCGGATGCAAGAAGACGGAGCTCAGAGAGCGAGTCGATGACAACTCGCGCTGGCTTCTTCTCTTCAATCAGATCTGTCAGCTTCTTGATCGTGGTGGCCAGCTCAACTTCGCTGGGATGAAAGACCGTGTACTGGGCCTCGGGGCTCAGGCTCGCCTCGGCAGGGACGAACTCAGCGAGAGGAAGCTTGGCAGTGTCCCACCCATGAGACCTCGCAGAAGCATAGAGCTCCGCCTCTGTCTCAGACAAAGTCACGTAGAGACACTTCTCTCCCCGCTCAAAGCCCGCGATGATGAACTGCATGGCGAGCGTTGTCTTGCCGGTACCAGGATCCCCTTCAACGAGATACATCTGCCGGGAGGGCAGGCCACCGCCGAGGATGTCGTCTAAACCCGCGATACCAGTTGCTATTCGAGGAAACGTTTGTTGATCGTTCATTTCTTCTCGCCCCGGAACCTCATCCTTCAATGTTTCTAGCGTCACGCTCTCATGGTACGCGAGCGGCTTGTCCATGAAAACACAGGGCGCAGCATCCTTTTTGCGGTGCAAGATCGTTGTCCTGCCACTACACTCCAGTTCCTCGGGGAAGAGCCGCCCATCTCGCGGGGAGCCCCATTCGCGATATTCGCGCGGTCAAAGCTAATGGTGTTTTGAGCGAAGCACAGCCGTGACGATTGCGGGATGCAAGCATCTGATCGGAGCGAAGACGCGGAAATCGACGATGGCGCCGGAACGATGATCAGCCCGCCGCCATGCGTCCTGCTAGATATGGAAGATGCGGGTCCACAGTGCTGAAAGCGGCATGGCGAGCAGTAGCGCGGGCAGCATGTTCGCTACAGCAAAGTCGCGAATCTTGCAGATCCGAAGGCCCGTCGCGAACATGATGAGGCCTCCTACGGCGGAGAAGTCAGCGATGAGCATCGGGTTCGTCAGCGGCAGGATGACCGTGGCGCCGAAGAAGAGCGCTACCTGCACCAGCAACTGCGGAACAGCGATGATCGCCACGGCGTAGCCAAGCTCCGTCGCGAAGATCGCCGCGGTGAAAAAGTCGAGCAGCGACTTCGCGATGAGGATACTTGAGTCGCCAGTCATGCCTTCTTTCATCGCGCCGAAGATCCCGGTGCCGCTGGCGCAAAACAGTACAAGGACCGCCACGAAGGTCTGCAGATATTCCTTGTTCGACTCGCCTTCGTCCGCGGAACTTGGCAGAACGCGATCGACAAGACGGCGCATGTGTCGGCTAAGCGCGCCGATACCCTTCTCAAGAAAGATGAGCTCGCCGATCAGCGCACCGAGGATCAACGAGAGCACCATGGCCGCGAGATGCTTCACGCCCACGGTGAGCGCGATACCAAGCCCCATAGAACAGAGTCCGAAAGCCATGGGGAGCGCCGTGCGCAGGCGCTCAGGAACGCGCTTGCCTAACGCTGCTCCGACGAGACCGCCAAGCAGAACAGACGAGCTGTCGATCCACGGGCCTTTCATGCGATCTCCTGCATCTGCTGGCGAGCTGCATTCGTCAACGGCTTCGTGAGATCGCCCATGCCCGACCAACGCGGAAGCTGCAAAGGCGCTTCGATCTCAAACAGATCGAAGACACGCATGACGGTGTAGTCGATCATTTCTTCGATACTTTGCGGACGGCTGTAGAGCGCAGGCACAGGCGGATAGATGACCGCGCCCATCTGCGTTGCAGTCAGCATGTTTTGGATGTGCCCTTGGTTGAGCGGCGCTTCACGCGTCAGCAGCACAAGACGCCGACGTTCTTTCAGCGTCACATCCGCAGCGCGTGTAAGCAGGTTGTACGGCGCCGCCAGCGCGACCGCTGCGAGGCAACGCATCGAGCACGGCATCACCATCATGCCAGCGGTTCGAAACGAACCGCTGGAGATGGAGGCACCGAGGTTCTCCTGATGATGCACATGGGTCGCGAGTGCTTCGACCTCTGGAATCGTCATGCCGACTTCGTGAATCGTCATCTTCGCACCTGTCGAAAGGACCAGGTGCGTTTCGATGTCGAGCTCACGCAGTAGAGCAAGCGCGCGGATGCCGTAGGCGATTCCAGTGGCTCCGGAGATGCCAACGATGATGGGTTTCATGACGGTCCTCCTAAAGCTCGAGCGGTGTGGTTGGCTCTACAAGGAACTTCTTGAGGTCGACATCAACGAACTGTGCACGCGTGAAGGCCTCCTTCATCTTCCACGGAGCCGTGCAATCGAAGATCGTCTTGCAGCTGTTGCCGTGCTTACTGATCGTGCGGCTGTACTCGGGATCCTGCGACGGATCAAGCGGGTGGCAGATTACGTCCGGAATGAAGATCGTGTCGATGTCACCCTGATACCGCGTCTGCATCGCCCAGAGCACGTCGTTCGTGTTGAAGATATCGACATCGTCGTCCACGAGGATGACGTTCTTCAGCTCGGAATACGCGGCGAATGCGGTCAGTGCAGCTTGACGCTGACGGCCTTCGTCGCCTGCGGTGAGCTTCTTGAACTGCAGGATCGCGAGGAACTTGCCGCCGCCTGCGGTATGCGCATATACATTCTGCAAGCGCCCCGGCATCGCCTGCTCCACAAGGCGATAGATGCTCGCTTCCGTCGGTGGTCCTGCCAGATTCACATGCTCTTCGCCAGGACCGACGATGGTTTGCAGAATAGGCTTCTCGCGATGTGTGATCGCCGTGACTTTGATCAAAGGCAGCGACGGGTTCGCAGGGCCGTTGTATCCCGGGAACTCCGGCATCGCGTGGCCGGTCTTGCTGTTCTGATCTTCCACAACGCGGACGTTCGGCAGCAGTTCGCCTTCGATCACAACCTCGGCGTTGGCGATCGCATACTCATTCTGCGTGACGCACTTCACCAACTCCACAGGACGCTGACGGATCGAACCAGCAATCGAAAGCTCATCGAAGCCGAGCGGTGTGGTCGGCGCTTCAAAGCAGGCGCCGATGTACACGGCCGGATCGAGGCCGATCGAAACGGAGATCGGAAGCGACTTGCCCTGCGCCTCTGCCTTCTGACGAAACGCATCGATATGACGGCCGGGTGCGAAGAAGATGCTGATTTCGTCCTTGCCCTGAATGCACATGCGATGAATCGTGACGTCATGCTTGCCGGTCTCTGGGTCCGTCGCGCGAACGAGTCCCATCGTGAAGAACGGACCTGCATCATCCGGCGTGTTCGTCGGTGCAGGCACCAGCTTGCGAACATCAATGTCCTTCGTCACGACTACTTGCTGGCATAGCGCAGGGCCATCGATCTTGATGGGAGGGATCGGATTGTCAACCGCCTGACGAAAGCGATCACCAAGCTTTTCCTTCGGCGTATCCAACAGCAGCGCGACGCGTTCGCGGCTCGCCATGACACCCGTAACAACACGGAAGTCGTCGAAGCCCTTCACCTTTTCAAACAGCATCGCGGGACCAATGGTGGTGGGCGGCAGCACCGGCGTTCCCGCCCCGACGTGGCGATAGACGCCTGCTAGCTCAGCGTTCGGATCGACCGGCTCCGCCGAGCGACGTAGCTGCCCCGGATGCTGCGAAAGAAAACGAAGTGCGGCGCGCAAATCATAACCGTGGTCGAGCGTAGTGTCCTTCTGTGATGACGACATCGAATATCTCCTCCACTCGAGTAGACGTCAAAACGGTCATGCGCGATCAGAGCACTTTTCGATGGTTACGATGCATTGCAGTTATTGCAATCCTTTCGAAAACCGGCGATGCTTGTGCGCAATCACATACATGCGATCTTCGAATGGCCGAGTATGCATCGCTTCTGCGGGCACGGAATCGGATCAGGTGTGTCAGTCTTTTCAAAACGCGCCCGTCTCTCAGCTCTCCTGCTCTGCCTTCCCTTCACCGCTGCCACATTCAAAGCGCAATCGCTGCAGGATGCAGCGCCAAAGATGCCGACCGTGAACCTCGGACTCACCTCGTTCCTTGATGGCATTGCGCAGCCAGGATGGCTCGTAGAGCAGTACGGACAAGCGGTCCACGATGATCGGACGATTGCGGCGGACGGTAGCAAGATAGCGAACGCGCCTGGCACCAATAGCGGATCCGGACTCTCGCACGTGGTCTATCTCGCTCCGCGAAAGGTGCTTGGTGCCTGGTATGGCGCGGAGTATCTGATACCGGAGGCCTACGTGAATGCAGGCGCTGCCGGTACTCGCGGCGGGGTAGGCGACATGACCGTGGGCCCAATGCTGCAGTGGCCAGAAAAGCATCTCTTCGGGATGCCGTTACATCAACGCGTGCTCGCGGACTTCGAAGTTCCGACAGGAACGTACACCGCACAGAACAGCGCGATCAATATCGGCGCGAACACATGGACGGTGCACCCTTACTACGCTTTCACGCTTCTGCCCACGAAGCGTTTGGAGACGAGCTGGAGAATCTCCTATCTCTGGAACTCAACGAACCAGGATCCCGCCGCGCCCAGCAATGTGCAATCAACGCAGGCAGGACAAGCACTTCACTTCAACGCGACGGTAGGGTGGAAGCTGTTTGAGCATGTCTACGTCGGCGCCAACGGCTACATGTTCCATCAACTCACCAACTCGCAGGTAAACCACATCGCACAGCCCGGCACGGAGGTGCTTGCGGCGATCGGACCCGGTTTCACCGTTCAACACGGAAGCTGGTTTTATTACGTAAATGCTTATCGCGAGTTCGGCGCAGTCGATACCTCCGAGGGAAACAAAATCGCCGTCCGCATCGCCAAGGCCTTCTGATCACACGTGGTGTGATTACGCTCGCAGTTGCTTCGCGAGTTCGATCACATTCGCCACAATCGCCTGTTTAAGATCTTTGCGGTATGCCAAATAGAGCGGAAGTTTATCTTCAACTCCCTTCAATCGAAGAAACACGACACCTCGTGGCTTAGCGTTCACGAAGTTTGATGGAAGCAAAGCGCAGCCCGCGCCACTAGCCACCAGAGAGGCAGCCGTCTGCAATGTTCGCACCTGCTGCGGAGATTCTGGCGCGAATCCAAATCGCTTACAGATCCCGAGCGCAATCTCGTGGAAGTCTTCATGTGGCAGCTTCTCTGGCAGGATGAAACGCTCCCTGGCAAGCGTCTTCAGACTGACGGCGTCCTCCGCAGCCAACGCGTGATTCGATGGCAACGCGAGCACCACGGTGTTCGTTTCGACCGTGATGCTTTCGATTGCCGGGTGCTTCAGGTCCGCGTGGACAAAACATAGGTCGAGCTCATCTCGCAGTAACGCGTTTGACTGCTCATTGGAATTCATCTCGCAGAGCTGCAACTCGATGCCGGGAAACTTCTTCGCAAGCTGCTGTATGAGCCGAGGAAGCAACGTCAACGCGGCCGTACTGATGAAGCCGACGCGCACATTGCCCACCACTCCAGACGCACGGTCCTGCAGTCTTTCCTGACCGTCGATGAGCGCTTTGAGCGCAGCTCGAGCGCTCGGCAAGAAGAGCTTGCCTTCTTCCGAAAGCGCGACACCGTGACTGTTGCGCCGGAACAGCATCACCCCTAGCTGATCCTCCAGCTGCTTGATCTGCTGGCTCAGGGCCGGTTGAGCAAGATATAGACGAGCTGCAGCGCGACCGAAGTGAAGCTCCTCGGCGAGAATGATGAACGAGCGAATATGACGCAACTCAAAAGACATGGCAATAAGTATTGTGCATCATGTGCCGCCTCACTTTGTCCGATCACAACTTGCCACTTTGCTAATGAATGTTCGCAGCAGGCACCGCAGATATTGGCGTGGCAAGTTTCACAAGGGCTACGGCTCCCGGATCGTCACGGAGCTTCAAGTAAAGAGTCACGCCGTCCGCCGGTGTGGGTACGGCGAACTCACCTTGTGCGAAGCCCGTCGGGATCTCGACTGACTTAGCGAAATTTTTCTCGGAACCAAAGGACTGCACGAGAAAAAGATTCTTCCCTTCCATCTCGCATGTCGGCGCATCTGCGGTCGTGCACTTAATCGCGCTGATCTGAGGTGTTCTCACCAGGATGCCGAGGCGTGTCCACTCACCTGTGGTTCCATCGGCTGCGACAGCCCGCATGGCGAGCGGACCGAAGGCGGATTGTCCAAACGACTTCAGCGGGTTCAGCGTAACCACCGCCGTGTGGTCATCCTGCAGGACGAGGCTGCTGTCAGCGAGTGAGAGCGTGATTTTTGCAGCTTCATTCGCTGTCGCAATCTCTATCTTCTGGCTATGGGCGAAGACCTCTTTCGTGGTGACGACGAAGGTCAGCGTTCCGTTCAACGGAATTTCATCCTTGCCGGACAGCACCACCGGCAGCGTTCCACTCTCCGGTGCTGAAGACGCGTGCATGGAGGCCAGGGTCAGACCCGGACGCGCCGCAGCTACAGTGACCTTCACTGGGAGCACACGTCCGTCCTTCAACTTTGCTTTGGCCTCGTCGCCATCCTTCGGAGTGACAGCGGCCTTCGCCGACAGATGTACAGTAGCATCGTCGCTTCCCGGGGAAGAAGTAAACGTCTGGCCATCCAGTTCCACCGAGACAACGCCGCCAAGGCCCTTTCCTGTGAGAACCGCGGTCTGATCACCTGCATGTACCGTGAGTGCGTCCAGCTTGATGTCCGTGCTGTATACAGTCACTGGAACGCTCTGACGATCATCACCAAACTGCTTGATCGCGAGCGAATAGCCTCCCGGCTTCACGCTCTTCAGCGAGACGTCGAGAGCAAGAGTATCCTTCTTCGGTTTGCCATCATCCTTCGCGGGCACATACTTCACATCGATGTCTTTAGCGTCTTTAGCGCCCTGCGCGGGACTCAGGGCGATGTGTTCCACGCAGGCGGTTCCGCTTCCCGTGAGGTTGAATTTCCTGTCCTGGCCAGCCATCAGTTGCGCGTCACCGACGATCTTCCAGTCCTTGCCATCGACCTGCTGCAGAGTTACTGCGGGACCTTCGAAGTGGTCGAACCCCCAGAACCCTTCAACAGTGCCGGTCACTGTCATATCTGTCGGGGAAGCGGCCTTGCCCTGCGGCTTGATCGCATCATTGGCCTTGGTCATCGTATCGTCGAGCAGCTTGCGTTTCTGTTCGGGAGCCAGCACCAGCCCGCCCTGCTCGGCATCAGCCTCGAGCGGCATGTCCACCGCGCCGCCGATCCGGTTGAGGTGCAGCACCATGTCGTGCGCAAGAGAGGTCGAGAACACCAGAGGCGCGCCCTTGATCTGGATGGCCATCTTCGGGTTCTTCAGGCAGGACACCTCGTCCTGGTTCATCAGCTTCAGAGGCGGCAGACTGGCTGCTTGAACAGCCGGCAACGCAATCACAATCACTGACTTCGGATTAAGAAACGAAGGTGGCGCATTCAGCTTGAGGTTGAGGGTCGAGCCTTCGGGTAACGCCAACGCTGGAATGTACTGATACTGCGCGGTCCTCATCGTGCTCACGATGTGGACGACGTCTACGATGGCGCCCACATACGCGGAGTAAAGCCCTAGCCCTGCCTGCGGAGTGTAAGAAGCGTTGGCGGCGAGATCCTGTGCGGTGGGTGACGAGATCGCTTCCGAGACCGTCATCTCGTGCCCATCATTCAGGAGGACCGGAACACTACCCTGAGTGAGGCATGTCACCTGCTGTGCTACAGGCTGCTTGAAGCAGTCCGGATTAGGCTTGAGTCCTAGGGTCTGCGCCAACTTGCCGGAACGGTCAGCGATGACCTTCGAGTCGGTCGAGTCGACCTTCTTCATCGCCGCAAGATAGTGCTGGATTCGCTGCTGCTCGAATGAAGCCTCATTGAGCCCGGCAGCCGCGCGAATGAAGAGCCCCGGTCTGCCGCGTACAGCTCCGCGCAACGTCTTGAAGTCTCCACCGGTCTCTGGTGCAATGAACATCAGCACCTGCTCCGCGCCCTGCGGAACGGTGATGGTCGTGCCTTCGACCGTTTTCTTATTCCACGTATCAATCTCGTGAAACCAGTCCTCGGGCGGTTCGTTCGTAGTGCCGCGTAAAAAAGCAACAATGAGTAACAGATGATTGGACTGCGTCGACGGCAGATCGGCCTTGACGTGAAGCTGGTCTCCCGCGAGAAGATTCGGCACAAGCGAGATGGGCAGCGTGACCTTGCCTCGCTGCACCTGTACGTCGACCTTGGGGCCAGCCAGGTCGAACTTCACTGGATCGTCGGCCCACGCACGCGCACCCGTTGCGAAGATTCCTGTCAGTCCCACCATCAAGCAAGCTACGCCGCATGCACGATTCATGATCATCCTTCCGAGTGCTATCTCCTCGGTACGATGCTCATGGTTTTCATGCCGTTGTGCGTCGGGGCTACTCAGATAGCGATGCTCCACACTCGGCGGCTTCTACAAACTCGCTAAAGGCAGTTAGCCTTGTATTCCTGAAGCCGGTTCGACGCTGACTGATTCGACCACCAGACTTCACCATAGCTCACTTCGTCGCATCCGCTTCAGCCACCGAAGCCGGTGGTCCAGCACGCTCCACCATCTGCGATCATCGAGAGATGAACGCAGACGAGTTGATCGAAAAGCTGTCGTTGGAGCGCCATCCTGAAGGCGGGTGGTATCGGCAAACCTACAGGGCAGCCGAGAACGTACAAACCGCAGGCGGGGCGCGAGCCGCATCGACAGCAATCTACTTCCTTCTTCGCGAAAACGAAATCTCGGCGCTGCACCGCATCGCCTCCGATGAAGTGTGGCACTTCCATCTGGGCTCACCGCTGCAGGTTGAAGCGATTACGCCGGAAGGTCAGCTTGAGTCTTTTCTACTCGGCAGCGACCTGGCTGCGGGGGAAGCCTTGCAGGCGTGGGTTCCGGCCGGACGCTGGTTCGGTGCATCCTTACCGCGAGGCGGATGGTCGCTGGTTGGATGTACGGTCGCGCCAGGCTTTGATTTTGCAGACTTCGAGATGGGGCGCCGTGACCAGTTGCTGTCGGAGTTCCCTGCATGCACCGAGCTCATTCTGAAGCTCACCCACCCAGCGCCAATCGCGTGAAGCGAGAGACACAGTGAGCGTTCCACGAAAGCGAAAAGCCCCTGCCTTCCGGTCTTCCGGAATGCGGGGCTTCTTGCAGCGCTACGCTACTGCGCGTTCAGTTCGCGGACGACCGGCGTCGCTTGCGTGCTGTCCAACCACAGAGCGTGTCCAGCAGCCGTCAGGTAAAGCACCGCAGGGTTGCCACCCGTCAATACGACGCGGCCCGTCGAAGCCGTCGCTGCTGTGGATGAGGTGCTCACGTCCGGGGTTGTAGCCGAAGCGCTCACCTGATCGAGCAACGCGGTCACAGCCGCTCCGCTCACGGTGACAAGGCCAGACTCCGGCACAACGGTCGCCGTGATCGGGCCGCGTGTCGACAGCGCGTACGTTCCACTCAAAGCCACCGTTGCGTTCGAGACCTGAGCTTCGAGCGTTCCCTGTCCGCCGGAGGTTGCGTAGTCAAGGTAGTAGCCCGCATTCGCCGATGCGAAGTAGAACACGTAGTTAGTGCCGCTGCAGTCGATGCATCCGGAGAGTCCCGATGCGGCAAGCTTCACGTTCGCTCGACCGTTCGTGGCCACCGTGTAGGTTCCCACTACCGCTCCCTGCGAGAAGGCCCCGTTGGCGCTGCGGTCCTGCGATCCAGTAATACCGCCCGCGCCATCGAAGCTCAACAGCCCGATCTGCACATCCGGGAAGTAGGCCTGGGCACTGCTAACGCCGAGTTTCGACTCGCTGAAGACGCTCGTCCCGAGCAACGATGCGGTGGCGAAGCTGCCGTTTGCAATCGTCTGCATCGTGGTGTCGCCTACCAGCAGAGCTTGTCCGCCGCTTGCGGCCGCATCGGTTGAGAGCAACATCCACTGCGAGGCCGAAACGACATAGACCGCGAAGTGCGTTGTGCCGGACGCGCTCACCAATGTGAGCGTGCCGCGACCGTTCGTGTTCAGCGTGAACGCTCCCGAAGTGCTGACGACCGGGGTCGAACTCGCCGCGGTTACCCACTCCGAGCTGCTCACCGCTCCGGTGGAGGCAAGCTGCAACTCGCCCACCAAGCCTGCCTTTGTCAGCGCTGTCGCCGTGCTGCCAGCGGACCATCCTGCAAGCCCCAGCGCATAGCCATTCGCGTTCGCTGCGAGCGTGAAGTTTGCCGTCGTCTGCCTGGCGAAGCGGCCGGTCAAGCGCGCTCCAGTGGCGTCGATCTCAACAAGGCTCCCCGCAGAAGCCACACTGTTTGAAAGCCCGCTCGTGGCAAGCGCGAAGGAGATGCTGCCAGCGGCGCTCGTCAACGTAATCTGGCCGCGACCATCAGCGCCCACGGCATACGTCGACGCTATGAGCGCGGCGTTTGTCGTCGCCGCCGAAAGCGCCGTTCCGTTCGTGTCCATCACGCCGGTGGTGACGTGTCCGTTACCGTCCACGGTAAAGCTGCCGACCTTCGCCAACGGCACACCGTTCACGTCAAAGCCCGACAGCTCGAACGCATATTGCCCGTTGAGCTCGCTGTTCGCCGCCGAGCCTCGCGAGGCGTTGATCGTGAAGGTCATCGCCTGCGTGCCGGTAGCGCCTTGCGTGTCCGTCGCCTGCACGATCACGTTCGCAAAAGGACTACCGGTGTTGGTTGTCGGCGTTCCGCTGATCACGCCCGTGGCGGAGTTGATGCTGAGCCCCGCAGGCAACGCGCTGCCCGAGGAAGCCACCGCAAACGTATAAGGCGATGTGCCGCCGATCGCCGTCACCTGAAAGCGGAACGGGAACCCGACTTCGCCCGTCGCCGTCGCTGCCGAGGTGATCTGCGTGCTCACCACAGAAAACGTGAGTGACTGCGTAGCCGAGGTCTGCGTACCCACCTTTACGGCCACGCCGATCGTGTAGTTGCTCACACTGGTCGGCGTGCCAGAGAGCACACCGCTGCTGCTCAGCGTCATGGTGGAAGGCAGCGAACCCGAAACGATAGACCAGGTTGGCGTCCCGCTGCCGCCGCTGTACGTCAACTGCTGACTGTAGGCCACGTTCACATGGGCCGACGGCAGTGAAGTCGTCGTGATCACCACCGGCGCAACCACTGTGATCGTGAACGAGACGCTCGCGGAGGTCTGCGCACCGACGGTCACTGCGGTCGAGAACGTGTATGTGCCCGTTGTCGTGGGTGTGCCCGAAAGCAGACCCGAGGCGCTCAGGCTGATACCCGGCGGAAGCGATCCGGTCGCAGCCCACGTCGCCGTGCCCGTGCCGCCGCCCGTGTATGCGAGCTGCTGGCTATACGCTGTGCCGGTGATGCCCGAAGGCAACGTTGCGGGGGTGACCACCGGCGGCTGCGCATTCACCGTGAGTGTCAGGGTCTGCACCGCGGTCACAGGCGTCGGTGCCGAGTCGGTAAGCGCGAGCGTGAAGGTCGCACTGCCCGCCGTCGTCGGAGTGCCCGTGATCGCCCCCGTGGCGGCGTTCAGTGACAGACCCGCAGGAAGTGTGCCACTGGAGATGGACCACGTCAGCGTCCCCGTGCCGCCTGTCGACGCGGGCGTAACGTTGTATGCCGTGCCCACCACGCCGGTCGCGAGGGTAGTCGTCGTAATCACCGGCGCCGCCGTCACCGTAATCGTCACCGAGTAAGCCTGCGACGGCGCGGCGATCGAGGTCGCGGTGACCGTCGCGCTTGTAGCCGTCGTCGGGGCCGTGTACGGAACAGTAATCGTCTTCGTCTGACCGGAGATCGATGTGGTCTGTGTGCCCAGCGTGCCGCCGCCGGCCACGGTGAACGTCACACCGCCGGGGGTCTTATCGTTCGTCACCTTCGCCGTGATGGTTCCGGTCTGCCCCGTGTCCATAGACAGCGTGGACGAGCTAAGGAAGAGCGCAACGAGCGAAGCGCTTCCTGTTCCACCATCGCTGCACGAAGCCATCCCCAATGCAGCCAGCATCGCAAGACAGGGGAAGATCACACGGAAGATGCTTCGGGAACGACGAGCGACCAACATAAACGCCTCCAGCCGAGGAAACCACGGCGACCGAACAAAATCTTGCAACCGATTGCATGAATCTGCGGCTAATGTAGCGCGTCCATCCCACTGCTCGCAACTGAAATCCGATTCAGGCCTTGCGAGAGGACCGCGCCGGGGCGGCACCCGTGGTCGCGCGGACAGCCAAGCGCGACTCCAGCACGCAGCGAACGTCGGCGCTTTCTGCGCCCTGCATGGCCTTCATCAACAGATCGAACGCGATCTGCCCGGCCGCATCGCAGCGCGCGGAAATACTGGTCAGCGCCGGAAACGTCGAAGCGCCGAGCACGTCATCGCATCCGATCACGCTGAACTCTCGCGGCACCGAAACGCCATGTTCCAGCAAACCAGCCAGCAGACCATGCGCCACAAGATCGTCGAAAGTGATCGCCGCCGTTGCCCCCGTACCACGCACTTCTGCCACGACCTGACGACCCGCTTCGAAGCTGGCACGTCGCGCTCCGATCGCCACGCTCTCCATGCCAGCTTTGCGAACAGCACGCTTCAAGGCGCGGCGGCGCTCCTGGTCCGACCACGAGTTTGAGGGGCCGCTTACATACACGATGCGACGATGTCCGAGCTGCGCCAGATGCTCCACCGCCGCGTGAATGCCTGCAGCCGCGTCGATGAGCACCCGCGGGATGCCGCGCGTGTCGCGGTTCACCAGCACCAGCGGACGCCGCTCGGCGAGTTCGCTGATCTGTTCGTCCTGCATACGCGACGATGCCAGAATGAAGCCTTCCACCTGCAGAGCTAATCGTTGCGTCAGCGTGTGCTCGCGGTCCGCGTCTTCGTCGGAGTCGCCGAGGAAGACGCTGTAACCCGCAGCGTCCGCACCCGCCTGCGCGGCACGAATCAGTGGAGGAAAGAAGGGGTTCGCAACATCCGGCACGACGATGGCGATATTTGTGTGGCGGCCAGTGCTGAGTGCACGCGCCGTCTGGTTCGGCTGATAACCCAATTCCTTCGCCGCGCGCAGTACGCGCTTGACGGTCTCTTCTCCAATCAATTCAGGGCGACCAAAAGCGCGCGAAACGGTTGCACGAGAAACCTGTGCGAGTTTCGCTACGTCGCTGATGGTGGGGAGTCTTTTTTCGCGGGCCACAGAGAGAGTCTAGCCGAGCGTATGCGATTGCAGTGCAAAGATTTCAGCAACACCTCTTCCTTTGTGCAATCGGTTGCATGTATATTCCATGGCAGGAGCCCGCCACACCAATGAAGACTGCTGACTGGGTCGTTCTCTGCGGATACTTCGCCCTCATGCTTGGCATGGGGCTATGGGCGCGCACCAAGGTCAAGTCTGCGGCGGACTTCTTCACCGCTGGTGGCGCGTTGCCGTGGTGGCTTTCAGGCATCTCGCACCATATGTCGGGCTATAGCTCGGCAGTGTTCGTAGGCTTCGCCGCGATCGCCTACACCAGCGGCCTCAGCCTCTATATCTGGTGGGCGTGCTCCATCGCTATCGCTCTGGCGCTCGGCTCCACGGTCTTCCCAGGTCGCTGGTCGCGCATGCGCCAACGCTTCGGCATCATCTCCCCGTTGGAGTACCTCGCAACGCGTTACAACCTGCCTGCACAACAACTGCTCGCCTGGAGCGGTGCAATCCTCAAGATCTTCGACGTCGGTGCAAAGTGGACTTCAGCAGCAATCCTGTTGCAGGTCTTTGCGGGCGTGCCAACGCTCTATGGCGTACTGCTGACCGGCACGGTGACCCTGGTCTATTCGGTGATCGGCGGCCTGTGGGCCGATGCCCTGACGGACATGAGCCAGTTCGTGATTCAGCTCATCGCAGGCTTCGCCATGCTCATTGCCGTGCTGGCAAAGCTCGGTGGCGTCTCGGCGTTGTGGACCGTCTGGCAGAAGCTGCCCGCCGATCATCATCACCTCTTCACCGGCCAGTACACCGTAGTCTTCGCCAGCGTATATCTGCTGGTGAACATGCTCTCGTACAACGGCGGCACCTGGAACCTGGCACAGCGCTTCATTGCTGCCCCCGATGCACAGTCTGCGAAGCGCGCGGCGCGACTCTCGGCCGCTCTGTATCTCGTGTGGCCGCTGGTGCTGCTCTTCCCGATGTGGGCCGCGCCGTTACTGCTGCCCCATCTGAAGAACCCCTCCGACTCCTACGGCATGTTGGCGCGGATGCTGCTGCCACAGGGCCTCGTTGGTCTGGTACTCGCAGGACTCTTCGCACACACGATGGCGATGACCTCCTCTGACGCAAATGCCATCTCCGCCGTAGTGGTGCGTGACATCCTGCCCGCTCTGCGCAAAGATCGCGAGCGTCCCGGCGACGCCGTGCAACTGCGCGCAGGGCGAATCTGCACGCTGCTCTTCCTGGCGACGAGCATGTGCATCGCGCTGGGCGCGGACCACTTTGGCGGCGTCATTGGCCTGCTGATCCTTTGGTACGCTGCGCTCGTCGGTCCCATCGCAATCCCCATGATGCTTGGCATGATCGGCTGGTTCCGTCGCTCGGGCGCTGCCGCGGCCATCGCATCCTGGTGTGCTGGCGTGGTGTGCTTCGCCCTCATCAAGTTCGTCTTCGCCGAAAAGATCAATCGCCTGCCCGGTGATTTGACCACCACCATCACGGTTGCAGGTCCTGTGCTTTCTGCGCTCTTCGTCTTCATCGGCGTGGGCATCGTGTGGCCCACGAAGAACCCGCACGTGCAACCGCTGCTTCAAATTCTGACGCACGACGAGGAAGACCCTACGTCGTCCATTTCACTCGAGACAGCAAGGAAGAAAATCGCATGATCGCCAACGCAGAGGAGCAGACCATCATCCCTTTCATCGCTCCCAACCGTGACGCACTTGGAGTAGCCGCCGCGCAGGATGTCGCTACTGAACTTCGCCATCTCCTGCAAAAGCAAGCCACAGTGCGCGTGGTCTTTGCCGCTGCGCCCAGCCAGTCCTCCATGCTTGCAGCGCTTTGCGCAGCTCCCGATATTGAATGGACGCGCGTCGTCGCGTTCCACATGGACGAGTACATTGGCCTGCCCGAGGCTGCGCCCCAGCGCTTCGGCAACTTCCTGCGCCGCCACATCTTTGATCTGCTCCCCTTCGCAGCCGTGAATTTACTCGACACCACCGGTGATCCTGAAGTCGCCGCGACAAAGTACGCAGCGCTGTTGCATGAAGCTCCTATCGACATCGTTCTCTGCGGCATCGGAACGAACGGCCACCTGGCGTTCAATGATCCGCCCGCCGACTTCAACGATGCGAAGTCGGTAAAGGTCGTCGAGCTCGACCTCGCTTGCCGCCAGCAGCAGGTGGACGATGAATGCTTCGACGCGCTGGCTGAAGTACCGCACCAGGCGTTGACGCTCACCGTACCGCGACTGATGAAGAGCGGAGCCATGTTCTGCAGCGTACCCGGCGCGTTCAAGCGCGAGGCCGTGCAGCAAGCGCTCGAAGGCCCGCTTACCGAGACGTGCCCTGCCTCGATTCTTCGCCAGCATCCGCGCTGCAAGGTATATCTGGATGAAGAATCGGCGAGCCTGCTGAGCCGCTGAGAAGGAGTGACTCGATGACGACTCTTCGCGGACGCGATCCACACACAGGAAAAGCTGTTGCCGTGCAGCTCTGCGAAGGTCGCATCGTCAGCATCGAACCAAGCGCTACAGACGAAGAGTGCTGGCTGAGCGCGGGACTCGTCGACCTGCAGGTGAACGGGTACGCCGGCTTCGATCTCAACGCGGAAGATCTCACGCTCGATACCATGCATCAGCTCACGCTTGCGTTGTTGCGCACCGGTGTGACGAGCTACCTCGCGACACTGATCACGCAGTCCGAGAAGCGCCTGATCGCGGCGCTCGCAACCATCGCCAAAGCGCGCGAGGCGTTCCCGCTTGTGAAGCACGCGCTGGTGGGCGTGCATATGGAGGGTCCCCATCTCTCGCCTGAAGATGGCGCGCGTGGCGCACATCCTCTCGAGCACGTGCGTACGCCTTCGATCGATGAGTTCGATCGCTGGCAGGCCGCTAGCGACAACATCATCCGGCTCGTCACGGTCTCTCCTCACTGGCTTGAAGCGCCTGACTATATTCGCGCGTTGCGCGACCGCGACGTGCTGGTCTCGCTTGGCCATACGCACGCAGACAGCGAGCAAGTACGCGCGTCGATCGACGCAGGAGCACAGCTTTCAACGCATCTCGGCAACGGTGTTGCATCGACGCTTCCTCGCCACCCGAACCTTCTGTGGACGCAGCTCGCGGACGATCGCCTTACCGCGATGCTCATCGCCGACGGCCATCACCTTCCCGATGACACGCTCCGCGTCTTCCTGCGAGCCAAAGGCCTGGAGCGGGTCGTGCTCGTCTCCGACACCGTGGCGTTGGGAGGATGCAAGCCCGGTCGATACCAGCAACCTGTCGGCGGTGACGTCGAGCTGCTGGCCAACGGACGTCTTCAGCTGAGCGGCACACCTTATCTCGCAGGAGCTGCACTGCCGTTGAAGGACGGCGTTGCTCACCTGGTGCAACGACTGAACATGCCTCTCGCCGATGCCTTGGCGCTCGCATCTACGCGCCCGGCGGCGTTGCTGCGTCGTCACGCATCGCTCGAAGTCGGTGCTCCAGCAGATCTGATTCGCTTCAAGCTCGACGCAGAGAATGGTTTTCAAGTCGAGAGCACTTACGTTTCCGGAGAGCTGATCGCATGAACTTCCGCAACACCGTGGCCGCGCTGGCCGTTAGCTCCTGCGTCACCGCAGCGACCGCTCAGTGCATCGACCACCCGCTCGTCATCGGCTATGTGCGTGGCCCGAACCACACGATGCAGCCGGGCGAAGTGAATCCGCACAAGATGAACCGTGCGCACTACGCGTTCCTCTACACCAAGGACGGCGGCGTTGTCGTCTCGAGTATCGACGAGCAGAACCTGAAGTATCTCGTCAGCTTGAAGAACGAAGTAACGAGCTTTACCGTGCTCGCCTCTGTCGGTGGAGGAGCGCACTCCGGCGACTTCTCTGACATCGCTCTCACCGAAGAGTCGCGCGCGAAGTTCAACGCAAGCTGCATCGCAGCGATCGAAAAGTATGGCCTTGACGGCATTGATGTGGACTGGGAGTATCCGCAGGCACCGCGCGCCGACAAGCGCTATCGCCCTGCGGATAAACAGAACTACACGCTGCTGCTACGCGATCTGCGTAAGGCGCTCGACGACGCATCGGCCAAGCTGCATCGGCCGCTGTACCTGTCCAGCGCCACCAACGGCAAGCAGTTTTTCCTGCGCAGCACGAACATGGGTGAGGCCGCTAAGTATCTCGACACCGTGGCGCTGATGGGCTACGACATCTTCGGACCAAGCAGCAGAACGACGGGCCATCATTCCGCGCTCTATACAAACCCCGCGTCCCCGGCGCCGGTTTCGGACGATCAGTTCGTGAAGGACTACGTCGCTGCGGGCGTGCCTGCTGCAAAGATCGTGCTCGGTGTGCCGTTCTACGGCTACATGTGGAGCGAAGTGGATGGCACGGCGAATGGTCTCTTCCAACCGACGGATCCGAGTAAGGCGAAGGATGTCCCCTACCGCACCATCGTCTCCACATATGCGAAGAGCGGATCGGGTTTCACGCGCTACTGGGACGACAAAGCGGCCATGCCCTTCCTCTACAACTCCAGCACAGGACAATGGATCAGCTACGACGATCCCGAGTCACTCGCGAAGAAAGCGAGCTTCATCTGTGAGCACAAGCTCGGCGGCATGATGTTCTGGGAACTCAGCGGCGACTCCAACGACACCTTACTCGACAGCATCGACAAGGGTCTCGGCATCCGTCGATAGGCACAAGAAAGCGGGCGGCCTAGATATGGCCGCCCGCTTTCTCATGCCTGTACTACTTCTCGCTGAGTTGCAGCGAGTGTAGCGTCCAAAGCGGATCGAGCTTCGGCCGCAAGACCTGCACACACAGATCGTGCGTTCCGGTCACTGCGGAAAGTTCTCCATGCAACGCAATGAGGCCGCGTTCCTCCGGCTTTACGGGCAGCGGAATCGTCGCAACCAACGCGCCCTTGCAGCTGTCGAGGTGAACTTCGATCTCACCGTTCGCGGTCTTCACTGCAGGCAACACCGGCGGCTTGCCGTGGCCCTCTTCAAAGACCCACGGCAGCGCCAACATCTGCAGCGTGATCGAGCGCACGCCGTCGAGTAGCGCAGCCTTCTCTATCCAGCAAGGGTTGCGGTAGTTGGAGAGTGATACGGGACGGCCCGTCACGACGGGATCAGGCTCCATGCCGATGACCGGGTCCGTCACGCACTGCTTCAACTGCGAGGTCTTCAGCGAACGAGCGCTTTCGATCGTCAGCGCCTCGCTCACTTCGCTCGTCGGGAACATCGTGCCCGCAACGAAGCTCGCGGCATGAAGCTGCGCGGGAATCTTCACCTCAACAGGCTGCTTGTACTCCGGCGACGATGCCGTCACCGCAGAGCCGTCGATCGTGTAGTGCATCGTGCCGGCGTTGTTCACCGTGGCGAGCGCTACCTTCACGCTGCTCGGCGAAGTCAGCGTGAGTGTGTTCACAGGCTTCAGCGTCTCCGTGTTGAACGGAATATCAAGCCGTTCATAACGCGTGACCTCCGCAGCAAGTCGTGCCGTGAAGCCGTTCCAGTCGCGCTGCGAAGCGGCGGTCCATCCAATCTCGGCCAGCGCGGCTGCGCGCGGGAAGATCATCCACGCCACCTGATGATCGGTGATGAGGTACTCGGTCCAGATGTTCGCCTGCACGCCAAGGATGTGCTTGCGCTCCTCGGGCGTCAGCGTCGCGGGCGTCGCGTCGAACTTGTAGACATCCGACAGCGAGTTGATCGCAAAGCGCCCCGGGCCGTCATCCGGCGAATCCGTCTGACGATAGTTGAAGTACAGCGGACGAGCAGGCGTCAGCACCGCATCATGCCCTTGCTTTGCGGCATCCATGCCGCCCTTCACGCCATGCCATGACATCACCGCGGCGTTTGGCGCCAGACCACCTTCGAGAATCTCATCCCACCCCAGCGTGCGACGACCGTGTGAGGAGAGGAACGTGTCTACCTGCTTGATGAAGTAGCTCTGTAGCTGGTCTTCGCTCGTGATCCCAAGCGACTTCATCTGCTCCTGAATTTGCGGCGAAGCCTTCCACTGTTTCTTGATCGCCTCATCACCGCCCACGTGGATGTAAGGGCTCGGAAACAGCGCCATGACCTCCGTCAGCACGTTCTGCAGGAACGTGAAGGTCGCTGGCTGAGGGCCGTAAAGATTCGGCAGGATGCCGAAGTGATTCGCAGCAGCCTTGGGCGGCGTGGCAGTCGAGCCAAACTCCGGGTAAGCCGCAATCGGCGCGGTTGCATGGCCCGGCATCTCGATCTCCGGCACGATCATCACGTTGCGCTTCGCGGCGTACGCCACAAGTTCGCGCACCTGGTCCTGCGTGTAGAAGCCACCATACAGCGGATACGGCTTACCGGTCTTGGGGTCGATCTTGCCCTCCTGACTCGGCAACGTGCGCCATGCGCCCACAGACGTCAGCTTCGGATAACGCTTGATCTCAAGACGCCATGCCTGGTCATCCGTAAGATGCCAGTGCAACGTGTTCAACTTCTCGAGCGACATCCAGTCCACAAGCTGATGCAGGAACTCAATCGACTGCATGTGGCGTGCGGAATCGATCATCAGCCCACGCCAACGCATCGCCGGCGTATCCTCAATCTTCACCGCAGCAACGTGAAGCTCCTTTTGCCCCTTCGCATTGCCGGAGAGCCACTGCCACAAGGTGATGCTGCCGTAGTACAGGCCTGCATCCGTGGACGCGCGCACCACAGCGCGCTCCGGCGAAACCTCCAGCTGGTACGCCTCCTCGCCTGTCACAGAAGTATCGCGCAGCAGCTCAACGCGAGCGCCCTTCGCGGACTTGCTTTCAGCGACCAGCGCAACGCCCGTGCCCTGCCTCACCAGAGCCGCGAAGTGTCGCGCCACAAACTCGGCCTCTGCGTCCTGCGCCGGAAAGCTGATACGGCTGCCACTCGCAAGCGTCAGCGAGCCGGCCGCTACCTCCACGTGCTGCGGCAGAGGCACCAGCGGCACCGCGGCTTGCGCCTCGACCGGCGTAGAGCAACACATCGTCGCCAGGGCCGCGCCTGCCACGAGAACTGCTGGACGGAGGCATTCGCGAAGCGACTTCATAGACTTCCTCGGAAGATCGGATGTAGGCATCATTGCACCCATAATGCAACCGGTTGCATCATTCTGTCCATCGCTTTTCATGGAAATTTCGTGATTGACTTACGATGGCCGCCCTGTTGATATATCAGGATAAGACTGGGGTCCCCACATGAGCTCTTCTGAACGCAGACCCGCGGTGTTGCGCCCTTCGTTGGCGTCACAGGCGTACACAGAAATCCGCGATCGCATCCTGAAGGGCGAGATCGAGCTGGGTGAGGTCATCTCGCGGCGCGGCTTGGCCGCGGACCTCGGCATGAGCTTCATCCCCGTTTCCGAAGCCATGCAGCGGCTCGAAGCCGAAGGCATGTTGGAGAGCCTGCCGCGCGTCGGAACGCG
The DNA here is from genome assembly GCF_025685575.1 of Granulicella cerasi. Taxonomy (NCBI): domain Bacteria; kingdom Pseudomonadati; phylum Acidobacteriota; class Terriglobia; order Terriglobales; family Acidobacteriaceae; genus Granulicella; species Granulicella cerasi. The sequence goes on from NZ_JAGSYD010000003.1 coordinate 544,893, forward strand.
TGTGCGCATCCCCACACCGAACGACGTGCGCGACTGCTACATCATCCGCGAAGCGCTGGAGGTGCAGTCAGCCCGCCTCTTCTGCGAGCGCGCCTCGGCGATGGAGCGCGAAGAGCTGTCGGCGATGGCTCGCCGGCTTGACTCGATGGCGAAGGCAAGCGCAGAGAATCAATTTGAATTCCAGACGCTGCACGTACGCTTTCACATGCGCATCGCCGAATGCACAGGCTGCGTGCCGCTCTACGAGTTGCTGGAGCGCAATCAGGTTTTGATTTTCAACTGGCTCTTTGACGTGGCGGCGGACTCGTCCATGCCCGGAGCGTGGCACGGCGACCTCATCGACATCATCAATGGTGGCGATCCGGACAAGGCTGCGCTCGCGATGGGTGTACACATCCGCACCGGCATGTCCGAGATCCAGAGCAGCATCGCCGAGCGTTTCGGCAACAATCTTTCGTGGATGCAACGGCGCCCCAAAGAGGCCGCCAGCACCGTGAAGAAGCCACGGACCCGTTCCGTGGCGATTTGATCCACCTGCATTACCTTCCCCCTCTCCGCATTCTTGATTTTCGAAGGCGGCTCCGTGTTTCAACGCAACTCACGTACAGCAACACTGCTTACCTCAGCCGCGCTTCTGCTTCTAAGCGGATGCGCTTCTAACCCCAACTCAAACTCCACGACGAGCACCACGGCCAGCATTCCGGCGATACCGCCAGGACGCGCGGTATGGTTCTGGGAATCGCAGGCGCAGATGGCGATTGTCGCTAGCCCTACCGCGCAGGACACAGCCATCGCCAACTTCAAGGCGTGGAACGTCACCTCCGTCTACGGCAGCTACAGCTCGCAAATGGATACCGATCCAGCCTCGGTTCGCGCCTGGAACGCGAAGCTCGCCGCAAACGGCATTCGCTCCTACTTCCTCATCTCCTCGGCGACCTTCTTCCTGCCCGACCAGTGGACCAATGCGCAGGCGTGGATCACCAAGTACGTGATCAACTTCAACGCCGCGTCCAGCGCCGCACAGAGCTTCACGGGCGTAGCGTTCGACGTAGAGCCTCAGTCCTTCACGGGCAACACAACATGGCCGTCCTGGGGCGCGGCAACACGAGCGCAGCGGCGCGTCTATGCAACGTACCTCGTGAACATGCTGACCTCCGCGCGCGCGCTGCTGAAGAGCAACGGCGCCGGCTCGCTTCCCATTGAAAGCTACCTCTCGCACTCCTACATCAGCCTCACCTCGACGATTCAGTGGACAGACGGCTCTGACCGCGATGCGTGGTTTGCATCACTGGCTGCGGTCTGTGACACCATCTCGGTCGACCAGTACGGCACGAACTCGATCTCGAGCATCGTCAGCGGATTCCAGGCGAACAATGCGCTGCTCAGCAACAAGGCACGTGTTGCCCTGAGCACCGATGGAACGGACTGGGCTTCGACCTCGGCCTTCTTCACCGGTGCCGCTGCGGTCGAAGCGCAGACCGGCACTTTCGTCGATATCGAAGACTACGACACCACCGCGAAGTAACCTCGGAGAGAAGATGTTCCTGCACACTAAACGCCATCTCGGCGCCGCTCTGCCGGCGCTGGCCATGTTCCTGCCTTTCGTTCACGCGCAAGCGCCGCTTGCACCGTCTCCACGCGGCGCATGGATGTGGTATTCCCCGCGCAGCGAATACGGTTCGCTGAAAGTGATCGGCGACCCCGCGCGTGAAGCAGCCACGATCGCAAAGCTGAAGAGCTGGGGCGTGGGCACGCTGTACGTCAGCTATCCGCTGCGCACAGAAGATGATCTTCGCAAAGCTCGCGCGTGGAACGCACAGCTCGCACGCGCGGGCATCACGTCGTACCTGCTGCTTTCGGACACGCCGATCTTCCTGCCGGAGAACCACGCGAAGACAGATGCAATCATTCAATCCAGCTTCGTCCAGTTCAACGCAGGCTCGAAGCCTGAAGAGCGGTTTCGTGGTCTTGCGTTTGACCTCGAACCCCATATCATTCTGGCGGTCGGCAAACATCCTGCGTGGAAGGACGCCACCGGCATGGAACGACGCGCGTACCTGGCCGACCTGTTGAGCTTCTACAAGCAAACGCGCTCCACGATCGGCGCGGACACGATGCTGGAAGCCACGCTGCCGGTGTGGCTCTCGCACATCGGCGGCTCCGTCGCGTGGGCAAGCCCGAAGGACCGCGACGATTGGTTCAAGCAACTCGCAGCAACATGCGACCGCGTCAGCCTGATGGCCTTCGAGCAGAACAGCGCGGAGAAGGTGCTGGCTCGCTCGCAGGAACAGCGTGACCTGCTCGGCAAGCACAGCCGCGTAGCGCTCCGCGCCAACCTCGGCAAAGAGTGGGCCAGCGTGCAGGAGTTCTGGCAAGCCACCGCTTCCGTAGAGAAGACCGCGCAGGACGGCATCGACATTCAGGATGTCGCAATCCTCTCGGAAGACGAAGCCGCGCGCTAAAGGCGTTGCACCCCACACAAGCAAATGAGCCCTCCTATGAGGGCTCATTTTTCATGTCTTCTGCCGCAAGAAAAAAGCGCGCTGAGAGTCTCTCCTGGCTCTCAGCGCGTAGCGAAACTAGATGAAGTTGTTTAGGGACGTGTGCCTAGCGTGCCGTTCTTCGCCGCGAGCGAGAGCGGAGTCACGATCGGCGTTGCAGCACCAATGATCTCGGTCACGGTTGTACCGTTCACGCTGATTGTGCCAGTTGGGCTGGTGCCGGTGTTGAGCGCCCAGACGTTGCCCGAAGGATCGACAACGATGTCTGCGATCGCCTGGAAGTCTGCCTTCTGGAAGCCGCCACCGACCGGGCATCCTGTCGAAGCGGAGCAGCCGCCGGACGGTGCCGTTCCTGCGGGGGAGTTACCGGTGTAGGTGACGGTCGTGCCCGATATCGTTGGCGTCACCGAAACCACGCCGTAGACACCCGAGGTCGTCTGGGGCCAGTAGCCACCCATCCACATCGTGCCCGCGCCATCCACGGCCACCGAACGCGTGCCATTCGATCCACCAACGAACTGCGCCGAAGCCGTTGCTGCACCTGCGACCGCCGTTGCGGCAGGAACGAAGCGCTCAGCCTTGGCCAGGCCGCTGGCCGAGTTGCAGCAGGCGGTACCGGAGTAAGCCACGTTCGATGCGCCGATCGCGAGGCCGTAGCTTGCGGAGTTCCCTGCGGTGAATGCGGTCGTATAAGCAGAAGCTCCTGTAGCGCGAGCAGAGCCGGAGTCTGTCGTGGTTCCAGCGTTTGCTGCGGTGAACGACGCGCTGAAGCTCGACGCGCTTGCCGCGGTGATCGTCATGCGCTGTCCGTTGAATTGCGTTCCCGTGGTCAGGCCCGAGATGGTGACGGTCTGGCCGCTGCTGAAGGAGTTGGAGGCCGTGAATGTGACGACGTTGTTCGACACGGAGTAGGCCGAGATACTTGCGGTCAGCGGATAGTCGCCGAGCAGATACGAGGTCGCTGCGATACCGAAGAGCCGCCCCTGGCTATCCGTCTGGAAGTTGCTCAACGAACCGCTGGTGGCGTTGTAGAAGCCAGTGTTTGCCACGACCGGCGTCGCGGTGCTGACATTCAAGGTGCCCGTTGTGGGAGCCACGAACTCATACACCGTGCCGCTATTAGCCGCGATCGTGTAGAAGACATTGCCATCGAGGTCCGAAGTGATGCCGTATGCCTCAGCCGCAGGGGTCGCCGTGTAAACAGTAGACGTTCCAGCAGGCCACTCCGCGATCGAATTGGTGAACGTTGCGTGTGCAAAGTTTGCGAAGACATTGCCCGAAGGATCGATCGTGATGCCCTGACCGTAGGTCTGCGCAGTCGTCGTGTTCAAGCCAGGAATCACGCATCCCAGCGGTGTTCCATTCGGGCTGATCTCGACGATGGCAGCCTTCGAAGCAGAACCATTCACGATGTAGACGTTGCCGTTCGCATCCACGGCCGCACGCGTCGGCGAGTCAAAGAACTTTGCGCCGCCGAAGCCATTGCTTGAGCAAGTACCCGAGGTGGAAGCCACGCTGTAGGTCACGCCGATGGTCCAATCGGTCGGTGCAGCGGCGAGCACCGGCTGAAACGGTGGAGTCGACGACGGCAGCGCGAAGAGGCAGCCGATGTTCGTCGTCGGCGCGCTCGTGCCTGTGCCGCAGGATGTAAACGTGCCCGCATCTGTCGGATTCGTGGCCATGTTGTACGCCGCTTGAATCGTGTCGAGAGGCTGCGTGGTTCCCGTCTTCGGAGTAGCAGCAGCCATGAGCTGCAGGCACACGCTGCTCGACGAGGTGGTGGAATTGATACACGATGCGAGGATGTTCGCGATCGTATTGACCTTGCCCGCTTCCGGAGTAGCCGTGATGCTGATCGTCGATACGTTTCCCGTCGAAGCGCCTGTATGCGTGGTCGCTGCGCTGGTAAGGTTCGCAACGCCAAGCACCGCGTTATTCAAGCCGATCGCGCCCTGCGGCGTGGAACCTGAAGTGTTCGCACCGGTCGTACCGACAGTGACGCTGCCTGCCGTGCTGCCCTGCTTCATGTAGGGAGCAAGCGCGTAAACAGCGGCCACGGTCGAGACCTCATCGATGATCACAGTCGTGCTGTTCGTCACTCCTGAACAGGGACCAAGTGCTGCCATCAATGCTATTGCGCTATTCAGATGTCCGCTGGCATTCTGGTGGTCTCCCGAGCTGTTGCCGCCGATCGCCAACAGGTAAAGCTGAGGATCATCCGTTGTGGCCGGGCATGCCCAGGTCGTTCCCGAGCCACTCGATGCGCCGTTTGTGCCGCTCTTGGTGAACGAGAACGCACCATCAGGATCAGAGGAGGTGGTGGTCGCGAGCAATGTGCCCTGCGAGCCGTAACCGGTCGTACCCGCAGACCACAGTTGCACGGTGGAGAACGCCACGGGCTGCTGTCCGCCGTGCACAGAGCCGGTGACGGAAGCAGCAGTGCCTACAACATGCGTGTCGCTGACCTCCCCAGAACCCAGGCCGCAGCCTGCGAGCATGGTCGAGAGACCGAGAGCAGCTACTCCCAACACAGCGGAGAGCATCTTTTCAGGAGCAATACGGCGGTTCATCATCGTTGTTTCTCCTCACCTCTATGGGTGTCGTTACGTACAAACCTTGCGTGCGTTAGAAGTTCAGCTTCATCGCCAATTGAATGCGTCGCGGCTCGCGGACCGAAGATACATAGCCGAATGCGGCTCCCGCAGTTGCCGTGCCTGTTGCCGTCACAAGACCTTGCGGGTTCGTGTGATTGAAAGTGTTGAAGCTCTCTACGCGGAACTGCCCGCCGAAGCGCCGCGTGAACTTCATGTTGCGCGACATCGAGAGGTCCCACTGCTGGAAGCCAGGGCCGATCATCGACGTCGGCTTCGCATTACCTACGCGGACCTGACCGCTCGGCACCTCGGCATATGCAGCCGTGTTGAACCACTTATCGAGCGTGTGCGGCGCGTTCTTATTGGGGTCGCTGATCCTGTCAGGACGCAGCGTAACGATACTGCTCACGCCGAGCACGCCCATCTGCGCGGGATCCTGTCCGCTACCCGACGTCACCGCTGTTGCGAGACCGGCGTCGAAGCTCGCCGTGCCGCTCAGCTGCCAGTTTGCGAAGATCGCGTGCGCCACGCTCGTCTTCTTCCCGAGCCGGAAGGGGATGTGATACACGAAGCTCGCGACGAAGACCTGCGCGCGATTGAAGTTCGCCACCGCGTACTCTGCGTGCGGGTCATAGTGATTTTGAGGAGCGCTGTTGCGGTCCGTGCTCGCGTCGGTCAACGTCTTCTGCCAGGTGTAAGCGAGTCGAATGGAAGAGCCATCCGACGTACGACGCTCCATCGCAGCCTGCAACGAGTTGTAGTTCGAACCGTAGTTGCTCTGCACCGCGTTGATGGACGTGTAGCCGACATACGGACGATACGGATTCACATTCGAGGAGGTGCCCGTGCTGAGCGGAGTCGTGATGCCGGTCTGTGCAGCGTACTGCCCCGGGCGAAGCGTATTGATATCCGCGATGCCGAGAAGGTGCGTTCCCTTCGAGCCGTAGTAGCCGAGATCAAAGATTGTCGACTTGCCGAGTTGCTGCTGAATATCGAGGCTGTACTGCTCGGTATACGGCAAACGTGTTGGGATCGGTGTCGCGCGCAGCCCCGGTATCGAGTTATTCGTCGTGCCCGCGGCAGGGTCAGCGAACGTCGTATTCTGCACCGTCAGGTTGTTCAGGAACGGAGCGTTGGTGAAGATGTTGTTCTCGTAGATGCCCGTCAGCGTCGAGTCCCACACGAGACCCCAGCCGCCACGAACGGCGGTGGTATTGCTGGGGAACGGGCTCCACGCAAAGCCGAGACGTGGCGAGAACTTTCCACCCGACTCCGGTCCAACCTTGCTGCCCCACGGCGAGTTGAGGTTGTTGACGATGATGCCGTTGTAGGGATCACCCGTTCCCGGAATATAGGTGGACGGCGTACCCGTCACAAGCGTCGGAGCATTCGCCGGGATGAACTTATCGGCGTCGAAGTTCGTGAGCATGTTCTTCGCGTCCCACGGCTGACGGAACTGCGAGTAACGAACGCCAACATTGAGCGTCAGCTGCGGAAGGACGCGATAGTCGTCCTGCGCGTAGAACTCGTACTCGGTCTTGCGAATGTCAGGACGCAGATCGAGCGAAGTTTGCGTGAAGGTTGCGTTGATACCGAGCAGGAAGTTCGCCCACGTCTGCTCTGAGCTGATGCCGCCCGGCGCAAGCGCCGTGGTTGCGAAGGCGAAGTTGCCGGCGTTCGTGCTGGCGTTATTTTCGGTCTTCTCGTAGTAGTTATAGGTCGCACCGAACTTCAATGTCTGGCGGCCGGTAGCAAACGTCACGTTATCGAAACCGTTGAAGTTACGGCTGTAGTTGTCGTAGTCACCGAAGCCCTTCACCGCATTGAAGCCGGTGATCGAAATGCCCGGGATCGAGTCAACCGTGCTGCGGAACGGGAGCGTGACGTTCACGTCCGGCGAGTTCTTCTTCGCCATCAACCCGATGGGCTGGCTGAAGCGGCGTCCTGTGGTGTACGCAAAGGCCACTTCATTCAGCAGGGTCGGACGAATCACCGAGGTAAGGCGCGCCATGATGTTGCCGCCCGGCGAGGACGACTGCGTTGTTGACGCATTCGGGATCGTCGCGTTGATCTGGTAGCCATAAGGCTCCACCGTATTGATAGCATCGCGGATGTAGCGGACCGTCATCGACTCGCGCGGCGAAAAAGAATGATCGAAGCGCGCAAGTTCCTGGTGCAGGTCATAGATAGAGCGGCCGGTGGAGATGAGGAGATAGCTGGTCGGCGTTCCATCAGGAATCTTGCTGTAAACGTCCTTGATGTATTCCTGCGCGATCGGGCTGATGTTCGTGATGTTCGTCGTATAAGCGCCCGGCGTACATGCGGTAGCCTTCGCGGTCGTAAAGCTCGTACAGACCTGATGGGTGAAGATGCCCTTCTTCAGGTCAGCCGTCGGTGCAAGACCACCACCCTGCGTCTGGTACTGAAGAATGCGGCGCGCCTCTTCCGAGAAGAAGAAGAACGTATCGTGCATCTTCGGCACGGGTCCGCCCACCGAACCGCCGAAGTCGTTGTAGCGCAGCGGCGGTCGCACAATGCCCTTGTGGTTGTTGAGTGCGCTGTTGGCGTTCAGCACATCGTTACGGAAGAACTCATACAAGTCGCCGTGATACTTGCTGCCACCGGCGACCGTGATGACATTGACCTGCGACGCAGCGTTGCGGCCATACTCCGCGCTGTAAACACCGCGTGTCACCTTGAACTCTGCAATCGCATCGATCGAAGGCGTATTGACGAGCGTCGTGTTTGCACCGCGATCGAGGTTGTCCGCGCCGTCGAGCAGGAATGCATTGGCCGATACGCGTCCGCCGTTCAGCGAATACGTCAGCGAGTTCACGCTGCCGGTCGGGTTCACCGCGCCGATCGTCAACTCGTCGCTACCGGCAGTGTTCGTCACGCCTGGCAGCAATGCCAGCAAACCGAGGAAGTTGCGGTTGACGATGGAAAGCTGCTGCACTTCACTGCGCGAAATGATCTGCTCCGACGCCGAAGTTTGCGTCTGCACCTGCACCGCATCAGCATTCACGGTGATGACTTCATCCGCCGCGCCCGGCACCATCTTGATCGCGAAATTCAAGCGATCCGATACGTGCAGCTCAATGCTCGTCTGGTCGACAGATCGGAAGCCCGTGGCCGAGATGTGAATCGCATAGTGACCCACCGGCAGCAATGTGGCGTTGAACTCAGCCTCGCCGTTCGTCTTCAGCGAACGGATCTTCTGCTTCGTATCGGTGTTGATCACGTCTACGCGCGCTCCCGGCAACAGCCCGCCGGTGGAGTCCGTCACGCGTCCGACGATGGTTCCCGTGATCTCCTGCGAGACCGCCGGAGCGCTCGCCAGAAGCGACGACCCCACACACGCCGCGCCGAAAATCAGCGGGCGAAATACTTGCTTTGCGCGACCTCTGCCAGAAGACAGGAAGAACAGCATGGAGCAACTCCGATTGCAGGTGAGTAACTGTCCTCTACTGATATGTCAGTGATACACGGATGTCAACAGATTTTTACATTTCGTTACGACAGTGACCGGAATAACGAGTGCTTCGCTCAAAATGAGCGAATGTGCCGCCGCTCGCCGCAGTTTGAGCGCGGGCGCGGATTTGATATTGATCGATTTCGGACGCGGCTCTCGACGGACTCCAGGGCGCGCACGAAGCCACCCCGCATCAGCATCAAGTCGGAGCGTTTATTGCCCTGATGAGGGTGGGTACCTGCCTTGAGCGCTGCCGCTTATTCGCCGATCAGGTGCAGAACGATTTCGCGACGGTGCGGGTGCACGCGATGCTCGAAGAGGTAAATACCCTGCCACGTCCCCAGCGCCATGCGACCGTTTACGAACGGGATGGAGAGCTGAACCTGCGTAAGCGCCGTCTTCAGATGAGCGGGCATATCGTCCGCGCCTTCGTAGTTGTGCTCGTAAGGGCCATCGTCTGGGGCGATCTGGTCGAAGTAAGCGCGGATGTCGGTCCGCACCGTGGGGTCAGCGTTTTCCTGAATCAGCAGCGACGCCGACGTGTGCCGGCAGAAAACCGTGACCAGTCCCGTCCGCATCTCCTGACGCCCTGCCCACTCGGCCACGCTTGGAGTGAACTCGTAGAGTCCCTTCCCACGCGTGGCGATTTCCAGCTTGTGCACAGCCTGCTTCAAGTCCGCCCCCTTTGGCAGTATAAGGGGAGCCAGCGACCTTAGGCCGATCGAGTCGCGGCCTCCTGCCGCAGCCTGATCGCGATGCGCAGTCCACCACCAGAGCGGTTGTGAGCCGAGATACCTCCGTGGTGCAGGCGCGCCGCGCGCTCGGCGATCGAAAGCCCCAGGCCGAATCCGCCCGTAGAGCTGCCGCGTGCAGAGTCCGTCCGGAAGAAGGCGCGGAACAACATCGCCAGGCTCTCCTCGGGCACGCCGGGGCCGCGATCAGCGACCTCGATCGTCACAAAGCTGGATGGCCTGGCCGCGCGGTCCTTTGAGCTCTGCCGGAGGCTCTCGGAGCCGAGCGCGATCTCCACCTCCGTCCCCGGATGCGTGTAGCGGATCGCATTCCGCGCCACGTTCTCCACCATGCGGCGCAGCAGCTCGGCGTTGCCGTCCACGAAGAGCGGCGAGGTGGGCACGCGGAGGTTCACACTGCACTGTCGGCGCTCGGCTTCGAATCGCAGGTCCGGCATCATCGACTCGACGAGTTCGCGGACCTCGATGCGCTCACGGGATGCGATCTCCTGCGTGCTTTCCATCAGCGAAAGCGTCAGCATCTGGCCGATCAGATCGTTCACGCGCTCCGCTTCAATCTCCATGCGATCGAGCTCGGGCAACGGCGCACCGCTCTGCTCGCGCGCCATTTCAAGCGCAAGCCGCAGCCGGGCCAGCGGCGACCGAAGCTCGTGGCTCACATCGCGCACGAGCATCTTCTGCGCCTCCATCAAGCCGCTGATGCGGTCTGCCATGTAGTTGAAGTCGAGCATCAGACTCCGCACATCAGCACCGCCCCATCCACTGAAGCGACCCTTGGATACCGGCAGCCGTACCGAGAGATCGCCTGCAGAGAAGTCACGAAACGCTCTCGACAATGCGCGCACCGGCAACGTCAGCAGGAACGCAAACAGGAAGGTGATGACCAACGAAACCGGCAACGCCACGCCCGGCAGATGCGGGAACCACGGACGCGGTACATACGGGCCGTGATGCAACACCACGTATTGCTGCTGCCCGAGACTCGCCGGCGTCGCCGTGATCCATTCGCTTCCATGGTGCAAACCCACGACGTGATTGCTGCGCACAGAATCGCGCACCAGCTCTACCGTTTTTGCATCGAGAGCCGCGCCGCACATCGTTTGCCCGGACGTGTTCGAGAGCACGTAGTACTGACGAATGCGCGGAGGAAAGTCACATCCGTGGTGTTGATAGATAGCGACGACTGACTCGTTGACCTGCTCCGCATCCTGCTGAGAGAACGCAAAGATGTTTTCGAGCGAACCATGCGCGCCGTCGGGGTTCAGCGCAGTCGCCACAAGGAAGATGCCGATCGTCACCAGCCAGAACGCGACGAACATCTGCAGGAAGAATGTCCGCATTTATCGCTCCCCGCCATCGCCTTCCGGCACGAAGATGTAACCGCTGTTGCGCACCGAACGAATGCCGCCGTGAAAGCCTGCAAGCTGCTCGAGCTTGCGTCGCAAGCGCGAGACGGTCATGTCCACGGTGCGATCGAAGGGGCGAGACGCGCGCTCAAAAACCGTCAGCGAAAGCTCATCGCGGCTGATCACCTCATGCGCTCTCTCAAGAAAGAATTGCAGCAACATGAACTCCGCATCCGTGAGCGGCACAAGTCGCTGACGAAACGAGATCGCACGCTTTAGCGAATCGACACTGAAGCCGCTCACCTCGGTGGACGATGCGGTCTTCTCTGCGGTCGCCTGTGAGCGCCGCAGAATCGCTTTCATCCTCGCCATCAACTCGCGCGGGTTGAACGGCTTACCAAGATAGTCGTCCGCGCCGAGCTCGAGGCCGACGATGCGATCGATCTCTTCTCCGCGAGCGGTGAGCAAGAGCACGCGATGAGAATGCGCCTTATGCAGTCGGCGAAGCACCTCGAAGCCATCCATATCGGGCAGCATCACATCGACGATCACGAGGTGGGGCATTAGCGATGCCGCGGAGGCAAGTCCAGCTTCACCGGAGTGGGCCGTGGAGACGCTCCAGCCATGCGAGCCCAGATAGCTGCTGAGCATCTCGCAGAGCTCGACATCGTCATCCACAATCAGCACCGAGTCTGCTCCACTAGACGCCATCGCTCGCGGTTCTCCTCATCGCTGTCTATTGTCACGCAAAATCATGCCACTTTACCGGTCGTGACAAAGTGTTACAAACCGTGACGTTCGTGCTTCCGACTACCGCGTCTCCTTAGAGAGCGAGCTCTCTCGCGAGAGGACGGCACCCTGATGGCAGAACCGGCAGCCCTGAACACAACCCAGCCTACGCATTCACCCCAACGCAAACATCGTTGGCTTGCCTGGCTCCTCGGCGTGGTCGTCGTGCTGCTGTTGCTCGTGCCGCTCTTCCTGCACTCCAAGGACGCAACACCAGCTGGCCCGCCTGCCGGCGCTGGCACCTCCGTCACCGTCGAGGCCGTGAAGCAAGGATCGATGGATGTCTTCCTCGATGCCCTCGGCACGGTCACGCCGCTGCAGACCGTGAACGTATACAGCCAGGCCAGCGGTCGAGTCATGGCGGTCAACTACCGCGAGGGGCAGATGGTGCAGAAAGGACAATCTCTCGTAGAGATCGACCCGCGCCCTGTAGAAGCGCAACTGCAACAGGCTCTCGGCACCCTGGCGAAAGACCGCTCCGCACTCGAGCAGGACAAGGTGAATCTCAAGCGCTATCAGGACGCGCTTGCCGGCAACGCCATCGCGCAGCAGACGGTCTTCGACGCAGAAGCCACCGTGCGACAGGCCGAAGGCACCGTGCAAAACGACGAAGGCTCCGTTGCCTACTATCGCGTGCAGCTTTCTTACTGCCACATCGTCGCGCCCATCTCCGGACGCATCGGCCTGCGCCTCGTAGACCCCGGCAACACCATCTTCTCCGGCAGCAGTTCCACCATCGCGACGATCACGCAACTGAACCCGATCACAACGGTCTTCTCCATCGCCGAAGACCACATGCCAGCCGTACAGAAACAGATCCAGCAGCAGAAGGACGGACTGCGCGTAGATCTCTACGATCGCGCGCTGGAAAACAAACTTTCCACGGGTAAGCTGCTCACCTTTGACAACCAGGTAGACACCTCCACCGGCACCGTTCGCCTGCGTGCACAGTTCGACAACCAGTCCAATACGCTCTTCCCCAATCAGTTCGTCAATGCGCGACTCGAAGTGAATCGTCTTGAGAACGCGAAGATCGTCAGCACCGCAGCCGTGCAGTACAACGGTCAGCAGGCGTTCGTCTACACCATCGACCCGGCCAACAAGGTGCATCTGCAGAACGTCACCGTCATCAACACCGAAGGCAATCAGTCCGCCATCGATGGCATCAATGTCGGCGAGCGCGTCGTCACCAGCAACTTCGACCGCATTCAGGACGGCGGTAGCGTCTCCATCCAAGGCGCAAAGCCCGCCACGAAGACGACAGGACAAGCACGATGAACCTGTCCGAACTCTTCATCAAGCGGCCTGTTGCGACCATCCTGCTGATGGTCGCCATCCTTCTCGTGGGCGTTGTTTCCTACATGCAGCTGCCGATCTCCGCATTGCCTGAGGTGAACTACCCGACGATCCAGGTGCAGACGTTCTACCCCGGTGCAAGCCCGGACGTGATGTCCTCCACCGTAACGGGGCCGCTTGAGAAGCAGTTCGGACAGATTCAAGGACTGAGCCAGATGACCTCCACCTCCTCGGGCGGGTCCTCGGTCATCGTGCTTCAGTTTTCGCTCACCGAAGATATCGACGTCGCCGAGCAAGAGGTGCAAGCGGCCATCAACGCCGCTACCAGCTATCTTCCAGACGATCTTCCCGTACCGCCGATCTATAGCAAAACAAACCCCGCCGACGCACCGGTCCTTACGCTGGCGCTTACGTCAAAGAGCCTCACGCTTTCGCAAGTCGAAGACCTCGCCGACACACGCCTCGCACCAAAGATCTCTCAGCTTTCAGGCGTAGGACTTGTCACAATCCAAGGTGGACAGAAGCCTGCCGTTCGCATTCAAGCGAATCCTGTCGCGCTGTCTTCGTACGGCCTCACACTCGAAGACCTGCGAACTGCGCTCTCCAACAACAGCGTGAATGGCTCGAAGGGAACCTTCAACGGACCTCAGCAAGCGTACACGATCGACGCAAACGATCAGCTCACCTCGGCCGATCAATACAAGGACGTAGTCGTTGCCTACAAGAACGGCAACGCGGTCTTCGTCAAAGACATCGCCCACGTGACGAACTCGGTGGAGAACAACCAACTCGCCGCTTGGTCCGGTGAAACGCCTGCAATCATTCTCAACATTCAGCGCCAATCCAACGCGAACACGATCAAGGTCGTCGACTCGATTCAGGCGCTCCTCCCCGAGCTCAAGTCCACACTGCCGGCTTCCGTCGAAGTCCGCACTCTGACGGATCGTACCGTTACGGTACGCGCATCCGTTGAAGATGTGGAATACGAGCTTTTGCTCACCATTGGCCTCGTCGTTGCGGTCATCTTCATGTTCCTCCGCTCCTGGCGCGCGACCATCATCCCGGCCGTGGCCGTGCCGCTCTCGCTCATCGGCACCTTCGCGGCGATGTACGCGCTCGGCTATAGCCTGAACAATCTCACCCTGATGGCGCTGACTATCTCCACCGGCTTCGTGGTGGACGATGCCATCGTGATGATCGAAAACATCAGCCGCTATCTCGAAGAGGGCATGTCTCCGATGGAAGCTGCGCTCAAAGGATCCTCTGAAATCGGCTTCACGATCCTTTCGCTGACCGTCTCTCTCATCGCCGTGCTGATTCCCTTGCTCTTCATGAGCGACATCACGGGGCGTCTCTTCCGGGAGTTCGCCGTGACCCTCGCGGTCACGATCGTCATCTCCGCCGTCGTATCGCTCACCCTCACTCCGATGATGGCGTCTCGCCTGCTGAAGCACACGCCGCCGGAAGAAGAAGGTCGCTTCTATAAGTGGTCCGAGAATATCTTCGAGCGCATCATCCACTTCTACGGACGCACGCTCACCTGGGTACTTGGACGACAGATCGCGACACTCATCGTAGCGTTGCTCACGATCATCACCGCAGGTCTGCTCTACTACTACATCCCGAAGGGCTTCTTCCCCACGCAGGACACGGGCGTCATCCAGGCGATCACCCAGGCACCAGAGGCGACGAGCTTCGATGCGATGGAGCAGCGACAGAAAGCCGTCGCGCGCATCGTCCTCGCCGACCCGGCAGTGGAGTCGATCTCCTCCTTCGTTGGCGTCGATGGAACCAACGCCACGCTCAACAGCGGTCGCCTGCAGATCACGCTGAAGCCGCTCTCAACCCGCAAAGTCAGCGCTTCCGACATCATCCAACGTCTGCGCAGCAAGGTGTCCACTGTCGAGGGCATCAAGACCTACATGCAGCCCGTGCAGGACCTCACCGTAGAAGATCGCGTGAGCCGTACGCAGTATCAATACACCATCGAAGACCCCGACCAGGCGGAGCTCAACGCATGGACACAGAAGATCGTCGAGCAGTTCCGTAAGCTTCCGCAGCTGCAGGATGTTGTTACCGACGAAGCACCGAATGGCAACTCGCTGAACGTCACCATCGATCGCGTCACCGCCTCGCGCCTGGGAGTGACGCCGTCCACTCTCGACGCAACGCTCTACGACGCCTTCGGCCAACGCCAGGTCACAACTCTCTACACGCAGACGAACCAGTATCACGTGATCCTCGAAGCCCTGCCGCAGTTCCAGTCATCACCGCGCGGCCTCGACAGCATTTACCTCCAGGGCACGAACGGTACGAGCTCGTCGAGTTCCACGGGCAGCTCTTCCTCTTCTTCCTCGAGTTCGTCTTCCTCCACGAGCAGCACATCGCAACTCAGCGCGGCATCAAGCTCTGGCGTCAGCGCTGTCGCCTCAAGCAACTCCGCGCTCGCCACAACATCTGCATCCTCGCAGTTGAGCTCTTCCGCAAGCAGCAACACACTCACCAGCAACAGCAGCGTGCTGCAAACCGCGTCGAACAACGCCACGACCACCATTGCTGGCTCATCGACAACCGGCACTTCCGCAGCTTCCAGCTCGGGCACTTCGTCGTCGGACACAACCGCTCTACCGATTCCGATGAGCGCCTTCAGCACGGTAGAGAAGAAACTCAGCCCGCTCACCATCGATCATCAAGGGCAGTTCCCTGTCGTCACGGTCAGCTTCAACCTCGCTCCGGGCGTTCACCTGAGCCAGGCGGTCGACGCGATCCACAAAGTTGAGAAGGACATGAAGCCACCGGTGAATCTGCAGCTTCAGTTTCAGGGCACTGCGGCTTCCTATGAGAACTCGCTCGCCAACGAAGGACTACTGGTTCTCGCGGCACTGCTCACCGTGTATATCGTCCTCGGCGTTCTCTACGAAAGCTTCATTCACCCCTTCACGATTCTCTCGACGTTGCCCTCGGCCGGCGTAGGCGCACTGCTCGCGCTGTTTGTCTGCAAACAGGACCTCGGCATCGTGGGCATCATCGGCATCGTGTTGCTCATCGGCATCGTGAAGAAGAACGGCATCATGATCGTCGACTTCGCGATGCAAGCTGAGCGCGAAGAAGGCAAGAGTCCTGAAGAGGCCATCTACTCCGCATCGCTGCTGCGCTTCCGCCCCATCTTGATGACCACGCTGGCCGCGCTCTTCGGAGGTATCCCTCTTGCGCTAGGCCAGGGTATCGGCGCGGAGCTTCGTCGCCCGCTGGGCATCGCGATGGTGGGCGGTTTGCTCGTCAGCCAACTGCTCACGCTGTACACGACCCCTGTCATCTATCTCTGGTTCGACCGCATTAGCCAACGCCTGCGCCGCTCCAGGAACGCGCAGTTCGTTCCGTCCGTGGAGCCCGGCGCATGAACCTCTCCGCTCCTGCCATCCGAAGGCCCATCGCCACCATCCTGCTGACAGCAGCGATCGCACTCGCCGGCTCCATCGCGTTCAACGTATTGCCCGTGTCGCCGCTGCCGCAGATCGACTCGCCCACCATATCGGTAAACGCCTCACTACCGGGCGCATCCCCAGAAGTGATGGCCGCAGCGGTGGCCACGCCGCTGGAGCGCCAGTTCGGCCACATCGCTGGCGTCACGGAGATGGTGAGCCAGAGCTCCACCGGCTCCGCGACGATCTCCCTGCAGTTCGATCTCAACCGCAACATCGACGCTGCCGCGCGCGACGTGCAGGCCGCCATCAGCGCTGCTCGCACGTACCTCCCCACCAACCTGCCGTCGAACCCCACATACCGCAAGGTGAACTCTGCGGACCGACCCATCGCGATCATCGCCGTCACCTCTGACTCTGCTTCTACAGGCGAAATGTATGACTCTGCGTCAACCATCCTCGAGCAGAAGCTTTCACAGATTCAAGGCGTCGGTCAGGTCACTGTAGGGGGATCCTCGTTGCCTGCGGTCCGCGTCGAGATCAATCCCCTGCAGTTGCAGCACTACGGCGTCAGCCTCACGACGGTGGCGACGTTTCTGCAGAACCAGAACGCGCACTCACCGACGGGAAGCATCGCGGACGGCAAGACTACAGCCTTCATCAAGGTGAACGATCAACTCTCGAAAGCTGCGGACTACAAAGACCTCGTCGTCACCGTGAAGAACGGATCGCCGATTCGCCTGCGCGATGTGGCCGAAGTCGAGGACGGCACGGAAAGCATTCGCTCCGCGGGCTACGTCAACGGCAAGACTGCAGTGATGATCATCGTGTTCAAGCAGCCCGGCGCGAACATCATTCAGACGGTGGACAAGATCAAAAGCGAACTGCCTGCTATGCAACTTGCGATCCCGGCCTCGCAACACATCGGAATCATGGTCGACGCAACGACGACGATTCGCGCGTCGCTGCATGATGTCGAGCGAACGCTGCTGCTCTCAATCTTGCTGGTAATTCTGGTCGTCTTCGTTTTTCTGCGCGATTGGCGTGCCACGCTGATCCCCGGCATCGCCGTTCCCGTCTCGCTGATCGGAACATTTGCGGCGATGTACCTGCTCGGCTATTCGCTGGACAATCTCTCGTTGATGGCGCTTACCATCTCCACCGGCTTCGTCATTGACGACGCAATCGTGGTGATGGAAAACATCAAGCGGCATCTCGAAGATGGAATGCCCACCAAGGAAGCAGCCTTCAAAGGCGCCAAGGAGATCGGCTTCACGGTACTCTCGATCACCGCGTCGCTGCTGGCTGTCTTCATTCCCATCCTGATGATGGGCGGGATCATCGGACGTCTCTTCCGCGAGTTTGCCGTCACGCTTTCGCTCGCCATCACCATCTCCATGCTGTTGTCGCTGACAACGACACCCATGCTCTGCTCATTGCTGCTGAAGCAGCACGGCGAGACCAGGCATGGAAAGCTATATCTGATCGTCGAGCGTGCGTTTGAGCTTCTTGTACGCGGCTACGAACGCTCACTGCGCTGGGTACTGCGAGACCATGCAGTGATGGTGCTGATCCTCTTCTTCGTGACTGCGGCGATGAATATCACGTACCTCACACGCGTCTCGAAGGGCTTCTTCCCCACGCAGGACACGGGAGAGATCATGGGCGGAATGCGTGGGCCGCAGGACGCGTCCTTCGGCATGATGAGCGACGCACTGAAGCGCGCGATCGCCATCGTGCGCGCTGACCCCGCCGTGCAGAATGCTGTCGGCTTCACCGGCGGACAGGGCACGAGCAACAGCGGATTTATGTTCGTCGCGTTGAAGCCACTGGCACAACGCGGTGTCAGCGCAGCTGAGGTCGTCAATCGCCTGCGACCCAGGCTCGCAAAGATCAAGCAGGCGCAGACCTTCCTCATGGCCGCGCAAGATCTGCAGATCGGCGGACGCCAGACCAACGCGCAGTATCAGTACACCCTGCAAGCGGACAGTACGGCGGACCTGCGCAGCTATGTGCCGAAGCTTTATCTCAAGATGAAAGAGCTGCCGGCATTGCGCGATGTGGATACGGACCTGCAAGCAGGCGGCCTCGAGGCGTACCTCACTTACGACCGCGCGACCGCTGCGCGCTTAGGCATCACCGCGAGCGATATCGATAACGTCCTCAATGACTCGTATTCGCAAGCCGAGCCGTCAACGATCTATAAAGCGCTGAACCAATACCACGTCGTGCTCGAAGCGCAGCCGCGGTTCTACACCGGCCCCGACGCGTTGAAAGACACGTACGTTCAAAGCAGCGCAGGCACTGTCCCCATAGCCGCAATCACGACATATAAGCCGCTGACGGGCCCACTCTCCGTCAACCACACCGGGCTCTATCCGTCCTCGACGCTGTCCTTCAACCTCGCCCCAGGTGCGTCCCTCAGCGATGCCACAGCACAGATTCACAACCTTGAATCATCGCTCGGTATCCCAAAGAGCGTACACGGAACCTTCACCGGAACCGCGCAGCAATATCAAGCATCGTTGAGCTCTGAGCCGTTGTTGATCGCCACCGCTATCTTCGCGATCTACATCGTTCTCGGCGTTTTGTACGAGAGCTTCATCCACCCGATCACGATTCTGACTACGCTGCCATCGGCATCTCTCGGCGCAGTGATCACGCTTGTGCTCTTTCACGCAGAGCTCGACATCATCTCGCTCATCGGCATCATCCTGCTGATCGGCATCGTGAAGAAGAACGCCATCATGATGATCGACTTCGCTCTACAGCTGGAGCGCGAGCAGCAGATGAAGACCGAGGACGCCATCTTCCAGGCATGTGTGCTGCGCTTCCGCCCCATCCTGATGACGACCGCTGCAGCGTTCTTCGGCGCAGTCCCTCTCGCTTTCGGCACCGGCATCGGATCGGAGCTGCGGCGCCCGTTGGGTCTCACGATTCTGGGCGGCCTGCTTGTCAGCCAGGTGCTCACGCTCTACACCACACCGGTCATTTACATGTTCATGGACCGCCTGCGCAAGCGCTTCTCGCGGCACGGCGCGCAGCTCCAGCCGCAAAGACCTCACACTTTGCCGACACCTCAGGAGGCACTCTAATGTCCCGTTCCTCTGCTTCGCCTCTTCTTGCTCGCGGCACTTCTGCCTGCGCTTCTTTGTTCTTCGCTCTCTCGCTCAGCGGTTGCCGCGTAGGCCCGAAGTATGTGCGTCCCGCTATGCCTGCACCGCCCGCAGTGAGCTACAAAGAAAACACTCCCGGCACTACGGAGGCGCAGAAAAGCGGTTGGAAGCAGGCCAATCCGTCAGACGCGATGATTCGCGGCAATTGGTGGGAGGTCTTCGGCGATCCGCAGTTGAACGCGCTCGAAGAGAAGCTCAACATCAACAACCAGAACCTCAAGGAATATTTTGAAAACTACATGGCCGCGCGTGCGTTAGTGCGCAATGCGCGAGCCTCACTCTTCCCGACGGTCTCTGTTGCGCCAGCCGTCAATGCGCAGGGCACCGGCTCTTCCAGCACAGCGCGACTGTCTACGAGCTCTTCCAGTCAAAGCTATGAGCTTCCTGCTACCGTCTCCTGGGAGCCGGACCTTTTCGGATCCGTGCGCAATCAGGTGCTTGCCGATAAGAACGCCGCGCAGGTCTCCGCTGCAGACCTTGCCAACGAAACACTCAGCGAGCAGTCATCGCTGGCACAGTACTACTTCGAGCTGCGCGGTGAGGATTCGCTCGTCGCGCTCTATGACAAGACGACGGAAGCCTACAAGCAATCCGTCGAGTTGACGAAGAAGCTCTACTCGGCCGGCATCGACTCTGATGAAGACGTGGCCGAAGCCGAGATGACCTTGCGTGCCGCCGAGGCGAACGCTGTCGCGATTCGCACCACGCGCGCACAATACGAGCATGCGATCGCACTGCTGCTCGGCGAGTCCGCCTCGAGCTTCAGCCTTGCGCCTTCGCCGCTCGAACTGAAGGTTCCCTATATCCCGACCGGAGTTCCCTCACAACTGCTGGAGCGCCGCCCGGACATCGCCTCCGCCGAGCGCACGGTCGCTGAATACAACGCGCTCATCGGCGTTTACAAAGCGGCGTACTATCCGACCTTCTCGCTCACCGGTAGTGGTGGCACACAGACGTCGAGCATCTCGCAGATCGTTTCCGCGAGCGCACTCTTCTGGTCGCTCGGAGCAAGCGCGTCCGAGACCGTGCTCGACTTCGGCGCTCGCAAAGCGAATGTGCAACGCTACGAGGCGCTTTATCGCGCGAACGTTGCCACATACCGTCAGACGGTGCTCAACGCGTTCAAGGAGGTCGAAGACTACCTCGTCTCCAGCCGACAGCTGGCCGAACAAGCACAGCGCGAAAAGCTCGCCGTCGCCGCTGCAACCCGCTATCAGAACCTTGCCATGACGCGTTACAAGACCGGCGTCGACTCCTACCTGAACGTGATCACCGCGCAGACCAGCGTGCTCACGGACCAGCAAACGCTTGTGCAGCTCCAGACGCAGCAGATGACCAGCGCCGTGCAGTTGATCGCAGCACTCGGCGGAGGCTGGAACGCAAGCCAGCTTCCCTCTGAAGCAGAGGTCGGCAGGAAGCGATAACGGCAGATCAATTTGGGTAGGCGTAATGGCGGAGGGGGTGGGATTCGAACCCACGTTGGCCTTTCAGCCAAAACGGTTTTCAAGACCGTCTGTTTCAACCACTCACACACCCCTCCGCGGGTTGGTCGGGCTTTGCTCTTAGAATACCAGCACGCCTCCCGGGCGCCATCGAGCGAGCGCACACAAATACGGCAAAATGTCTCGAGCGAAGCGCAGAACTGAGAGTGCACCCGGAAGAAAGCCAAGCGACGCCTGCCTG
This sequence comes from Granulicella cerasi, assembly GCF_025685575.1. Classification (NCBI taxonomy): domain Bacteria; kingdom Pseudomonadati; phylum Acidobacteriota; class Terriglobia; order Terriglobales; family Acidobacteriaceae; genus Granulicella; species Granulicella cerasi. Next base: position 565,924 of record NZ_JAGSYD010000003.1, read on the forward strand.
GACGTACCTGTGAAGTGGGTGGGGTGTGGCGTCGAAGCCCTTACTGCTTGGAAAGGGTCACGGACCGGCTCCGCAGCAGTTTGCGGAGGTGCTCGCTGTAGGTTCGGCTGACCCGCAGTGAAGTTCCGCTTCGCAGCGTGATCGAGCAGTCGCGGTTCGGCAGCGTGCTCACGCTGGCGATGCGGTTCAAACGCACAATCGCCGAGCGATGCACCCGCAGAAAATGATCTTTGTTCAACTTCGATTCCAGCGTGTTGAGCGATTCACGCAGAAGGTGCGTTCGCGTGCCGACGTGCAACTCCGCGTAGTCGCCCTGCGCCTCAATCCAGTCAATCTCATCAATACTGACAAGCCGCGTCTGCTTGCCGACGCGAATCGCAATCTTATCCAGCGGCTCCACGCCCGCCTCGTCCTTGCTCTGCCATAGCGACTTCAGCCGCTTGTTGAACTCCGCCGTGGACCGCGTTCCAAGTACACGACGCGCATGTGTCAATGCTGCGTTGAAGCGTGTCTCATCCACGGGCTTCAGCAGGTAGCCGATCGCATGCACCTCAAACGCACGCATCACATATTGGTCGAACGCGGTGAGGAAGATCACAAACGGCTGGCGCTCACCTTCAAGCGTACGCATCACTTCGATGCCGTTCATCAACGGCATCTGGATGTCGAGAAACACGAGCTCCGGCGCATGCTCCCGAATGAACGCCAGCGCCTCCTGCCCGTTCCCGCACTCCCCAATCACCTCAAGATCGTCATGCGCCTTCAGGCGCAACGCCACGCCCTGTCGCGCCAGCGGTTCATCGTCGACGATGAGGACACTATGCTTCATAAACCACTACAGACAGCTTATCGTCACTCTGCGCATGCAGCGGCAAGCTGAACGAGACCTCATAGTTGCCGCGCACATTTGTTGCCGTATGCATCGCGCTCTCATCGCCGTAGAGCTGCAGCAAACGCTCGCGCACATTCTGTAAACCCACGCCGCCCGTGCGCGTCACGCCATCAAGCAACACACTCGCGGACTCCTCCGGCGGCTCGTTTTCAATCAGCACCGACAACCGCTCGCCCTCGCGCTGCGTCTTCACCAGAATGAATCCGCCGTTCGGCCGACGCGCGATGCCATGACGCACAGCGTTTTCTACTAACGGCTGCAGGATCAATCGCGGCACCAGCACCTCTGCCAACGTCGTGTCGACATCCCAGCGCACGCAAAGCCTATCGCCAAAGCGCACCGCTTCAATCGCGAGATATTCCTCCGTCACGGCAAGCTCATCGGAGAGCGGAATCTGATCAATCTCCGGCGCGTCGAGCGTGCTGCGCAGCAGGCTTGCCAGCTTGCCAATCATCTCCGTCGCTGCATGGGGCTGGTCATTCAGCACCAGCGTAGAAATCGCATTCATCGTGTTGAAGAGGAAGTGCGGCTGCAACTGATAACGCAACGCGCGCAACTGCGCTTCCTTCGCCAGCAGCTCAGTCGCCACAAGCTGGCGATGCTTCTCCTCCAGCGCAAGGTAGTGCTTGATGCCGAAGTAAAACGCCGTCCAGGCCATCAGCGCAAACCATCCACTCGGCGTCGCCGTCAGTACGTCGAGAAAGTGCGTGGGCGGACGCTTGCTGCTCACAAAGGTCGCGGTGATGAATGAGCTCGCCGCGCACAACGTGCCCAGCGGCATGGCCACGATCATGCACACCATGCCCGACGTCACCAGTCGCACCTTGTTCTTCCAGAGCCAGTGGCAGAGCCAGTACATCGGAAAGCTGCAGATCAGGCTACTCAACAGAAACGATCCGCGATACGCCACGTAATCGGTGCGTCTCCACCACGGCAGCGAGAACAAGACGTTGATGCCGATGTACGTTCCCCAGCCCATCAATTGCAGGGGCCAGAAGCGCAGGAAGCGAAGATGGGGATTACGTTTCGTCAAGGTTCTTTATTGTAGGCACACATCCCACCCACTCGGCGCATCGGTTCGGCGCACTGGACGAACGGCTCGGCGCATTCCGCACCGACGAATCTTTACAGCGCTGTTTCGAGATGTACGCTCTGTTTCAAGCAACACAACTCAGCACAAAAACCTGGTCGCACCCGCAGCTTCCGATGGAATCGCTCGCGCTCGGGTGAATTCTCCGCAGGAGGACCTGCGACCAGATCGAACAGCTCTTGCAAGCCACTCTTGCTGCATATTGCTGTGCCTTGTCTCACCCAAAAAGCTTCTAGAAACAGGAGTCCTGTGATGGTCCGAAACAGACTGTACCGTAGCCTGAAAGCGGGAATCGCATTGGCGCTTGGCAGCCTTTGCCCTGCCGCGCTCGTCGCGCAATCCGCAGCCCCCGTCCGCCTTGTCACCGCAGCGGTGAACAACAGCGACCGCATCGCGCTTGCTGGCAGCCTGCGCAAAGATCTTGCGCACGCCACCGACCTTGGCACGGCGAGCACCTCGCTCACCGCGCGCAATGCGATGATCGTGCTCGAGCGCAGCGCCGCCCAGGAAGCCGACCTCGAGCAGTACCTCGGCGACGTGCAGAACGCCTCCTCGCCCAGCTTCCACAAGTGGCTCACGCCCGCCGAGTACGGCGCACGCTTCGGCGCCTCCAGCGATGACATCGCCGCCATCACCGGCTGGCTGCAGTCGCAGGGTCTCACCGTCGTGAAGACCTCGCCCGCCGCCAACGTCATCGTCTTCTCCGGCTCCGTCGGCCAGCTGCAGAACGCCTTCGCGACCACCATCCACCAGGTCTCCTTGAACGGCGAAAAGCACTTGACCGCGCTGACTGAGCCGAAGCTTCCACGCGCGCTCGCACCCGCCGTCAAGGGCGTCCTCGGTCTCGACGACTTCCGCCCGCACCCTTATGTGCAGAAGGCTCCGACTGCGACCTACAACGCGACGACCAAGCGCATCGAGCCTGACTTCACGCTTTTCAGCTCCGCGGGCACACCCTACCTCTACCTCGACCCGGCGGACGCGGCCACGGTCTACAACACGCCGAACGCGAACCTGAACCCGAACTACACGGGTACCACCTACGACGGCACCGGCATCACCGTCGGCGTTGTCGGCGACTCGAACTTCGCCACAGGTCCCGTCTCCAACTATCGTCAGGCCTTCCTTGGCGAAACCACCTCGACGCTGAACATGCCGACCGTCGTCATCGACGGCGTCGACCCCGGCATCAACGGCGACGAGATTGAGACCTTCCTCGATCTCGAAGTGCTCGGCGGCATCGCGCCCAAGGCGAAGATCAACTACTACGCTAGCGCCGACAGCGACATCTCCAATGGCCTGTTCAACGCCATCCAGCGTGCGGTGAACGACAACGCCGTCAGCATCCTCAGCGTCAGCTTCGGTGCCTGCGAAGCCGGCCTCGGCACCGCGACCAACGGCTTCATCGCCGAGACCTACAAGCAGGCCGCCGCACAGGGCATCACCGTGCTCGTCTCCTCCGGCGACGCCGGTGCAGCCACCTGCGACAGCTCCGCCGCTACCACCGCGACGCACGGCCTCGCTGTGAACGGCCTCTCCTCCACGCCCTACAACATCTCTGTCGGCGGCACCGACTTCTACGGCTTGCTCTCCGGCTTCACCACCTACGTCGACACCACCACCAGCGGCTCGGCTCCCTACTACCGCACCGCGAAGAGCTACATTCCCGAGCGCCCGTGGAATGACTCCACCAGCAGCAACGGCGCGCTCGCCAACAACGTTGCGTACTCCGCCTCTCCGAACATCATCGGCGGCGGCGGCGGCAAGAGCATCATCTACTCCAAGCCTGCGTTCCAGAGCGCGCTGACACCGGCCGATGGCGCACGCGATCTTCCTGACGTCAGCTTCCTTGCGGGCAACGGCTTCGACGGCGCAGTCTGGGTGATTTGCGAAACCAGCAGCATCTACGGCGATAACTGCGCCACTTCGAACGGCCAGATCGCCTCCAGCGCACGCTTCTCCGGCGCCGGCGGCACCTCGGCCTCCACGCCTGCCTTTGCGGGCATGCTCGCGCTCGTCGAGCAGAGCATTGGCGCACGCCTCGGCGCGGCCAACAACGTCATCTACAAGCTGGCCTCCACCAAATACAGCACCGTCTTCCACGACATCACCGCTGGCAACAACTCGGTCGTCTGCACCGCGAACACGACCAACTGCGGCAGCAACGGGTTCCTTACCGGCTACGACGCCACCACCGGTTATGACCTCGCCACCGGCCTTGGCAGCGTGAACGCTGCGGCCCTGCTGCAGAACTGGAGCTCCGGCACCGGTACGGCATCCACGACGGCCTTCACCATCAACGGCTCCACCGCAGCGGTCAGCGTTACACACGGCACCAGCCTCACCTTCGGCGTCAACGTGAATCCGACCACCGCCACCGGCGACGTCGGCATCGTCAACACCGCAACGGCAAGCTCCTCCAGCAGCTCCACGCTGAACGGCACGCCCTACACCCTGACGCTCGCCAACGGCGCAGCTACCGGCAGCTACAACGGTCTGCCCGGCGGACAGTACACCGTCTACGCCAACTATGGCGGCGACTCCAGCACTGCCTCCAGCAAGAGCTCGGCGATCAGCGTCAACATCGCTGCCGAAAACTCCTCGACGCTGCTCTGGGCCAACGCCTACACGCCGCTGCAGGCCACCATCAGCAATCTCAACGCGATCCCCTACGGCTCGTATGTCTTCCTCGAAACATCGGTCTACGGCACCGCCGAGGGCTACACCAACTCGCTCGGCTACGCGACTGGCACGGTCACCTATCTCGACGGCGGCAAGTCGATCGGCACCGCAGCGATGACCAGCGGTAACTTCGCCTCGTTCCCCAGTAGCACCAGCACCGCCTACTCCTTCACGCCCGGCACGCACACCGTCACCGCAACGTATCCCGGCGATGCAAGCTATAAGGCGAACACCTCCAACACACTCAACTTCACCGTCGTGAAGGGCAACACCACCGCCGTTCTCTACGCCAACTCAGCCACCGTCACCTCGACCACGACGGACAACATCGAGATCGACGTGGAAACCTCGAGCCTCGCCACCGCGCCCACCGGCACCATCACGCTGACGGCCAACGGCACAACGCTCGGAACCTCCAGCACCTTCAGCACCGGCAACCTCCGCGCCGACAACACCGTCGTCTCCTACGTCATCATCCCGGTCGCGGGTTCTTCACTGGTCAGCGGCTCCAACACGCTCACGGCCACCTACTCCGGCGATAGCAACTACAACGGCAGCACCGGCACCGTCACCATCACCGATTCCTTCGCTTCCTTCACCATGGCCAGCGGAGCCATCGCGATCAACGCAGGCGCCACCATCGGCAACACCGCCACCGTCTCCGTCACGCCGACCGGAAACTTCGCCGGCCTGGTCAACCTGAAGTGCGCCGTCACCACGGCACCGGCCAACGCCGTCAGCCCGGTCACCTGCAGCATTCCCACCAACGTCAACGTCACCGGCACGGGCATCGCGACGACCACCGTCACCGCGGTCTCCACCAGCACCACCACCGGCGGCGCGTACGCCATCACCATCACCGGCACGGATGCAGCTTCGGGCAAGATCGTGCAGACGGCCGTCAGCAACGTGACCGTCACCGCTGCTCCGGGCATCACGCTCGCGAACAGCGCAGCCATCACCCTCACCGCAGGCGCTACCACCGGCAACACCTCCACGCTGACCATGTCGCCGACCAACGGCTTCACCGGCATCGTGAACCTCTCCTGCGCGGTCACCAGCACGCCCAGCGGAGCCAGCGCAAGCTACCCGATCACCTGCGGCGTCGCACCCACCTCGGTCACCATCAGCGGCATCACCGCGCAGACCGCCACCCTCTCCATCAACTCCACCGCTCGTAAGACCGCCTCCCTCTCCGCGCCGCGTGACCTGCTGCGTGAGTTCGGTGGCACGGCCCTTGCCTTCGGCCTCTTCTTCCTCATCCCCTCGCGTCGTCGCCGTCAGCTCCGCGCTCTTGCGGTGCTCGTCGCGATCGTATCGCTCGGCAGCCTCATCGGTTGCGGCGGAAGCGCCAACGGCACCAGCACAGGCACCACCGGAACCACCACGGGAACCGTTGCCGGCACGTACGTCGTGACCGTCACCGCAAGCCCCGCAGGCGGCACCGCGCAGACCACCGCTGTCACGGTCACGGTGAACTAAATGACTTCCACTCTTTCCCAACAAACAGGAGGCTTCATGTCACACCCTTTGTTTCGATTCTTCACCCGCAGCGCCCGATCGGTGGCACTGCTCTCGGTAGCCTGTGCGGGCGTGGCGTCCGCACAGCTCCGCCACTGGGTCGCGCCCGTTGAGGACGCGCCCCCGGCCACCACGCTGCAGACGCCCGCTGAAACCTACATGGCGCCCTACCTCAAGTCCCACCTCGCTCCTGCGGACGCGCTGAACAGCATGAACACCCTGCAGCCCATGGGCCAGACCTACGCCACCACACCGAACTTCGGCGGCTACGTCAACGCGCCGATGTTCGATGCGCGCGGCACCGCCAAGACCTCCGCCGTCACCGTCGAACTCGGTGCGGACTTCGACAAAGACGGCAAGACTGACGTCGCCGTCCTGCTCCAGGACGGCACGCTCGACATCCTGATGAATGATGGCAACGGCGGCCTGAAGCCCTTCGTCAGCTACCTCAACCCGAACTACTCCACCGCCAGCGTCAACGTGGCCTACGCCGCCGACATCGACGGCGATGGATACCCCGACGTCGTGGCCTTCGACTACAACAACAACACCATGATCTCGTGGAAGAACCTCGGCAACGGCACCTTCAACGCTGCCGTCACGACCGCGCTCGACACCACCAACGGCTACCCGAACATGGCCTACGTCGCCGACGTAAACGGCGATGGCAAGGCCGACGTTCTCTACACGCTCTTCAAGCTCAACTCCACCACCAGCGCGACGATCACGCTGGAAACGCAGCTCGGCGTTGGTGACGGCACCTTCGGCGCGCCAGGCGCAGCAAAGACTCAATCCTTCAACGTCGCCTCCTCGGGCATTCTGCCCACCGATTACGGCATCACCACCGCTGACATCAACGGCGATGGAAAGCTCGACGTGGCCGTTGTCGTCGACCAGCGCACAGCCTCCACCACCGGCATTTTCGCCGTGACCACCGGCCTCGGCAACGGCGACGGCACCTTCACCGGTCTGGGCACGAGCTTCCCCATCGCACTGCCGCTCGTCTCTTCCGGCATCCGCGCAACCGTCTCCTATAAATCCACGCTGCTCTCCTTTGCGGATGTAAACGGCGACGGCAAGCTCGACCTCGTCAGCGATTGCAACGGCATCATGGCGGTCGCACTCGGCAACGGAACAAACTCCTTCGCCACCGCTGTGACCAGCGCACAGAGCGTAGTGCAGGTTCCCACCACGACGGTTCTGCTCGACGTGAACGGTGACGGCAAGCTCGACGCGATCGTCGGCGGTGGCACTCTCGCTGTCGAACTCGGCAAGGGCGATGGCACCTTCGCCGCTCCGGTCGCGGGCGCGCAGTACATGGTCGACCCGGTCTCCTACTACAGCCTCGTCGTCGCCGACTTCAACAACGACGGCATCAAGGACATCGCTCAACTCGGCTCTGACTACAAGCAGGTCTCGCTCTTCTCCGGCAACGGTACGGGCGGATTCCGTGGCGCTCCTGTCGTCACCGTCACCGGCGACCCCAACGTGCTCTACTCCTCGATGATCACGACCGGCAAGTACACCACCGGCGGCTACGCCAGCGCCATCATGCAGTACTCCGGCACCACCAACCCCGGCTTCTATACCGCTGTCGGAGACGGCAAGGGCAACTTCACCACGGTCGCCTCCTTCGCCACCACACCCACGAGCATTCAGTACTTCGAACCCATCCACGCTGACTTCAACGGTGATGGACTCGAAGATCTCGTCTACGCCAACACCACCGGCGAAATCTACGTCGCGCTCTCCAAGGGTGACGGCACCTTCGCAACGCCGGTTGCTGTCGGCATCGGCACCAAGCCCTGCCCCGAGTACTATGGCACCGCAGGCGACGTGAACGGCGACGGCAAGGCCGACCTCGTCATCCCCTACGGCGGCGACACCATCTGCGGTTCCACCGCAGGCGGCGCAACCGGCTACTACGTGGCGCTCGGTAAGGGTGACGGCACCTTCAGCACACCGACCTTCCACAGCACCGGCTCCGCTCTCTATAAGCTCTTGCTCGCCGACCTGAACAACGACGGCAAGCTCGACCTCGTTATCGACGACGCTCCGCTCCTCGCGGGCACGGGCTTCGCCGTGAAGACCGCTCTCGGCAACGGCGACGGCACCTTCGCCACGCCCGTATCCATCCTCGCCAACTACCTCGTCACCAACATGGCCACTGCCGACTTCAACAACGACGGCAAGATGGACATCGCTCTCACCACGGAAGAAGTTCAGGGCCTCACCATCGCCACCGGCGGCATCATCGTGCTGAGCGGCCACGGTGACAACAGCTTCGATCCTTCTTCGCAGATCGCCACCGGCAACTGGTTCTACGGTCTGCAGGCTGCAGACATGAACAGCGACGGCAACGCTGACATCATCGTCACGCTCTACAGCACCGTCGGCCAGCCCAAGACCTACTACGGCGTCAGCACTCTGCTCGGTTACGGCAACGGCCAGTTCGCCGCGCCGTACAACCAGCTCCAGGGCCTGGCCGGAACCAACCCGCAGATCGGCAACTTCGTCAACGACAACGCGCTCGACATCCTGGCCTACACCGGCTACGGTGCCGCGCTCTACGCCGGCGCAGGCAGCATCGGCATCACGCTCACCACCTCGGCTTCGTCCATCAGCTACGGCAGCACCGACACGCTGACGGCCAAGGTCGCCTCCAGCCTCACCGGCAACCCCACGCCCAGCGGAACGGTCTCGTTCTACGACGGCACCACGTTGCTCGGCTCCTCCACGCTCGCCTCAGGAACCGCCACCTTCGCCGCCAGCGGTCTGGCAGTCGGCACACACACCGTGAAGGCTGTCTACTCCGGCGACACTCACTTCAACCCTGCCACCTCGTCCACCTCCAGCATCGCGGTTGCAGACCTCGCGGCAGCCATCACGCTCGCTGGGACTCCAACCACACTCAACGTCACCGGCGGCTCGCAGGGCATCGTCACGCTGGCCATCGGAGCCAACGCTCGCTACGCTGGCGCGGTCACCCTCGCCTGCTCGGGCATGCCCGCAAACGGCACCTGCTCCATCAACCCCGGCAGCGTCACCCTGACCGCTGGCGGCACCACCACCGCAACGCTCGTGATCGGCACCTCAAGCGCACACGCTGAACTGCACCGCTCGAACAACCCCTGGGAAGCGCCCGCCGCCACCGCGACGCTCGCTACTCTCTTCGGTGTGTTCTTCGGTCGCCGCAAGCGCGTTCGCATGATCGCGTCCCTCGGCCTCGGCCTGCTGCTCGCCACGGGCATGCTGATGACCGGTTGCAGCGACCACGGCAATGGAAGCAGCTCGTCCACCGCCAGCGTCGTTGCCCCCGGTACCTACACCGTGACCGTCACCGCAACTCCGACGGCCACCGGTACCACCGCAACCGCGCAGACCACCACGGTCAGCGTCGCAGTCAACTAACGCCAACCTGCAAGACTTAGCCTCCCGGGAGCCGAGCGATCGGCTCCCGTTCTTTTTGCCCGATATCCACGCAAAATATCTCCAGCACAGCGCACGATTTCGCGTACATTCAGAAATCGCATCACCACTCTCGCTGGAGGACACTTCGATACCCAAGACCAACATCCGAGCGGCGCATTCGCCGCGCAAACTCCGCCTCTTCCCTCTCATCGCCGCCACCTACTTCATGGTCTCCGGCGGCCCTTACGGCCTTGAAGACATCATCGGTCTTGCAGGCTTTCGCTGGGCGCTTCTGCTGCTCGCTATCGTGCCGCTCTTCTGGAGCCTGCCCACCGCGCTGATGGTCGGCGAACTCGCCTCGGCCATTCCCGATGAAGGCGGCTTCTACGTCTGGGTCACGCGCGGCCTCGGCCGCTTCTGGGGCTTTCAGGAGACCTGGCTTTCGCTCGCCGCCAGCGTCTTCGACATGGCGATCTACCCCACGACCTTCACGCTCTATCTCGGCCATCTCTATCCCGCACTCGTTGCCGGGCATCGCGGTCTCGCGCTCAAACTCATGATCGTCCTGATGGCCACGCTGTGGAACCTGCGCGGCGCCAGCGCTGTGGGCGGAGGCTCCATCGGCATGATGTGCGTCTCGCTGGCGCCCTTCGTCGTGCTGGTCGGCGCCGCGTTCTGGAAGGCCCTGCACGGCGGCCTGCACCTGCAGGCGATGGCCGGCTCGCCCACGCTGCACCACGATCTGCTCGCCGCCGTACCCATCGCCATGTGGAACTACATGGGCTGGGACAACGCCTCCACCATCGCGCAGGAGGTCGACAACCCGCAGCGCAACTACCCGCGCGCCATGTTCGGCTCCGCGATCACGGTGATGTTCGTCTATATGCTGCCGCTCGCGGCGGTGTGGGCCGTCGGCATCCCTGCCGAACGCTTCTCCACCGGCGCGTGGACCGACGCCGCACATCTGCTTGCAGGACCAGCTTTGGCGTTCGCCGTGGTGCTCGCCGGATCACTCGACGGCCTCGGCACCTTCAACGCACTGACACTCACGCTCACGCGCCTGCCCTATGCCATGGCCGAGGACGGACTGCTGCCGCGCATCCTGAAGCTACGCCTGCGCAACGGCGTGCCGTGGGTGAGCGTGCTGACCTGTGCGACGGCATGGGCGCTGGCGCTGGGGCTTACCTTCGAACGCCTCATCACGATCGACCTCGTGCTCTATGGCGCAGCGCTGCTGCTGGAGTTCGCAGCACTCATCGCGTTGCGTCTGCGCGAGCCACAACTCGCCAGACCGTTCCGCGTGCCGGGTGGTTTCGCCGTCGCCGCAAGCATCGGCGTTGGCCCGCTCCTGCTGATCCTCTTCGCGCTGTACTCCGCACGCGACGAGAAGGTCGCAGGCATGCCCGCGCTCGTCTTCGCACTGCTCGTCGCTCTTGCGGGAGCCGCGATCTACGCGAGCTTCGAGTGGCCGCGCAAGCTACGCCGATCGCGCAGCTGAAAACAACAACGCCCGCGAGCATCACTCGCGGGCGTTGTTGTTTTCGTACAGAAATCTACTTCTTGTCCTTCGCGTCGATAAAGGCCTGCTGGCTCTTCACGATCAGCTCGCGCGCAAACTGCGCATCGCGCCAGCCCTTCACTTCGACCGACTTACCTTCGAGGTCCTTGTAGATCGAAAAGAAGTGGACGATCTCCTTGAGGATGTGCGGGTAGATGTCCGAGTAGTTGTAGACATCCTTGTAGCGCGGGTTGCCGACGCCAACGCACAGTACCTTCTCATCGCCTTCGCCGCCGTCGATCATCTCGAGCGCGCCGATGGGGCGCACTTCCTGCAGGCAGCCCGGGAAGCTGGGGTAATCCACCAGAACCACCACGTCGAGCGGATCGCCGTCGTCGCCAAGCGTGGAGGGGATGAAGCCGTAGTCGCCCGGATAGTGAACCGGCGAGTGCAGGTTGCGGTCCAGCTTGAAGACGTGCAGTTCCTTGTCGTATTCGTACTTCGCCACGCCATCGGCGGGGATCTCAATAATGGCGTTGACCTGTTCAGGGGCCTTCGGGCCTACCGGCAATTCGAGGTAATTCGGCATATCTGGGATTCCGTTCTTCTCTGAGGAAATCGTCTTGCGTCGTCCCATGTATGCAGCTCAAATGTGGCGTCCCGACACAACCCCGTTAGTTTACATTGGTTTTCATCCCACCGAATCATCGATCTGGGCGAGGCAGCCGATGAACGGCGACCGGAATCCTACCTAGCGAGACTGCGATCTGACTTGCCGAGAGAAGGGCTATCCCAACATGCCATCCAGAACACTCGCCTTGACCTGTTCAGCACTCGCCTTGACCGCCGCTCTGACCGCTGCGCCCACCCTGCGGGCGCAGGCCGTGTATACCGCCGAGAAGGGTGCCAACATCTTCGTGTTCGGTGGCTATAACTACGTCAAGCCGGACTTCGGTCCAGACTCGTACCACAACAATGGCGTGATGTTCGGCGCGGACTACACGCGCTACTTCGGCTGGCGCATCGCGCCTTCCATCGAGCTGCGTTACCAGACATCCTCGGGCCAGGTCGTGAAGGAGAGCACCATCAGCGGTGGCTTGAAGTTCGGTGCCGACTTCCACCAACGCTACCACCCCTACGTAGACTTCCTCGCCGGGCTGGGCACGCTGCATTATGTCGTGCCGCCGGTGCCGGGATACCCCGACGATCACGCGCTGGCTTACACCTTCGGCGGTGGACTCGACATCGATGTCTACAACAACTTCGCGCTCAAGCTCGACGTGCAATCGCAAAGCTGGAACCTCGGCGAGAACCTCACCATCAAGCCGCAGGGCGGAGACTTCACCCTTTCCCCCTTCGTCGCCACCATCGGCGTGACCTATCGCATTCCCTTCCACAACGAGGTCGGCTCGACGATCCATCGTCCGCGCGAAGAGCGTGCACCGCGCCGTGAAGCAGCGCCCCCACCTCCGCCTCCCAACGCGCCGCCACCACCAGCGGTGGAACAGGCTCCGCCGGCTCCGGCCCCTGCGGAAACCGCTCCTGCAACACCGCCACCGGCCGATACAGCGCCGCCGGCCAGCACACCTCCTCCGCAGTAGCGCGCCCGATGCGATAGCCTAGTCAGAGTGCCTGTGCACCGCTCACGCGCCCGCAGGCCGCACTGATTATGTCTTCCTCACGATTCGTTCGCGCCTGCCTGCATCTTCCCGTCGACCGCACGCCCTTCTGGTTTCTTCGCCAGGCGGGCCGTTACATGCCCGAGTACATGGCCGTGCGCAAGCACCACACGCTGCTCGAGATCTGCCGCAACCCGGAGATCGCTGCCGAAGTAACGATCACCGCGGCTGAGCGCCTCGGCGTCGACGCCGCCATCATCTTCGCCGACCTGCTGCTGCCGCTCACGCCGATGGGCCTCGACTTCGAGTTCGTCAACGGCGAAGGCCCGGTCGTGCATCAGCCCATCCGCACACTCGAGCAGATCCAGAAGCTCGACACCACGCGCGCAGGTGAACTGATCTACGTCGCACAGGCGATCGAAAAGGTGGGCAAGCACTTCGCCGCTCCACGCGCAGACGGCGACCAGCTCGGCATCATCGGCTTCATCGGCGCACCGTTCACGCTCGCCAGCTACATGATCGAAGGCGGCGGCTCACGCAACTACATCGAAGCCAAGAAGCTCATGTACTCCACCGACGGCGCCTGGCAGTTGCTGATGGAAAAGCTGATCACCGTGCTCACCGAGTATGCGCAGCAACAGGTCAACGCCGGTGCAGACGTCATCCAGATCTTCGACTCCTGGGCAGGCGCGCTTTCGATCAGCGACTACCGCGAGTACTGCCTTGCCGCGACTACGGAACTAGTACGCCGCGTGCAGGCGATGGGTGTGCCCGTCATCTACTTCGGCGTGGACACGGCTTCGCTGCTGCCCACGATGAAGGAGACCGGCGCCGACGTACTCGGCCTCGACTGGCGCACACCGCTTGACGGCGCACGCCAGACGCTCGGCGCGAACATCGCGGTCCAGGGAAACCTTGATCCCATCACGCTCTTCGCGCCGCAGGAAGTCATAGAGCGCCGCGTGAAAGAGATCCTCGAGCAAAACGCGAAGCAGCCCGGCCACATCTTCAACCTCGGCCACGGCATCGTGCCGCAAACCCCGGTCGACAACGTCATCTTCGTGGGCGAACTGATCAAGAAGCACGGTTAGACGCGCCGAGTCGTTAGTCGTTAGTGGTTACTTTCAAGGGCGGACTTCGGTCCGCCCTTGATGCGTTTGACGAAGGACTTACAACCCTCCGCTCGCTCACAAATATTTCATCGAAGCCGCAGTGCCTTTTGACAACATCTCCGTCCTAACTAGCGGAAGGCCATCCACAACCCATGCTTTACGGAGATGCAAAATGCACCCACACTTCACACGACGTACCCTCGTCGTCAGCCTAGGTACAGCGCTGCTTTCGAGCCTGCCTCTGCACGCTCAAGCGAAAACCCCACCTGCAAACCCTTGCAGACCACTCACTACGCGCAGTGAGTGCACTCAATGGCGCAACGACCATGACATTACCAAGACGATCTTCCTGACCAACACCACGCAGCAGAACGACGCGAACGAAGTGCTCGTAGCGCTGCGTAATGTTCTGGATCCGAGCATCAAAATCTATCTCGTCGCGAGCCAGAACGCGATTGTGGTCCGCACAATCCCAGAAGATATGGCACAAGCAGAGGCGCTCGTCGCTGACCTGACCAAGCCTCGCAAGCAGTACCGTCTCACTTACACGGTGAACACGCTCGAAGGTAAGAACCGTATCTCCAGCGAGGTCTACTCGGTCGTAGCGGTGAATGGCCAGCGCGTCACCGAGAAGCAAGGCAATAAAGTGCCCGTCATCACAGGTTCGAAAGACGGCGAGTTGCAGTACACCTACATCGACGTAGGCCATGCGCTTGACGCAACGCTCTCTGACGGCGGCAGCGTGGTCGCGCTCAAGACGAAGGTTGAAGTATCGTCTCCCGCGCCCACACCCTCCATGCCAACGGAACCGACGATCCATCAGACGGTCCTTGAAGGATCCATACTGCTCACGCCCGGAAAGCCGCTCACACTCGGCTCGGCCGACATCGAAGGCACGCACCAGCGCATCGAAGTGGAAGTGCTCGCAACGCCGACGAACTAATGCCATACGACGAACAGCGGTGCGATTTGCGACGCAGCAAACGCACCGCTGTTTCAGGCGAGCGGTACGATAGAAGTCGATGTCTCACGCGATTCTCCTTCTAGCTCACGGCACTCCCGACACCCTCGACCAGATGGCCGAGTACCTTGCGCACGTCACCAACGGGCGCCCCATGCCGCAGCACGTTGTCGAAGAGTTGCAACATCGCTACGGCGAGATCGGCCTGCGCCACGAGCCGCTGCCTGAAGGCCCGCCGCTCACGCGCCTCACGCTGCTGCAAGGCAAGCTGCTAGAGCAAGAGCTCGGCACGCGCGTCTATGTCGGCATGCGCAACTGGCATCCGTTCATCGGCGAGGTGGTCGAGCAGATGAAGAGCGATGGCGTCACCAGCGCCACCGTGCTTTGCCTTGCACCGCAAAACTCACGCACCTCCACCGGCCTCTATCGTCGCGCGTTGGAGAAGGCTCTCGACAACGCGTTCCCCTTCACGTTTATCGCTGGCTGGGCGGACGAACCGCTGCTCATCGAAGCCTTTGCCGATAAGCTCACCACCGCATGGCAAGCAGCCTGCACGAAGCACAACGCACGCGTGCCCGTGCTCTTCACCGCGCACTCTGTGCCCTGCCGCACCATTCGCGCGACCACCGAACAGCAGGCCGCCGAAGGCTCCAACCGGCCCGGCGAAAACACGCCCGCCGACGGCTTGCAAAACTACGGCGCAGCCGAAGCTGGCGACCCGTATCCGATCGAGTGCAAGCAGACAGCAGCACTCGTCGCCGCACGCGCTGGACTCAGCGAAGCGGACTGGTTCTTCGCCTTTCAGTCGCAAGGCGTCGCAGGCGCGCCGTGGATCGGCCCCAGCGTAGAAGACACCATCACAGCACTTGCTGCGGCAGGCCATCGCGCCGTCGTGATGCAGCCCATCGGCTTCCTCTGCGACCACGTCGAAATCCTCTACGACATCGACGTCAATTTCCGCGACTTCGGCAACGAACGCGGCATCAGCGTCACGCGCGCCGAAAGCCTCAACGACTCGCCGAAGCTCATCGACGGCATCGCTCACGTGCTCGCTACGCGCGCGTAAGCACTGGCGCTTGGATCTCTCGGCTCTGGACGTTGATGTCGACAAACAGCCTGTGCTCACCGTCACACTGAGTTGATACACAAAGGCCTAGACTGAACCCATGAAGCGAATCGCAATCCTCGGCGGCGGCATCAGCGGCTTGGCCGCAGCGTATGAACTCGAGCGGGCACGCCTCGCCGGTGCTGCGATCGACTGGCAACTCTACGAAGCCACCGACCGCCTCGGCGGTATCCTCGACACCAGGCTCGAAGACACGCCTGCCGGCCGCTTCGTCCTCGAAGGCGGTCCCGATGGCTGGGTGAGCGAGAAACCCTGGCTGCGCGAACTCGCCATCGAGCTCGGCCTCGAAGACGAGCTCATCGCGTCCAACGACGCCACGCGTAAGACGTACATACTCAAAGGCTCCGAACTCATCCCCATCCCTGACGGCATGAGGATGATGGTGCCCACCGATCTCAGCGTAATGGAAGGATCGCCGCTCTTCAGCGAAGAAGCCAAGCGTGCCTACACTGCAGAGACCATGCGCGCGGACGAACTGAAAGCCACTGCACCAGCAGCCGACGAGTCCGTTGCAAGCTTCGTGCTGCGTCACTTCGGCGAAGAAGTGCTGACGACACTCGCCGCGCCGCTGCTCGCAGGCGTCTTCGGCGGCGATGTGCGCAAGCTCAGCGTGCGCTCGGTGATGCCGCAGTTCGTCGCGATGGAGCGCGAACACGGCTCACTCATCCTTGCGCTGCAGGCAAAACAACGCGAGCATGGCGACCGCCCCAGGCAAACGATTTTCACCTCGCTGCGCAACGGCATGGGCTCACTCGTCTCCGCCCTCGTAGCGAAGCTACCGCCAGAGCGCATCCACCTCAACCAGCGCACCTGGCTGATCGACGACAGCGGCGAGTGGATCGTCCGCGCAGGTAACAGCAGCACGCATCGCGGCATGCTCGCCAGTTACGCGTCGCGCTCGCACGGCGATCTCATGGAGCCTGCCAGCGAGATCATCGTTGCCACACCGGTCGACGTGACGCGAGAACTCTTCGCCCCGCTCATCCACAAACGCGCTTCGAAGCTGCTGCCCACCGACGCCAGCTCCGCCATCCTCGTCGCGTTCGGCTGGACCGCCGAGCAAGCGCAGAGCTTCACCGTCCCCGCAGGCTTCGGCTACCTCGTGCCGCCCGACGGCGACGCTTCCAAGCTGATGGCCTGCACCTTCGTCGACGGCAAATTCCCGCACCGCGCCCCCGAAGGCGCACGCATCATCCGCGCTTTCTTCGGAGGCAAGGCCGCCGACCGCTTGCAAGAAGCCAATGATGTACAGATCGCCGCCGAAGCGCTTGCGCAACTGACGCCCGTACTCGGCACCCTGCCGGAGCCGATCCACACCTACGTGCGCCGCTGGCCGCGCTCGCTGCCGCAGTACGAGGTCGGTCATCTCGAGCGCATGGACGAGCTCGAAACCCTCGTCGCCAAACGCCCCGGCATCCACCTGCTCGGTAACAGCTACCGCGGCGTCGGCATGCCCGACCTCATCCGCGACGCGCGCGCCCTGGCGCGCAAGCTCACGACCTAAGCTGTAGTCCACGCCACGCAAAACCCCGTCCACCATGGCAGCTAACTTCGCGTCCGGCCTCTCCAGAGGGCCGGACGCCGAGTCGTTTTCGTAGCAACGCCGGGCGCTCCTCCCATCCACTGCCCGCCTACTCACAAAAGGCTCCCTTGGCATGGTTCGCCCCCTTTCGCGCGTAATGCGCCTGGCTCTTCGTCTGTCCGTATGTGCTTTCCTCCTGCTGCCAGCGCTCCAAGCGCACGGCCAGGCCACCACGGCAGGCACGCTCACTGAAGGCGCGCATGTCGATGTCTTCCTCACGGGCACACTGACGCACACCGGCTTCGTAGGCTCTGACCGCGGCCTGACCGGAGGCGTGAACTACTCGCTGCGCCACATCTTCGGCTTCGAGCCCGCGGCCGAGTTGCGCGCCACGACCTCGCTCTTCTCTGCGAGCGACGCCGCCCACGAGCGCAGCTTCTTCCTCGGCCCCGTTGTGCGTCGGCGCATCGGTCGCTTTGAGCCCTACGGTGATTTCCTGTGGGGACGCGGCACCATCACCTACCCCGGCACCTACCTCTACGAGGACAACCAGTACGTGCGCACCGCTGGCGGCACGCACGAATACGGCGGCGGCCTCGGCATCCGCCTCAACGATCTGTGGTCGCTGAAGTTCGACATTCAGCAACAACACTGGAACGTGCCCGTGCTGCCGACCGGCCAGACCTTCGCGCGCTCTGCCTCTTTCGGCGTCACCCGCCGCTTTGGCCTGCGCCACGACAAAGAACTGCCACCCGACAAGAACGATCCGAAGTGGCATACCGTCTGCCAGGACCACCCCTTGCTCTGCAAGAAGTAGACGCGCAGCGGTACACTGGAAGCATGGGCATTTCACGCCAGCAAGCTCTTGATTGTTTCGCCTCGGACGACCTGATCGGCATCGGCATGGAAGCCGACGCGATCCGCCGCAAGCTGCATCCCGACGGCGTCGTCAGCTACATCATCGATCGCAACATCAACTACACCAACTTCTGCACGGAGTACTGCACCTTCTGCGCGTTCTATCGCCCGCTGAAGGGCAAGCTCGCCAGCGAAGGTTACATCCTCGACTTCGACACGATCTACGACAAGATCCGCGAAACCGTCGAGATGGGCGGCACTGGCGTGCTCATGCAGGGCGGCATTCACCCCGACCTCAAGATCGACTGGTTCGAGCGCCTCTTCACCGGCATCAAGACCCGCTTCCCCCAGATCTGGCTGCACTGCCTTTCGGCTTCGGAGATCCTCGCGATCGCCGAGTACTCCGAAATTGATCTGCGCACCACGATCGCCCGCCTGCAGGCCGCTGGTCTCGACTCCATCCCCGGCGGTGGCGCTGAAATCCTCGACGACGACGTGCGCGCACGCATCGCTCGCCTGAAGTGCCGCACCGAAGACTGGCTCTCCGTCCACCGCACCGCTCACTCGCTCGGCATGCGCACCACCGCGACCATGATGTTCGGCGTAGGCGAAACGATGGAGCAACGCGTGAATCACTTCGAGGTCGTCCGCCAACTGCAGGAAGAGACCGGCGGCTTCACCGCATTCATTCCCTGGAGCTTTCAGCCGAACAACACAGCGCTCGGCGGCCGCGGCTGGGACGAAGCCACCTCCGTCGAATACCTTAAGACGCTCGCCATCAGCCGCATGTATCTCGACAACATCGAGAACGTGCAGGCAAGCTGGGTCACGCAGGGCCTGAAGGTGTTGCAGATGGGCCTCCGCTTCGGCGGCAACGACGTCGGCTCCGTCATGCTCGAAGAGAACGTCGTGAAGGCCGCAGGCACCTCCAACTGCACCACGGAAGAAGAGCTCCGCCGCATCATCCGCGACGCAGGCTTCAAGCCCGTGCAGCGCGACACACTCTACCGCACGATGTTCCTCAACTAATCAAAGCTGCATCGAACGAAGCATGATTCTTCGCATCGATCATCTCGTCCTGACCGTCGCCGACATTGAGGCGACGGTGGCTTTTTATAGACGTGCTTTAGGGTTTACATCGCAAGTGAAAGATGGTCGATGGTCACTGCACTTCGCCGCGCAGAAGATCAATCTGCATCAGAGCGACCACACCTTCGAGCCAAAGGCATTGCGCCCCACACCAGGCTCAGCCGACCTCTGCTTCATCACCGACCAGGAACCCGAAGAAACACTCGCACATCTGCGCGAGCAAGAGATCCCGATAGAGCAAGGCCCCACCGCTCGCAACGGAGCCATGGGGCCAATGCAATCCATCTACTTTCGCGACACCGACGGCAATCTCATCGAGGTTGCGAAGTACGACGCAGTTTAGATGCCTACAGGGTAGGGCTTCTCGTGAATCTCGTCCCCGCGGCTGCCGCGGCGTTCAAACAAGCCTTGGAATAGGCTCAACAGGCCCGTGTACCAGTAGCCGAGCACGAAGAGCAGCAGGAATGGCACGGTGAAGTAGTTCTCCGTGGAGATCGCATAGTAGACAGTCGCCGCGAAGTAGCAGCCGATCGCCAGCTCGATCCACGGAATGATACCGAGGCGCTTGCGGTACTTCTTCGCCTGCGACTTCTCGCCCTTCTTCTCCACGCGATACTTCGGCGTGCGCGCGAACGCGGTCTTGATGCCGAAGAGCGCTTCCAGCACGGCCTTCGTGTTCGTGATCGTCAGGCCTACGCCCAGCGACATCAGGAACGGCACGTAGAGAAACGTCTTCCACCACGTCTTCGGGAAAAGCTCCTTCTGGCTGACGAGGTAGAACGTCGATACCGACGCTGTGGACGCGAGGAAGAGCGGCAGATCGATCAGGATCATCTGCAGCGGGCCCTGCCATGAACGAATGATCATCGCGGGCATCAGCAGCGTCGAGAGCACGATCATCAGCGGATACGAGATGTTCGCTGTCAGGTGATACCAGGCTTCGAGCTTCTGGTGCTTGTCGATGTCGGACTTCAATATCGTCGGCAGCGACTTCTTTGCTACCTGAATCAGTCCCTTCGCCCAGCGCGCCTGCTGCGTCTTGAACGCCGTCATTTCGATCGGCAACTCGGCCGGGCACTCAACGTCCTGCAGATACTTGAACTTCCAGCCCTTCAACTGCGCTCTGTAGCTGAGGTCCGTGTCTTCGGTGAGCGTGTCATGCTCCCAGCCGCCAGCTTCGTCGATCGCCGCACGCTTCCACATGCCAGCCGTGCCGTTGAAGTTGAAGAACACGCCTGCGCGTGAGCGGCCGCCATGCTCCAGCACGAAGTGGCCGTCGAGCAGAATCGCCTCCACCTGTGTCAGGAAGCTGTAGTTGCGGTTGAGGTGCGTCCAGCGCGTCTGCACCATGCCCACCTTTGGTTCGGCGAAGTGGTGCACCACGTCCATCAACCAGGTTTCAGGCGGAACGAAGTCGGCGTCGAAGATCGCGACAAGGTCGCCCTTCGAGGTCTTCAGGCCGTTCTCCAGCGCGCCCGCCTTATAGCCGTAGCGGTTCGTGCGGTGGATGTACTGGATGGGCTGCGGCGGGAGGCCAGAGGTGCCCTGCGCATAGCGCGCGACGATTCCTGCGGCAACCTCGGTCGTCTCGTCGGTCGAGTCGTCCAGCACCTGAATCTCGTAGCGGTCGCGCGGGTAGTCCATGCGGCAGCAGGCGTCGATCAAGCGGTCGATGACGTACTGCTCGTTGTAGATCGGCAACTGCACCGTGATGAACGGCAGCTCCTCCGGCGTGAAACGCATCGGAGGCTCGTTCGACTTCTGCTCATTGCGCTTGTTGCGGTAGTAGAGCCACACCAGCTGGTAGCGGTGAATGCCGTAGAACGCGAGGATCACCATCACGATGAAGTACGGCACGAGCAGCGCCACGTCGAAGGAGTTCCAGCGGTACTCGCCCTTGAAGCTGTAGATCTGCGAGGTGTAATGGGTCTTCCAGTAGTACTTCAGCCCGTGCGGGTTGGCGAAGAGCAGGAACGCAGTTGTGATGAGGAAATGCAGAAAGTTGGCTCCGTCCGTGGTCTCGCGTCAGTGATCCATTTTACAAGCCGAGGACGCGGAGATTACGAGCACAAAAAAATCGAGCTCGCCTCCGGCAGCACAATTTCGGCAGGCATCCGCTACGATGGGGTCTGCCCATGCCGTTTCCCTTCAAACGCTTCCGCCCCACGCAAGTCCTGCTCGTCTTCGACCTGCTGGCGACGTTGCTGGTCGCGCTGGAAGGCTCGAGCGCTGGCGTGCTGGCGCATCTGGACTTCTTCGGCGTGCTGGTGATCGCATTCATCTCCGCGCTGGGCGGCGGTATCGTGCGCGATCTACTCATCGGCGCCACACCGCCGAATGCGATCCGCGACTGGCGCTACGGCGCGATCGCCCTGCTCGGCGGCGGCATCACGCTCATCAGCTTCCAGACTGTGCAAACCGTGCCGCACCACCTGCTCGTGACGCTGGACGCGGCCGGTCTGGCGCTCTTCGCCGTAGCTGGAGCCGACAAAGCGATCGAGTATGGAGTTTCTCCGCTGAGCGCGGTGCTGATGGGCGCGACGACGGGCTGCGGTGGCGGCGTCATCCGCGATCTGCTGCTCAACCGCATTCCGGCGATCCTGCATTCGGATGTCTACGCCACGGCCGCGCTGGCCGGCGCCATCGTCACGGTAGTCTCGCTGCGCTTCAGGCTGCCCCGCGGATGGGCGATGGCGGCTGGTGCCGTCATCTGCTTCACGCTGCGGATGATGGCCGTGACCTTCGGCTGGAGCCTGCCTCACGTCGCAGGCTACTAAGCCCAAACATCGCGAACCGGGTGCCCCAGGTCTCGCTTCTGAGACCTGGGTTCCAGAGAAGCCTCAGGGAACGCAGGCATTCTCGCCTGCCCACCCGTCCGCAAAACGCCGCGTACGGATGGGGCACCCTACCCGCAAGGGCAGAAGCGAAAACAGAAAGGCCCACCGAAATCGGCGGGCCTTTCGTTCCTGCGCTAAAGCGGTATCAGAAGCGGATACCGACCTTGACCGGGATGTACGTGGTTTCCTGCGAGTTCTGCGGGAAGAAGTTCCAGCCGCTATATGCAGCGAGCTGCGAGTCCGAAGCCGTGCGACCATCCGCGCCAGGGCGGAAGTTGTTGAAGGTGTGCACGATGCGAGCTTCGGCGTACAGCTTCTCGGAAGCGAAGCGCGACAGGCGATAAGTGATGCCAATACCGCCGTTCACACCGGCCGAGTTGCTGATGTAATTGTCCACCGTCTGGTTCGCAACGTACTGATAGCAGTAGCCGTAGTAGTCGCAGTAGGTGCCCGTCGCCGGCACGTAGAAGTTCGTGGCCTTGTGATAGAAACCACCGCCCACAACCGCATACGCGCCAAAGGTCTCGCTGTTGTAGAAGTTGTACTGCGGATTCAGCGTGAACGACCAGATGTGCGTGTTTGCGCCGACGCCATAGCTATTCGTCGGATCGAGGTACGCCGAGCGCGTGAAGGCGTGAATCGAGTTCGTCGTGTTGCCGAAGTTGTCCCAATCGAAGCCGAGGCTGAGGGCATACTTGCGGTTGAAGTTACGCGTGACACCGCCGCCTACAGAGTAGTTCAGCGTCAGCCAGTTGGAGTCGTCGGTGATGGGGCCGGTCAGACCGCCACCCACATACGCTCCCCACTTCTTCGCACCGTCGTCTGTGCGGTTGCCGCCGCGATAGCGCGGGCGACCCGTACGGCGCGAGCCATACTGGAAGGCGTTCAGGCCCGGCAGCGCCGGATGCAGGTTCGATGCGATTTCATTGTCCGCTGACGAGGAGGAAAAGGTCGCTTCCTCAGCGGTGTAGGTCTTCGGCAGCGAGAGGTCAAGCGTCGGACGCGTGACCGTTGCTGCCGCGGTGCCGTCAACCGGCGTCGTCGCGGGCGTCTGAGCTGCAGCTGCGAGCGCACTCGCGCTCAGCACAGCAGCCAAAGTCACAGCCTTCACTGTCCATCCAGAAAAAGACATCTCAGTTCGCATTGCTCTTTCAACTCCTTTGGGCGGATGCTCCCACCGGCTTGAACACTGACTCTGCAACTTAGTCGCGGTCTCGGCGGGACTCCTTTTGTCAGCTTATCTCTTCAGACGAGTAAAGCCGTCAATCAGATGCACGAGACCCGCGTCAGGAGTTCGTGACACGAACAACTTAGCCACTTTCAAACACCCCGGAACGCCCTGCTTTTCGCTATGCTTAAGTGTCGGCCGGAGAACTGAAGCGTTCGCGAAAACGGCCATATCCAATGAGGTACTCCCGTTTGCGATTGTCTTCTGCAGCAGCCCGCCGCTTTGCGCTGGGATTGATTCTCTCCAGTGCATGGTGCGCCGCCGTGGCGCAAAGCGATGTTGTGGCGCAAAGCGATGCTGTGGACGTTCGCAACTTCCCCGTTCCGCAGATCGACGCCCCGCTTCTGATCGCAGCCACGCCTGCGACAGAGTCCAGCAGCGCCGATTCCCTGCCCGAATCGCCCTCGGCCCTGCTCTTCGGCGATCCGCAGCAGGCGCAGCAAACCCCGACGACGCCGAAGCACAAGTCGAACTCGCTGACCTGCGAGGGCTGCGACGTCGATGCCAACGGCAACCCCATTCCGCTGGAGCGCCAGCAGCCGAAGCGCATCCTCGGCTTCATGCCCAACTTCCGCTCGGTTTCTGCAGGCGCCAAGCCGCATCCGCTCGGCTGGAAGTACAACTTCAGCATCGCCACCAAGCAGGCCTTCGACTACTCCTCGTTCCTCTTCCTCGGCCTTACCTCCATCACCGCCGAAGGGATGGACTCGCATCCGGCGCTCGGCAAGGGTGTCCCGGGCTTCTGGGCATATACGTGGCGCGGCTTCCTCGACAAGACCGACGGCACCTACCTCTCCGCATGGCTGTTGCCCTCGCTGCTGCATGAGGACACGCGCTATCATCCGCTCGGCGCAGGCCACTCCGTCGTCGTTCGCTCGCTCTACGTGATCTCACGCCAGGGCGTAGCGCAGACCTACGGCGGTCGTCAGACGCCGAACATCGCCGGCCTCGGCGGCAAGGTGTTGACGCAGGTGATCTCGCGCACCTACTACCCGTCGAGCGCGGCGACCTTCTCCACGCTGGCCACCAAGTTCGGCTACTCCGTGATGCGCGACGTCGCGTTCTCGTCCATCCGCGAGTTCTTCCCCGACATCCAGGCACACTACGTGCGCAAGCACCGCGAAAAGGCCGCCGCGCAGGCTGAGCGTGATGCCCACGCCGCTGGCGTACCGACGAGTTCGAAGTTCTAGCGAAGCCTCCTGACGGGAATCCTCGCTAGAATCGTAGCTGTGAGCTCAATTGCTGAAAATCTCGAACGTGTACGCGATGAGATCGCCACGGCCTGCGCCCACGCAGGCCGTTCGCGCGACTCCGTGGCCCTGATGGCCGTCTCCAAGACGCATCCCGCAGAAGCTGTGCTCGAAGCCATCGCCGCCGGGCAGAAGCTCTTCGGCGAAAACCGCGTGCAGGAGTTTGCCGCCAAACGCGAAGGCATCATCGACCTGCAGGGCGCCCAGTTTCACCTCATCGGCCCGCTGCAGAGCAACAAGACGACACGCGCTGCCGAACTCTTCGACGCCTTCGACGCGCTCGACTCGCTGAAGATCGCCGAACGCCTGAACGCCACCTGCGCCACGCTGAACAAGCGCCTCGGAGTCTTCATCGAGGTAAAGCTCTCGCACGAAGAATCCAAGCACGGACTCAGCGAAGCCGAGCTACCCGCGCTGCTCGAGGCAGTCGCCAGGCTGCCGCAGCTTCAGCTGCGCGGCCTGATGACGGTGCCGCCGTTCACCGAAGATCCAGAAGGCGCGCGTCCGTACTTCGCCAGGCTGCGGGCCTTGCGCGACGCGAACGTCGCCCAGCATCCCACGCTGACGGAGCTTTCGATGGGCATGAGTCACGACTTCCGCGTGGCCATTGAAGAAGGCTCGACCACCGTGCGCGTCGGCACAGCGATCTTCGGCAAGCGCGAGACTCTGTGAGCGAGTTCGCCGTGCTCGCGCTGAAGGTGCAGCCTGGCGCGAAGCGCAACGCCGTCCTCGGCCAGCATGGAGATGCCATCCGCATCGCCCTCACCGCTCCGCCGGTCGACGGCAAAGCCAATGACGCACTCTTTGGCTTCCTCGCAGAAGCGCTCGCGATCAACAGACGCAGCATCGCTCTTGTGAGCGGGGCCACTGCACGACAGAAGCTCGTGCGCGTTGAAGGCCTCAGCCGCGATGAGGCTATCCATCGCCTGCTGCGCGGCTAAAGGCGCCTGCTGCGCGACTGACGGCCGCCTGCTGCGCGACTAACGGCGCTTCACGAACGACAGCATCAGAGCGATCGACGCGGCCGCACCACCGCCGAAGAGCCCCGCCATCCATGCGGAGAGACGTACTTCGGCCACCGGAGTTCCGGGCTTGGCGTGCTCACGCGCTGTATGGTCCGCCCACACGCCGACGACCGCAAACACCATCAGCACCAACGCCGTACGCAAGACGATCCGCACCTTCTGCTCCTTCGCCTCACCAACAGGCTGTGGTTCTATTCTTGCAGAAACGACGAAAGCGCCATGCCCGGATGCAGGCATGGCGCTTCGTCGTGGGCCACTCTTAGCGGAAGGACATCTCGATCTCTTCGAGCGTCTTGCCCTTCGTCTCCGGCAGCAGGAACGTCGCCGTGAGGAAATACACGATGGTGCACGCGGCCCAGAAACCGAACATCGCCGCGTAGCCATAGCGTCCCGCCACCGGCAGGAAAACGCCCGCGATCGTCGTCGACACACCCTGGTTGATCAGCAGCGCAATGCCCATGCCCGAAGAGCGGATGCGCGTCGGCATCAGCTCTGAAAGCATCAACCACACCACCACGCCCGGTCCTACCGCAAACGCCGCAATGAAAAGCGCCATGCACAGCGCAATGACGTTACCCGTGTGCTGACTCGGGATCGGCCCCAGCCACGCATGTTTGATCACGAGCGGCCCAGCCTTCGTGTTCGGCTCCGGCGCAAGGTGAATCGCTCCGTCCTTCTCGGTCGTAATCGCGGTCATGATCTGATCGCCCGCACCGTAGCTATACGAGACCAGCATCTCCATCGGCGCGCCCGTCGTGTTGAAGCTAGCGATGCGCGTATCCACCACGTTGTTCGTCGCGCTCGCCTGCAACTGCTCGCGCACGTCGGTGCGCTTGGACTCCTCCGCATGGAAGGTGAACGCAGCCACGAGCAAAGCAATGGTCACGCCAGCCGTGCCAATACGCAGCAGGAAGCGGCGTCCCTTACGGTCCACCAACGCCACCGCGACGATGGTCATCAAGCAGTTGAGCAACTTCACCAGAAAATCGAACTGTGTCGAGCGCTCGACCGACAGCCCGGCCTGCTTGAGGATCACGACCAGATAGCTCAGCACCGAGTTGATGCCAGTCGCCTGGTTACACGCCAGCACAAGACACGCCAGCAGGAACGGCACGATATAGCGCTTCTGAAAGAGCGAGCCAGCGGCTCCGCTCGCGTGATCGTCAATCTCCTGTTGCGTGATCGCGCCCATCTCTTCGATCTGCGTTTCAGCCTCATCGCGCGTGGAGGTCAGCAACAACGCCTGCAGCGCAGCCTCGCGGCGCCCGTGGCGGAACAACCAGCGCGGCGTCTCCTTCAGAAAGATCGAACCGACGCAGAAGAGCACGCCCGGGTAGATCACCGAAGCCATCATGCTGCGCCATGCGTGGTCCTGTGCATGAAAAATCAGCGACGCGTTGCCCTGCGCGGCGGCAATCGCCGCCTCCGTCTGGCGTGTGTAGTAAAGCCCCACCACCGACGCCATCACGATGCCGGCGGTCAACATCAACTGGAAAATGCCTGAACCGCTGCCGCGCTTCTTCGCACTCAAAGACTCCGCCAAATACAGCGGCACCACCACGGCGATCACACCGCAGCTCAGGCCCTGCAACAGACGGCCAAGAAAGAGTCCTAAAAACGAATGCGCCGTCGCAATCAATACGCCGCTCGCGCTGAAGAGCGCGCCGCTGACGATCATCATCGTGCGGCGGCCAAGCCAGTCCGCAAGAAAACCCGCAACCAGCGAAGAGATCGTGCCGCCCGCCAGCACAGCCGCTACGATCAGCGACGTCTGCTCCAGCGAGAGGTGAATGCTCTTGTCCACGTACAGCAGCGCCGCCGAGATGATGCCGATGTCCACACCATAGAGCAGGCCGCCCAGGCCCGCGATGAAGGTCAAAAAGTATCCGTACCCAAAAGACTGCTTTGTTTCCGCTGCAACCGCCTGCGCCATCGACCAACCACCTTCCGCCAGACGCACGCGCCGGGCCTGATTGCTGCTCTTCAAAAATCTGTACGAACTCTTGCTCTACAACCTACCGGAAAACTCTGTGGCCGCCGTGCCTATTCGCTGGCCGGCATGTGCGCTTCCACGATCTGCACGGAGATTCCCGCAGCTTCCAGCGCCGCGCGTTTGTCCTCCGCCAGACCATCGTCCGTGATGACGCGATGCACGTCCTGGGTACGGCAGATGCGCGAGGGGCTGATGACGCCAAACTTCGACGAGTCGGCAATCACGATCACTTCCTTCGCGTGCTCCACCATCGTGCGTGCGACCAGAGCTTCTTCCTGCTCGAGCGTGGTCGCACCATGCTTCAGGTCAAAGCCCGTAACGCTGAGAAACACCTTATCCAGAAACGTATCGCGCAACGCTTCCACAGCGGCAGGGCCGGCCATCGCAAACGTCCATCGCCACGCCAGCAGACCACCGGTCAACGTCGTGCGGATCGCCGTCTGGTTGCAAAGCTCCATGCCGATATTCAGCGCGTTGGTGACGACACTAATGTTGCGGCGCTGGCGCAGCGCGCGGCCCACCTGCGTCGCCGTCGTGCCAGCGGTGATGCCCACGGTCTCGTTCTCACGCACGATCTCCGCCGCAGCCACGCCGATCAGACGCTTCTGAGCAGCAAAACGCAGCTCGCGCGCCTGATACGACGTGTCATAGCGGAAGGCGTCATAGAGCGACGGCTCGATGAGCGTCACGCCACCATGTGTGCGCTTCACCAGACCACGAGCTTCCAGGCGGCTCAGGTCGCGGCGGATGCTCGGCGCGCTGACCTCAAAGTCGTCCATAAGCTCGGCGAGGCTCATCGTGCCTCGCCGCAGCAATTCCTTCATAATCCGCTCTTCGCGGCGATCTGTCTTTTTCGACATCTACGAAACCTTTCCGAAAGATTTCTCAAGAAGGGGATTCACACGGCGATAATACGTGCACTAGAATGATCGAGTAAAGCAAAATCAATCATTTTCTGCGAGGCAAGCATGGACACGCTCGATCAGCCGCTTACGTTCCCCCACTGGATGTTGCAGGAGATTCACCAGCAGCCCGAGGCCCTCCGCCTCACGCTCACGCACTACGTTGAGAACGGCAAGTTCCGCGAAGAAACGAACGCCGCCGCTCGTGAGTGGCTCGGGAATCCTTCGCGCGAGATCCTGATCGCGGCCAGCGGTTCAAGCCGCCACGCAGGCATGGTTGCAGAGCTGCTCTTCGAAGAGTTCAGCGACATCGCGGTGGATGTGGAGTACGCGAGCGAGTATTCGCTGCGTGGCGATCGCGGCATCAAGGACGCGGCCGTGCTCGTGATCTCGCAGTCGGGCGAGACCGCCGACACGCTCGCTGCGCTGCGCCGGGCACAGCGCGCAGGACAGCGCACCATGGCCGTGACGAACGTGCCAACCTCGTCGATGGCGAAGGAAGCTACCGTCTCCTACCCCACGCTCGCCGGCCGCGAACGCGCCGTGCCCGCGACGAAGAGCTTCACCTGCCAATTGCTCGTGCTGCAGCTTCTTGCGCTGCTCGCTGCTGAAGCCCGCGGCACGATGACTCCTGAAGAGATCACCGCACAGCTTCGCCAGCTTGAGGCACTTCCCGCGATCATCGAGCAGAACCTCGCAGGCTGGCAGAAGACCGCCGAAAAGATCGCCACGGCCAATAAGCCGTACGCCAACTTCCTCTTCCTCGGCCGCGGCCTGCACTACCCCATCGCCCGCGAAGGCGCGCTGAAGCTCAAGGAGTCGTCGTACCTGCACGCCGAAGGCTACCCCAGCGGTGAGTTGAAGCACGGTCCGAACGCGCTCGTCAGCGACCAGACGCCGCTGGCGATGATTGCCACCGTCGACCGCAATGCGCCGGACTCCGTCGAGCGCTACGAGAAGACGATTCAGCTCATGAAGGACATGAAGGCGCAGGGCGCGAAGATCGTCTGCACCGCCAACGCTGGCGATGAAGAGGCCGCCTCACTCTCGGCGCAGACCTTCTTCGTCCCCGCTCTCAGCGAAGCGGTACTTCCCTTCGCCGAAGTGATCGCGTACCAGTTCTTCTCGTACTTTATGGCGATCCAAGCCGACATCAATGTCGACCAACCGCGCAATCTCGTGAAAGCGGTCGTCGTCGAGTAAGCGCGCACCAGCCGCGCGCAGAGAACTACATGCTTGACCGAATTGCTTGTGAAACGCCAGATCGCTTCGTGCGGTCTGGCTTCTTTTTGTTTCTAAGCGAGCGCTCTACGCAGGTTGCCCCTGGCCACCGATAGCCTCTGATCAGCTTGCGTCCTGCTCAGTTGCAGACGATGCATCACGACCCCAGCCTTGATACTGCCGGCCGCGGCAAGGAGCCTGGCCGCTTCGTCCTGCGGCAGATCCGTCAGCGTCATGAGAATGCGCAGCGCGCGGTCTTCCAGCTTCTTGTTCGTCGCCGCCACGTTCACCATCAGGTTCTCGTACACATAGCCAAGCCGCACCATGGCGCCGGTGCTGAGCTGGTTGAGCACCAGCTTGGTCGCCGTCCCCGCCTTCAGGCGCGTAGAGCCCGTCAAAACTTCCGGGCCCACAACCGGCGTGATCGCAATCTCGGATGCCGCAGCGATAGCCGATCCTTCTACACAACTGACACCGATGGTCCGCGCGCCCAACGACGCCGCATAACGCAGGCCGCCGAGCACATACGGTGTGCGCCCACTGGCTCCGATGCCGACGAGCACATCGCCTGCAGCAAAGCCGCGTGCCTGCAGATCAGCGACACCCTGAGCAGCATCGTCCTCGGCGCCTTCCACCGCAAAGCGCAACGCATGATCGCCTCCAGCGATCACCCCTTGGATCAGTTCGGGCCTGCTCTGAAAAGTCGGAGGAGCCTCAGACGCATCCAGCACTCCCAACCTGCCAGAGGTACCAGCGCCGAGGTAAAACAGCCGCCCGCCCCGCTCCAGCGCCAGTACGATCACGCCAATCGCCGCCGCAATCGCATCACATTGCGACTCCATCGCCGCCAGAACAGCGCGGTCCTCCTCCTGCATCAACCGCACCAGCTCTGCGGTGGAGAGCTGGTCTAACTGTAGCGAGCGCGAGTTGCGCTGCTCCGTGGAAGGGAGCGCGGACGTGAACATGAGAGATCTCCGGGGCTGGTTCACAGACTGATCCAACCCTATACAACTATACCTATATCCGTCAGCTTTGACCCTGCAAATGACAACGGCGCCCGCAGATGCGGACGCCGTTGCCAGTAGCGGTTTCGGTTAGAAGTCGAAGCGACCAGCGACCTGCAGAATACGCGCGTCGCGGTAGCCAGTGACCTGACCAAAGGTGGAGGAGGTGGAGGTAACACCGATGGACTGGATGTTCGTGTGGTTGGCCACGTTGAACGCTTCGCCGCGGAGCTGGAACTTCAGACCATCCACGATGCGGTAGACGCGGAAGATGCCCAGATCAGCGCGCTGGAAGCCC
This sequence comes from Granulicella cerasi, assembly GCF_025685575.1. NCBI lineage: Bacteria > Pseudomonadati > Acidobacteriota > Terriglobia > Terriglobales > Acidobacteriaceae > Granulicella > Granulicella cerasi. Next base: position 597,063 of record NZ_JAGSYD010000003.1, read on the forward strand.
GGTCCGTTGATGGTGCCACGACGAGCCGTTCCCGGGACATTGCTGGCCGGATCCGTTGCGGTGAACGCGCCTGTGTAGAACCAAGGTGTGCTCGACTGGCCATACTTCTTGCTGGCATGAAGATTTACACCGTAGCCCTGGTTCGGGTCAGCGATCTGGTTCGGACGAAGGCCAGCGTTCGTGTTGCCGAGAAGGCTAAGGCCAGCGTTGTCGTTCACCGTACCGCCGGTGGTGGAGCCGTTCAGGCCATTGATGCCGCCCGGCAGGTTGTAGTTGATGACCGATCCGCCCGAAGCCGCAACCGTCAGCGGAAGACCCGAGTTCACTGCGTAGGTGACAGCAACGTTCCAGCCACCGATGAGGCGACCCTTAAGACCGTGCTGCTCCTTGTACCAAGGCAGTTCCCAAACACCATCGAGCGTGAGCAGCAGTTTGCGGTCGACGGCAGCGCGGCCGTAGTCACCGTTCACGTTGTAGATGTCCTGAACGAAGCCGGAGTAGTCAGCCTGGGCGTTCGTGAGATCGCGCGACCAGGTGAAGTTGCCGTCGATGAAGCTCTTGCCCTTGAAGCGCTTGGTGACCTTCGTCTGCAGTGAGTTGTAGTTGGAGTTGAAGATCGTCTGCATCGCGTCGACCGCGAAGTAACCGAGGTAAGGCTTGATCTGGTTCAGGACGCGATCGCAGGTCGAGTTGAGGAACGCGGGCTGACCGTTGAGAACGCAGGTCGAGCTTGCCGAAGTCGGGGTGACCACACCACGCCATGCGCCTGCACGCGGCTGGTTGATTTCTTCGGCACCTGCGAGATGCGTACCGTGCGATCCCACATAGGCAACGTCAAGCAACAGGGTCGGAGTGATCTGCTGCTGTACGCCGAGCGAGAACTGCTGCATGTAAGGCGTCTTGAAGTTGAGCGGCAGAGCCTGAATGCGGCCCGGTGTTGTGGAAGGCGTCGTAGCAGTTGCACCACCAGCAGGGTTGTCGGCGCTCGCCATCGTCTGCGAGTAGGTCGCCACTGCAGGGGGGTTATTGAAGACCGTGGTCTCGTAGTAGCTAACCTCGATCTCGTCGTACGCCCATCCGTAGCCTCCACGGAGAGCCGTCTTGCCGTCGCCGAAGACGTCCCATGCAAAGCCAACGCGCGGTGCAAAGTTGTTCTTCTGCGCGCCCGTCACCTTGTTGCCAAAGGGCGATGCCTGGTTGTTATTGGCTGCCGACGGATTACCGAAGATCATGCCGTTAATGTAGTTGGGGCCAACAAAGTCAGCATTTGCATTCGGCGCGGTCGACTGACCTGCATTGCTTCCAGCCTGGCTGCACGTGCCGGTAAGGCACATCAAGCCGGTCGAAGCGATGGTCGGAGCCTTCGAAGCCGAGTAGCTGCTGGGATCGAAGTTGCTCAGGTTTCCACCCGCATCATACGGCTGCATGACGTAGCTGTAGCGCACGCCGAGGTTCAGCGTCAGGTGCGGAGTCACCTTCCAGTTGTCCTGAAGGTAGGCTTCGTAGATGTTCTGGTTGATATCGACAGCTGCGTTGCGCGACTGCTGCGAGAAGCCGCTGTTGGCGTTACCCGTCAGGAAGTTTGCAAAGGACTGCGATTCCGGCACGCCCGAAAGTTGCGCCTGACCGGTACCGGTGACGACCGGGAACGCCGCATCATTCGTGAAGCCGAATGAACCCTGGTTCGAGGTGCTGGAGTTATTTTCCTGCTTCTCATAGTGCATGTAGGAGAAGCCGGCGATCAGTGTGTGGTTGTGCAGCGTCTTCGTGTAATCCGCAAACCCCTGATGATTGATGCCGTGATCGACGTAGACCGGACCGGAAGTGATAGAGGTCATGCCGGTCATGCTGATCGTCGGAACAACACCAACGGTGCTTCCATACGGAAGGGTGGGCTGAACGTCCGGCGAATTTGCCGAAAGCAACTTACCCTGCGGCTGCGTCAGAATCGAGCCGTTCGAGTAAGCGTAGCCAACGTTGATCACCGACGTCGGAGTGGGCAGGTAGGTCACCTTACCCAGGTGCTGCGTACCGGGGTACTTCGACTGCGTTGCAGAGAGACCAGGGATAGGAGCGGAGATGAACGTACCCGAACCATTGAACGTCGGGAAGGTGTCGTGAATGTAGCGATACATCAGCGACAGCTTCGTACCGATCTGGTGGTCACCGCGGATCGTGGTGTTCAGATTGTTGTAGACGTTGCGCACGGTGTTGCTGATCGTGTGCGGATCAATGTTGCGCGCGAGATTGGCCGCCTCGTTCGGCAGTGGAATCGAAGGATAAACATCCTTCAGGTACTGCTGCGACTGCTGCGAGAACGCGGTCACCTGCGTACCTGCTGCGGTACAGGTGTTCGTTTGGTTCGCTGCGCTGTAAGTGAAGGCTGTGCAGACCTGCACCGGACCACGAGTCCACTGTGTGCTGCCCGTAGGGATGTAATAGCTTTGCGAGAAATCGCCACGGCGCTCTGCTGCCGTAGGAACGATTGCGCTCAGCGTGGCATAGGTGACTTCACGTAGTGCTTCCAACGAAACGAAGAAGAAGGACTTGTCCCTACCGTTGTAGAGCTTCGGGATCCAGACAGGACCGCCGAAAGAACCACCGAAATCGTTGTAGCGATACTTGTTGATCGGCTGACCAATCTGGTCGTTGTAGTAGCCATTCGCGTCGAGGAAATCGTTACGGAAATACTCGTAAGCGCTACCATGCCACTTGTTCGTACCGGACTTCGTCACGACATCGACCATGCCCGAAGAGTTACGGCCATACTGCGCGCTGTACTGTCCACGCAGGGTCTTGAACTCGGCGATGGCGTCCGGGCTGGGATAAACGTAAAGTGTCAGGTTCGCACCGCGATCGACGTTGTCCGCGCCGTCTACCGTCCAGTTATTGGAGGTCGTGCGTCCACCGTTGACCGAGAAAGACACCGTGCTCGATGCTCCTCCCACGCCTACGGGACCACGCTGCAGGTTGTCCGTAGCACCACCGTAAGCGACACCGGGCTGCAGGTTGATCAAGCTCTCGTAGTTACGCGAGATCATCACGAGGCTATTAATCTGATCACTGTTGATCAGGCCCGCGCCAGACGCGTCTTCGAGGTTTACGCGCGCTTCATCCGCGTTGACGGTTACCGTTTCCGTGTTCTCACCGTTGCTCAGAGCACGGTTTACTGTGAGGGCGTCCGCGACGTGGAGCATAAGGTGCTGGACCTTAGTCGTCTTGAAACCTGCATCGCTCACCGTGACGTCGTAGCTGCCCAGCGGGAGCGCCGTTGCGGTGTAGAAGCCGTTACCGTTTGTCGTCAGGGTGCGCTCAACGTGGTTGCGGTCCGTGTTGGTCAACGTGACCGTTGCGCCGCGAACGGCGGCACCGCTTTTGTCCGTAATCGTTCCGCTAATGCTTCCGGTCGTGGCGTCCTGCGCCATAGCCACTCCACCGATCAAACCTAGAGCAGTGGCAGTCAATGCGGTACAACGGGCGATGGAGATTTTCATCGCGTCCTCCCTCAAGTGGTGTTGCTGTGTCGTTCTTATTGGTCTATGCAGAGCACGTCCATTGCTGGAGTGCCGAGATTCGATCTGTCTACATCTGTTTCTGAAGACTGCACCCAATCGTTAGGCCGTTCTCGCGAACGTCCCGGGCGAGTTCGTTCATTTTGCCGGGGCATGCGGCGCAGAAAGCGCGACGCCACCATCCAAAGTTGCCACTGCCGAGCGGGCCAGCACGCGAAGGTTCACAGAATGGGGCGACATACGACCTCCTGAAACGGTTCGGGTACAAAAACTTTTTATGAACGGACTGTGACTATGTATATACGTTTGTACAGGTCTGAATGCAACGGTTTTCCGAAAATTCTTTTGACAACCGCGTATGCTTAGGCCAAACCCCGCCGTGAAGGAGTCGTGCCTGTCCCATGTCAGAACTTGAAGGAGCGATTGATAAACGGGGTTTCGTTCCGCTTTACTACCAGATTCAGCAGGCCTTGCTCGAGAAGATTCTCTCCGGAGAACTGCGCGAAGGCGATCTGCTGAGCAGTGAAGACGAGCTCTCCAAGCAGTACCGCGTCAGCCGCATGACCGCCCGGCAGGCCCTGCAGGGGCTGAAGGACAAAGGCTACGCCGTGAGCGAACGCGGTCGCGGCACATTTGTGCTGAAGCCGAAGCTGAGCAAGAGCATCCTGATGCTCGAAAGCTTCACCGAAGAGATTCGCCGCAAGGGCGGAAAGCCCTCCTCAAAGCTGCTGGCGCAGAAGGTCATTCCCGCGTCGCAAGAGCTTGTCGATCAGCTCAAGCTGGAGAAGCAGGACCAGTCGCTGCTGCATCTGCGTCGCCTGCGCCTTGCCGATGACCTGCCGCTTGCGATCGAAGAAACGCACATCCCGCTGTGGCGCTTTCCGGGCCTCGATCAAATCGATTTCTCGTCGTCCTCGCTCTACGAGACGCTGCGTGATCGCTACAACGTGGGCTTTGGATGGGCTGACGAGACCGTCGAAGCGCTGTCCGCCTCGGCGGACCAGTCCAAGCTGCTGACGATTCCGAAGCGCGCCAGCCTGCTCTGCATCTACCGCACGCTGATGGAGCAGAACGGCACGCCGATCGAGTACGCCGTCTCGCACTATCGCGGCGACCGCTACCGCGCTTCGTTGCGCGTTACGCTGCAGGACGCTAAGGTACTCCCCGTTCCATAGGACCCGCCGAGCCCGCAAAGCGATGAGCCTCTGCTGCGGCAGGGGCTTGTTCTTTCTGCGCGAACTTCGGTGAAAACCGCGTAAGCGGTATCCTTGAAGAGAATCGTCATGGCGTATCCCACAAACAATCTCCGCATCCGCTCTACCCGCGTTGTTCTCCCGCCCGTTTTCCTCGAAGAGGAATTGCCGTTGACGGAGAACGCATCGCAGACCGTCTTTGAAGCGCGGCAACGCATCGTCGACGTGCTGAACGGCAACGACGATCGCCTCGTCGTCGTCGTTGGCCCCTGCTCGATCCACGACACGAAGGCAGCGCGCGAATACGCCGAGCTGCTGAAGACAGCGATCACCGATCTCTCGCAGGACCTCGTCATCGTGATGCGCGTGTACTTTGAAAAGCCGCGCACCACGGTGGGCTGGAAAGGCCTGATCAACGATCCGTACTTCGACGAGAGCTTCCGCATCAGCGATGGCCTGCGCATTGCGCGTAAGCTGCTGCTCGACCTCGCCGAGATGGGTGTGCCCGCCGGCACAGAGTACCTCGACATGATCTCGCCGCAGTACGTGGCCGACCTCGTGAGCTGGGGAGCGATCGGCGCACGCACTACCGAAAGCCAGGTGCATCGCGAGCTGGCCTCCGGGCTCTCCTGTCCGGTGGGCTTCAAGAACGGCACCTCCGGCAACGTGCAGATCGCCGTGGACGCGATTCTTTCCTCGAGCCAGCCGCACACGTTCCTCGGCACCTCGGAGACGGGCCAGTCGTCGATCCTGCTGACGAGCGGCAACCCTGACTGCCACATGATCCTGCGCGGTGGCCGCGGCGTCACGAACTTCGATGCGGAGTCCGTGAACACGACCGCGCAGCAGATGGAGAAGTCCAACATCGCACCGCGCATCATGATCGACTTCAGCCACGCGAACAGCGGCAAGGACTACCGCAAGCAAGCGGTGGTGAGCCACGATGTCGCTGGGCAGATCGCGGCAGGCGATCGTCGCATCATGGGCGTAATGATTGAGAGCAACCTCGTCGCGGGCGCGCAGAGTCTCGTCGCTGGCAAGGCCCTGACCTACGGCCAGAGCATCACCGATGCATGCATCGATTGGAACGAAACGGAGACCTTGCTGAAGGAGCTTGCAGCAGCTGTACGCGAGCGCCGCAAGCAGAGCTAGTTCACGTGAAAATGAAACGGCCTCCGAAACTTCGGAGGCCGTTTTGCTTGCGCTCTTACTCGTTCGACATCCACCCGTTGCGTTGCAGCCAGCTCTGCAGCAACTGCGGCCACGCCGCGGTGCCGGGCTTCGTGCCTGCGAGTCCGCTGCCATGCTGGCCGTGATCGAACAGATGCATCTCCACCGGGATGCGCTTCTCGACATAAGCCTCGTAGAACTTCACGCTGTTCATCACAGGCACGGCAGCGTCGTCGGTCGTGGAGAAGAGGAACACCGACGGACTATCGGCCTTCACCTGTAGCTCATCGGAGAGGTCCTGCACCAGCGCGGGATCAGGATGCTCACCCAGTAGTCCGTGCAGTGAGCCCTGGTGCGTCAATCCTGCCTTCATGGAGATCACCGGATAAGCCAGGACGCCGAATGCAGGCCGCACCGGCAGCGCGTCGATCGCATCGGGTGTATAGCCCGCGACTTCGGGCAACGGCTCCGCAAAGTGCGCCAGCAGAAACGATGCAAGATGGCCGCCCGCAGAGAAACCCCACACGCCGACGCGGTCCTCATCGAAGCCCCACTCCTCCGCGTGGCTGCGCGCGAGCCGCATCGCTCGCTCTTCATCGAGCATCGGCACCGGATACGCATAAGGGGCGACGCGATACTTCAACACGATGCCTGTTACGCCGCGCCCCGCAAGCCACCGTGCGATCTGCTCGCCTTCGTGGTCCATTGCGAGCGTGTGATAACCGCCGCCCGGGCAGATGAGCACCGCAGTTCGTGTCAAATTATTTGCCGGGGTGTAGACCTCCATCCACGGCGTGTCGGCGTCGCCCCTCCCCTGCTGCAGCGGAGCCTGCTGCGGCCATAGCGAAAGGTGCAGCGGCGCAATCGCAGCCACAGGATGACCTTGCCATTCCTCCGCCAGCATCAGCCCCGCAGCCTTATGCACCGCGGTCGAAGGATGGCCCTCATGAAAATAAAAGTGGGCCTCGGGATGCGCACACGGCGTGGCATCTTCACCGCGAAACGCTCTGCCCGCGCAGGTGCTCTTCGTGTCCGTGATGCCGTAGTGCGAGGGCGAGCGCATCACCGCGTCGAGATATAAACCCCACGCGCTGCTCTCCACGGAGGCGTCCTTCAACTGACGCTGCATCTCCGCAGGAATCATGCGCAGCGCTACATTCAACCGCAGTGCGACGCGGCGAAACGCAGGAATCTGCTCCGGCAAAACGGCCACGCGAAAGCGCCGCGCGCCCACGGCGTATAGCGCACGCATCTCGTCTTCGAGATGCTGCACGGTCTCCGACGTAGCACCCTGGCCGTCGTTGAGTCCGCCGGCGAGGTAGAACAGCGTGTCATCCGCGTTGAAGCGCACCTTGCCTTCATGCAGCAAGGTGACGAACTCTGCCACCTGATTCTGCATACCGAATCCCAGAGCGACATCTTTGCCGGACGTGCGCCAAGGGGCGCTGCCTGTAGGAGCGCCGCTCACGGCGAAGTTCAAGCTATCGTCAGCCGCGAAAGGTTTGTTGCTCGTCTTGAGCGTGATGCCAAGCTGCTGCGCGGCATACCAGACTGCGGTCGGGCCATTGCCATCCACATATCCGCGACCGGTGTCGGAGTAGCTATCACCGAAGACAAACACGCGGTGGATTGGCGCGCTCACAGCGGGTCGGGTTTGCCCCCAGGAGGTGATCGCGCTCAGCGCAAACAGCATCGTTATGAACTTCCTCACAGACCCTCTCTCAGAGCGCGAAAACTTGCAGCGCGCATCGCTCAGCAAGATTACACATCACGCCCTGAAAGTGCCGCGACGATTTTTGCAGATACTCCTCGCATGTTCAGTTCCGCTTAAGGCGCGCACGCTAGATTTCCAGCTATGGCATACAGGCACGAGCCAGGAGGCCCGGTTGCCATTACTTCATCAGGAGTTCTCAACGTGCGCATCTCTCGCTTTCTTTGGCTCGCTGTCGCTGCGGCTGGCATGGCTCATGCACAGGCACCGTATAAGATCACCAACACCTACACGCTGGGCGGCGATGGCGGATGGGACTACATCATTCCCGACGCGGCGCATCACCGCCTCTTCATCGCGCGCGAGAGCCGCGTTCTGGTCATCGATGAAAACTCCGGCAAGCAGATCGGAGAGCTTGCAGAGATCCACGGCGCTCATGGCGTCGCTCTCGACCCGAGCTCAGGCCACGGCTTTGCGACGGAAAGCGAAGACAAGGCTGTCGTGATGTTCGACGCGACCACCTTGAAGAAGCTCAAAACAATTCCCGCTGCAGATGACGCTGATGCGATCGTCTTCGACGCCAAGTCGGGCCGCGTCTTCAGCCTGAACGGCGATGCAAATTCGGCAACCGTCATCGATGCGAAAACCGGCAATCTGATCACGAACCTTCCGCTGGGCGGCAAGCCGGAGTACGGCGCATCCGCGGGCAATGGCAAGCTCTACGTCAACATCGCCGACAAGAGTGAGATTGTCGAGATCGACACCGCCTCGTTGAAGATCACGAAGCGCTGGGCCACCGAAGGTTGCAAGCAGCCGGTTGCGCTGGCAATCGACACCGCACATCAGCGCCTCTTCAGCGGCTGCCGCAGCGGCGTTATGGCGATCTCTGATTACCAGAACGGTAAGGTCGTCGCCACCGCGCCGATTGGTAAGGGCGTCGATGGTGCAGCGTTTGATCCTGCAAGCGGCAACGCATTCGCAGCGAACGGCGAAGGCACACTGACGGTGATCCATCAGGAGAGTCCCGACCAGTATCGCGTGGTGCAAACGCTGCCCACGCAGCTCGGATCGCGCAACGTGGGACTCGATCCCGTGAGCCACAAGTTGTTTGTGGTCGCCGCAAAGTTCGGCCCTGCGCCGCAGGGCGCGCGTCGTGGTCCAGTGCTCCCTGCATCCTTCTCGTTGATGGTGATTTCGAAGTAGCTTCAACTCCACGGAACGTGGCCGCACCACGCGGCCACGTTCAGCCTCGTTTAATCTCCGCAACTTAGGCTGACTTCATGGCAAGGTGCTTCAAAAAATCGAGTCGCTATAGGCTCGCAGCGGTTCTCATACTCAGCCCATGCCTGACTGCGCTGGCACAGGACGCAGCTCCACCGCGCACCCTCTCGCTCGCTGAAGCTATCCAGCAAGCCGAAGCCAACGAGCCGGCGTTCGCAGCGGCCTTGGCCGCGCAAAGGTCGGCGGGCATCGACAGTTATCTCGCCAAGGCCGCATTGCTTCCGTCCGTGACGTATCACAACCAGATGATCTACACGCAGCCGAGCGGGCTGAACAATCGCTCAACGCTGTCGGGTTCACAGACCAATCAGGTCTTCATCGCGAACAATGCGGTGCATGAGTATGCAAGCCAGGCTGTGGTCAACGAAACCATCGGCCTGAAGCAGTTTGCGGGTGCACAGCTTGCAGCGGCGAACGCAGCGCGTGCCAACGCGGAGCTGGAAGTTGCGCGACGCGGCCTTGTCTCGACCGTCGTCAGCCTCTACTACTCCGTCTCGACTACCGCAGAGAAGGCGCAACTCAATACCGAAGCTCTACGTGAGGCATCGCAGTTCACAGCGATGACGAAGAAGCGCGAAGCCGCGCGCGAAGTCGCACACGCCGATGTCGTCCGCGCACAGCTGCAGGAGCAACAGAAGCAGCGCGACATGAATGATGCCAACCTCGCCGCAGAGAAAGCGCGACTCGAACTGGCGGTGCTTCTCTTCCCCGATCCACGCACGAGCTTCACGACCGCAGACCCGAACCACGCGCCAGCATTGCTCCCCACGCATGACGAGATCCATCAGCTGGCGTCGAAGAACAACCCCGAGATGCGAAGCGCGCTTGCGCAGGTGAACGCCGCGAACGCCAGCGTCAAAGCGGCCAAGGCCGCTTACCTGCCTGATCTTGGGCTGAACTTCGCCTACGGCATCGATGCTCCACAGTTCGCGAAGAACGGCCCCGAAGGAACACGCAACCTCGGCTATGCCATCAGTGGAACACTCGACATCCCCGTGTGGGATTGGTTCTCAACGCAAAAGAAGGTCAAGCAGAGCGAGATTCAGCGCGACGCAGCAAAGGTAAGCCTCACGGCCGCACAACGACGCTTGATTGCGAACCTCGAAGAGAGCTATGCCGAAGCCGCTGCAGCGCGCGATCAACTCACGCTGCTGGATGAAAGCGTGCAGACCGCCGCAGAAAGTCTGAAGCTGACGAAGCTCCGCTATGAAGCGGGAGAATCCACTGCGCTCGAAGTCGTCGACGCGCAGAACTCTTATCTAGCCGCACGCACAGCACGCGCCGATGGTGTGGTTCGCTACGAATCCGCTCTTGCCGCTCTTCAAGTTCTCACAGGATCCATCTAAGCCATGACCCTATACCGTCACCCTCAACATGCCACGCGATGGATCTTATGCGCAGCCACTGCGGCGAGTCTCGTGGTGCTCTCCGGCTGCAAGAAGTCGAGCGACGATGCTCCCGAAGCCGTGGTGACCGTCGCCGCGGAGCGCCCTGAGGTGGGTGACATCTCCGAGCACATCATCGCGGACGCAACGCTCGCCCCGCTGGCGCAGGCAGCCATTTCCCCGAAGATCACAGCACCTGTTCGCACGTTCTACGTGCAGCGTGGTTCCAAGGTAAAGGCCGGACAACTGCTTGCGGTGTTGGAAAACCGCGATCTCGTCGCGCAGGCGCTCGACAACAAGGGCCAATATACGGCCGCGCAGGCCACCTTTGATATACAGACGAAGGCGCAGGTGCCAGAGGATTACGCGAAGGCCAACCTCGATCTCGAGCAGGCGAAGGCGCAACTCCGCTTGCAGGGAGAGATCGCAGCATCGCGCAGGAAGCTGCTCGAACAAGGTGCCATTGCAGGTCGTGACTACGACAGCGCCGTCGCTGCATTGACGCAGGCCCAGTCCGCTTATGACATCGCACGCAATCACCTGCACTCGCTTTCCACCGTGAGCAATCAGGCCACCAGGAAGCTCGCACAAGGACAGCTTTCTTCTGCGCAGGGCAAGCTGAACGCAGCAGAGGCGCAGGTCTCCTACACGCACATTCAGAGCCCCATTGCAGGTGTCGTGACCGACCGTCCGCTATTCCCCGGCGAGACCGCGACAACAGGAACGCCGCTCATCACGGTGATGGACACCTCGTCGCTACTGGCGAAGGTTCATCTTTCGCAGAGTGTCGCGCAGCGCCTCACGATGGGCGACGACGCCTCCGTATCGATCCCCGGAGTCGATCAAGCCGTGCCTGGAAAGATCTCGCTGATTAGTCCCGCACTCGATCCCGGCAGCACCACGGTAGAGGTCTGGATCAAGGTGAACAATGCAGCGGGGGCCTACAAGGCAGGCACCTCCGCGCACGTCTCGGTCGTAGGCAGAACGGCGCCTCATGCGGTGAAAATCCCGCTGGCAGCCGTGCTCACAGCGGAAGACGGCACAAAGTCCGTGATGATCGTGAACGCTGACGGAACGGCTCACAAGGTCAGCGTGCAACTCGGCATCAACGATGGCGAGGATGTGCAGGTGATGCAGGGACTCAACGGTTCGCAGACAGTGATCACGCAAGGCGCGTACGGCCTGAGCGATGGAACCAAGGTTACGGTCGGCAAGCCGGCTGCAGCGGGAGAGGACAAGTAATGGAGCAGCCCTCGAGCGCACGCAGCGCTGAGTATTGGCTCGTACGATTTCGCGGGCCCATCTTCTTCTTCCTCATCGTGCTCACGATCGTGGGCATCTACGCCGCGCAGCAGGTTCCGATTTCAGTCTTTCCGGAGACAAACTTTCCGCGCGTCGTCATCGGTGTCGACAACGGCGTGATGCCTGTCGACCAGATGCAGGTTACGGTCACCAAGCCCATTGAAGACGCGGTTAACTCCGTCCCAGGTCTCACCACCGTGCGCTCCACCACAAGCCGAGGATCTGCTGAAGTCAGCCTCTTCTTCGACTGGAACGTTGACATGTTCCGCACGCTGCAACTCGTTGATGCAGCGCTGAGCAAAGCACGACAGAACCTGCCTGCAACGGCAGTGATCACCACGAACCGCCTCACCTTTGCGACGTTTCCGATCCTCGGTTACAGCCTTACCTCGGATCGACTTTCGCAGACGCAGTTGTGGGAGCTTGCCACTTATCAACTCAAGCCTCCGATCAATCGCGTCAATGGTGTGAGCAGCGTCACCATCCAAGGCGGCAAGGTGCCCGAGTTCCACATCGTGCCCAACATGGCGCGCATGCAGACCGCGGGTGTCACGGTCCTCGACCTCACGAACGCCGTGCAGGCGTCCAACATCATCGATTCGCCCGGCTTGTACGAGGCCAATCATCAACTCGTGCTGGGCCTTGTGGGCGCACAGGCTCATGACGCCACGGAACTCGGCCAGCTTGTAGTGAAGACCACCGCTAACGGCGCAGCGGTGCGTGTTTCTGATGTAGCCACCGTGCAAGCGGGCGTAGAGCCTGTATACACCGCAGTGACCGCAGAGGGTAAACCGGCGGTGCTGCTCAACATCACGCGTCAACCCGCGAGCAACACGGTTGCGGTTGCAGATGCCGTAGCTGCGCAGATCAATCTACTCAAGACGAATCTTCCGCAAGGCGTAGAGCTCAAGCCTTACTACGATCAGTCGGAGCTGGTGCGCGACAGCATTCGCAGCGTACGCGACGCAATCCTTATCGGCCTCGGCCTGGCCTGTGTCATCCTCTTCCTTTTCCTCGGCGACTGGACATCTTCGCTCGTCGCTGGCCTCGTCATCCCGGTGACGGTCGCTATCACCGTGCTCGCGCTGTGGATGATGGGCGAGAGCTTCAACCTCATGACGCTCGGAGGACTCGCTGCTGCCATCGGCCTCGTCATCGACGACGCCATCGTCGTTGTTGAGAACATCGTGCTGCACCGAGATTCAGGCGAATCGCGTGCAGAAGCCGCGCGGCTCGCGTTGAAGGAAATCAGCGCGCCGCTCATTGGCTCTACGATTACGCCCGTCGTCGTCTTCGTTCCACTCATCGCAGTCACCGGCGTGACAGGCAGCTTCTTCCGCGCGCTTGCCATCACCATGACGGTCGCGTTGCTTACGTCATTGCTGCTTGCTGTAACGTGGACACCTGCCCTGAGCCTCGTCTTCCTGAAGGAACGCAAGCAGACCGAAACACCGCATGAAGAGCACGGCAAACTGATGCGTACCGTGCTGCGTTGGCATCAGCGCGGCCTCGGCTGGGCGCTCACACATCCGTTTCTCCTGTTAGGACTTTGCGGATTGCTCATCATCGGCACCTTTACGGGCTATCGTTCACTTGGATCAGACCTGCTGCCGGAGATGGATGAAGGCGGCTTCATCCTCGACTACATCATGCCGGCGGGAAGTTCGCTGCAAGAGACCAATCGCGCCATGAAGCATGTCGACAGGATTCTGCACGCGATTCCTGAAGTGGACAGCACGTCGCGCCGCACAGGACTGCAGATGGGCCTGGCCGCTGTGACGGAAGCCAATTACGGCGACATGACCGTGAAGTTGAAGACCTCGCGCAGTCGCGGTATTGACGAGGTGATCGCCGAAGCGCGAGCAGAGATCAAGAAGACTGAGCCCGAGCTCGACGTGGAGTTCACGCAGGTGCTTCAAGACATGATCAACGATCTGTCGAACGCTCCTGAGCCGATTCAGATCAAGCTCTTTGCCAGCGACCCCGCGTTGCTTTCTGATGTGGCGCCGCGGGTTGCCGATGCGATCGGCAAGATTCCCGGCGTGGTCAGCGTCGAGAATGGCATCGACAACACCATCAGCGGTCCCGCAACGAACTTCCAGGTAGACCCCACTGTCGCGGCACGCATGGGCTTCACGCCACAGGAAGTGGCTGAAGACGCAACGTCGATTCTCGACGGTGTGACGACGACGTCGCCGCTCATCGCAAACGGCAGGCCGTATACGGTGCGGGTGCGATTAGGCGAGGAGACCCGGCAGTCGCTCGACTCCATCGAAAACACGGTCTTCAACAGCTCGTCCGGCAAGCTTGCCACGCTGGGATCGCTCGCACAGATCACGCAGCTTCCACCGCAGAATGAGATCCGCCGCGAGAACCTTCAGCGTTTGATCGTAGTCACGGCACAGCTTCAAGGCTCAGACCTCGGCACTGCGATCGCGAAGGTGCAGCAGACCGTAACCGCTATGCACTTGCCTTCGACCGTGCACGTTGTCTACGGCGGGACCTATCAGGAACAACAAAAATCGTTCCATGAGCTGCTTCAGGTGTTGGTGATTTCGCTGGCGCTGGTCTTCGGTGTGCTGCTCATCGAGTTCCGCAATTTCTCTGCCCCGATTGCGATTCTCAGCTCGTCGCTCTTGTCGATCGGCGGCGTCGTGCTCGCGCTGCTGGTGACAGGCACGACGTTCAACGTAGCATCCTTCATGGGAATCATCATGGTCATCGGCATCGTGGCGAAGAACGGCATCCTGCTGCTCGATGCCGACGAACGCTATCGCCGCGACGGCGCTTCGGCGAGGGACGCGATGATTCATGCAGCTCAGCGCCGACTGCGCCCGATCCTGATGACGGCGACGGCGGCTATCTGCGGCATGTTGCCGCTGGCGTTCGCGCTCGGGGCAGGCTCGCAAATGCTGCAACCGCTCGCGATCGCAGTGATCGGCGGACTAGTGCTGTCCATGCTGCTGAGCCTGATCGTAACGCCGGTGATCTACTACCTTCTCACCGGCAGGCGCACTTCCACGAGCGCACCACGGTCCTGGTGATTGCCTATTGCGATCGCGCCTTGCGCGCGATCGCAGATCGCCTTGCAGATCGCGAGTCCTAGCCCCGTACCGCCCGTCTTGCGGCTTCGCGAAACGTCGCCACGGTAAAACGGCTCGAAGACATGCGGTAAATCCGCGTCTGCAACACCGCTGCCGTAGTCCTTCACCCGCAAGTGCAGATGATCATCCTCTTGTGCCAGGCTGATGTGGATCGCCCCACCCATCGGCGAGTGCTGCAACGCGTTCATCAGCAGATTCGAGCAGAGAAGCAACGCGTCCTCTTTGCTGATCAACGCCTGCACTTCGGGCTGTATGGTGGACCGCAGGTTCACCTCCTTCAGCTCCGCATACGACATGCATTGCGTGAGCGCTTCGAGAACCGCCTCGGTAAAGTCGCACTGCTGTGAAGCGCTTGTCGGATGCTGCTCCAACCGAGCCAGTGTAAGCATCTTCTGCACCGTCGATTCGAGGCGCCCGATATCTTCGAGTCCAACAGAAATGCCCTTCTGGTAGGCGTCGGCGTCTCGCTGCTTCATGTTGAGCAGCTGCAGAGAGGACTTCACAATCGCGAGATCCGTCTTCAGTTCATGCGCTGCATCGCTCGTGAATCGCCGCTGTTGATCGAACGATCGCTGCAAGCGAGCGATGGACTTCTCAATCGCAGAAGCGAGCGGACGAAGCTCCACGAGGCGCATAGAACTCGCAGGGGGACTGAAAACCCAGCTATCGACTTCGATCGCTTCTGCTTCTCTGGCCAACTCTTTGATGGGAGTCAGAAGACGTCGAATCAGCCAACTCATCAGCAGCGCGGTGAGGCCCAGAAGAGCCAGCGTCGCCCAAGCAAAGAACCGCACCGACTCATCCACCTCGTGCCACACACGATGCACCGGCAAGCCGAAGACGATGCGCACATGATGGTAAACAGCGAAAGGCTTTCCGGGGTCGATAGCGCGACCGCCGCTCAGCACGTAGAACAGATACGGCTCGTTGGCGACCTTCGCTTCGACAAAACTCCCTGCGGCCGCGGTGATATGCGGCACCTGCCCCTGCGAGCCGAGCGCACCACCGCCCTGCTCGGTGATCTCATACACAGCGCGCGGTGGAATCGTTAGGCCGACGCTATACAGCGAGATGCTGCCATCCTTCGTCGCTGCTTCCTGCAACGCGCCGAAGAGAGCATTCGAGTGAGCACGAAGGTTCGCTTTGAACGCAGAGAACTGAACATCCCGCTCGTGGCTCCACACCGTCACGATCAACGCCACCGCCGCAACGAACTCCAGCAGGAGAACGGCAGCGATGAGACGTTTCGTGAGCGATGCGCTGGAGTCCATGATCATCCTTCAGCAAGAAGCCGGTAGCCGCGATGTCGCAGCGTCTCAATGACAGGCGGCGCGCCCGGTGCGGTGAGCTTGCGACGCAGGTTCGAGACATGCGCCTCGATCACATTCGAGTGATGTTCCCAATCGTAGTCGTAAAGATGCTCCAGCAACTCTTTCTTCGACACGATCGCGCGCGGCCGGTGCGCAAGGTACTCCAGCACGCGATACTCCGTCGGCGAAAGGTCCACGTCTCGGCTACCGCGCGTCACACTTTGGCGCACCGTGTCGATGCTTACATCGGCCACCGTGATGACCGACGACGACTTGCCCTTGGAGCGACGAATGAGCGCCTTCGCGCGAGCGATCAACTCCCCGAGCTCAAACGGCTTCGCGAGGTAATCATCCGCACCGGCATTGAGCATTTCGATGATGCTGGTCTTGCCCTCCTGCGCGGTGAGGATCAGCACCGGAGTATGGATTCCGCCAGCACGCAGCGCTTCGAGAACGCTCTTTCCATCTCGCCCAGGCAGCATGAGATCAAGAACGATGAGGTCGAAGAGGTCCTG
This sequence comes from Granulicella cerasi, assembly GCF_025685575.1. Classification (NCBI taxonomy): domain Bacteria; kingdom Pseudomonadati; phylum Acidobacteriota; class Terriglobia; order Terriglobales; family Acidobacteriaceae; genus Granulicella; species Granulicella cerasi. Next base: position 613,546 of record NZ_JAGSYD010000003.1, read on the forward strand.
CTCAGCGTACGCGAGGCCTTCGTGCCCGTCGGCGGCGTGGTCCACCGCAAAGCCCGCCTCGCGCAGCCCTGCAACGATATTTTCGGCAAGGCGCGACTCGTCTTCTACGACCAAAACTCTCATAAGAGCCATCTTCCCGACACAGAGCTTAAGCCATCCTGAAAAGCACACCGCCACGTTCAGGCTGTCTTCATGCAGACAGGCATAGGGTAGTGGAAGTGTAGACCGGCAAGTCAAGCGCGCGGAAGCTACAGCAGGAGATCGAACGATGTCGTGGTTACTCTGGTCCCTTTTATCGGCGTTTATGGCGGCATGCACGGCGCTGCTTGCAAAGAAGGGGGTGGCCCATGTCGAGCCCAACCTCGCGACGGCGATCCGCACGTCGGTCGTCGTGGTGATGGCGTGGGCAGTGGCACTTTCCTTTGGTCGGCCCCACGAAGTTCGGACTCTGGACTGGCGCACGTGGGCGTTTCTCTCCGCCTCCGGCATCGCGACGGGACTCTCCTGGCTTTGCTACTTCCGCGCACTCACCCTCGGTCCAGTCTCCAAGGTTGCTCCGATGGACAAGCTCAGCGTTGTCTTCGTGCTGCTGCTCGCCGCGCCACTACTGGGCGAGCGACTGACAACCGGCAAGGTCGTCGGCGGACTCTTGCTCACTGCGGGAGCCGTAGTGCTCGCTGTGTTTTGAGCATGATTGCAATGCAAGCAAAAGGCCAGCCACGCAGGCTGGCGTTTGCATCGATGCGACGGTACTAACTCGCTACTGGAACACCGAGCAAGGTTTCCGCTTCCTGAAGTGTGGGCATGGAAGGCTGCGCGCCGACGCGCGTCACGGAGACCGCCGCGACCGCACAGGCAAACTTTGCAGCTTCGACAGGAGCCATGCCCCGCGTCAGCCCATAGGCGAATCCACCATTGAAGGCGTCCCCAGCTGCCGTCGTGTCGACGGCCTTCACCACGAACGGCGACACAAACTCTCCTGCAACATCCGCGCCCGCAAGATAGATGCCGCGGCCGCCCAGCTTGAGGATAACGTTGCGTGCACCAGTAGCGAGAAGACGATCCGCCGCGGCATGCACGGCGTCTTCGCTGAGAGAATCATCCACCGAATAGCCGAGTTGCTGCAGCAGGAGTTGCGTCTCCGTCTCGTTCGGCGTGAGCCATGTGACGCAACGCAGCGTGGCCGCAGACAACGCCTGCACCGGTGCGGGATCGAGCACGAAGGGCACGTTGAGCTCCGCGGCAATCTGCCCGAGGCGCTCAACCGTGTCGAGCGGAATTTCAAGCTGTGAGAGAATCACGCCTGCATCGCGAAAAACATCGGTGTAATCGTCGAGATCTTCAGGACGAAGCGTAGCGTTCGCACCGGGAATAACGACGATGGAGTTAGCCCCTTGCGGCGTGACGAGGATGACCGCCGAGCCCGATGCGCACTCGACGTTCTCCACGCAGCGCGCGTTCACGCCAACGTTTGCAAGCTCGCGACGAAGCTCCTCGGCAAACAGATCGTTGCCGAGGCGCCCCACCATCATGACCTCGCCACCGAGCTTCGCCGCAGCGACGGCCTGGTTCGCACCCTTGCCACCGGGGTACGTGGCGAACGCCTGCCCAAGCATCGTTTCGCCTTCGGCGGGCATGCGCTCGACGTTTGCAACAAGATCAAGATTCAAACTTCCAACCACAACAATTTTCTTCTTCATGCTTCCTCGTCTTTAGCGAAGGTTTTCTAGCGACCACCGAACAGCGGAGCGATCGCAATGGCTCCGAGCCCGGCAACAAAAAACAGAAACATCCACGGAATGAGTCGGCGCGAAGCCGCAGGCGCAGTCGCGAACTCGCGCCACACGAACACGCCCCAGATCGCGGAGATCATCGTAGCTCCCTGCCCCAATGCGTAGGAGACAGCAGGCCCGACGGCGTTGGCCTTGGATGCGACGAAGCTCGCCACCGCTCCTGTGCACCAGATGACGCCACCGATGACGCCCCACACATGCCACGAACCTTTGGCCTTTGCATACTGGCCGAAGCTCGTCGCGGGCTCGCCGGTAAGCGACTTCTTCATGAGGAAACCGTTCAACGGAAGCGAGCAGAGGGCTACGCCGATCGCGAAGATAAAGGCCACGGCATACGGTCCGAGGGCGTGCTCACCGAGCGTGGATTTCGCCACGAACGGATAGAACGTGCCCATCAATACGCCACTCACGATGCTCAACACTACGCCTCGCGTGCTGACCGAGCCGCTGGCTTCGCGGCGCTTGTACGCGAGTGCATCGAGGATGATCGCCACCGCGACCAACGCTACACCGCCGAAGATCAGCAGCGGACTTCCTGCGGGGTTCACAAAGTAGTTCAGCAACGTGCCTACGATGAGCGCGAGACCGATGCCGACAGGAAACGCCACCGCCATGCCCGCAACGTCAATCGCAGCCACCAGCAGCAGGTTCGCTACGTTGAAGATGATGCCACCGATCAGCGCGTACACCACATGCTGCGTGTCCGTGGAGTGCAGATTCGCGACAAAGGCAGCGGGACCGCCATAGATGCTGCCGAGCGTAAAGCCCCAGAGCAGGCTGCCGACGACGATGCCAATTACGTAGTCCCAGTAGAAGAGCGAAAACGGATAGCCCGCTGTCAGTTTGCGCATGTTGGCCCACGAGCCCCAGCACAACATACTGGCAAACATAAACAGCAGAACGGTAATGTACGCCTCAGGTTGATACACCGGCGTTCGACCTCACAGTGGAGTAAGCAGTTATCGTACGACCAAAATGTGGTCTACAGAAAAGAAAGGCGAAACGGGACTGAACCATGAACAGCCCGTTTCGCCGGGAGACAGCAAGGGTTAGAAGCGGATGTGCGCGACGAGTTGAATCTGGCGCGGAAGCAACTGCGTCGTCGACATGCCGAAGCTGGTGCTCGACAGATCGCTGACAGGCTTTGCGAGATTCACTCGATTGAAGGCGTTGAGGAACTCGCCACGTAGCTCGAAGAGTCCTGCTTCGCCGAGGAAGTGCAGTGGGAACTTGCGCTCCAGAGCGATGTTCGTCACCGCGTAGCCAGGGCCGTTGTAAGTGTTGCGGCCAAGGTTTCCTTCGGTTCCAGGAGCAGGTGCCGCGAACGCGCTTGCCTTGAAGACACCGCCGCCGCCACCGTTTGCCGTGGGCAACCACTGCGACCGCGCTGCACTGATCTGACGACCAAACGAAGGAACGTTGGGCATGTCGTAGTTGTAGCCATCGCCGTTGTAGTCTCCGCCCGCAGAGTACTGCGCCGAGGTGTAGACCGTGAACGGCTGGCCCGACTGCAGGATCACAATCGGCGACACCGTGAAGCCGCTGGTGATGGCGTGTGCGATGCTGCTGCTCTTCACGCCGGGGATGTTCCACACCGCGTCAGCCGAGAAGCGATGACGTGAGTCGTAATCGGAACGACCATACTGGCGCTCCGGGTGCGCAGCGTCGAAGACAGTCTCGCCGCCGCCAACACCGTTATCGTTCGAACTGATGTAGTCGAGCGACTTGCTGAGCGTGTAGGTCGCGTGCATCGTCCAGCCATGCGCGAACGAGTGCGTTACGCCAAAGGCGCCGACGTTCGTGTTCGCCACGTTGTTGTTCTGACCATACGTGACGGAGCCGAAGCTCTGGTTGAGGTAGGTGTAGCTGCCAGCGTGCTGTTGCGCATCGCCTGCGTAGCGGTTCACGTTCGTCTGCAGGTAGAGCTTGCGGCTCGCCGTGCCAAGGTAGTCGAACTCCAGCACCCAGCCACCTGCCACTGCCTGCTGCACACCCAGCGCCCATGCGTGCACCATCGGTGCCTGCAGGTTCGGGTCGATACCACCGACCGAAGTACGCGTGCCGACGAGGCCACCATGTGCATCGGTCTGATAGCTCAAGCCGTTCGGCGGAGCAAAGCCCTGCGCGCCGGAGTTGCTGGTCTGGAAGGTGAACTGCGAACGCGTGGCGCCGGAGTAGATGTTGAGCGACGGATTCGCATAGCCCGGAGGGTTGGTGCGCATGCCGTTGACGTAAGCGTACTCACCGACCTTGTCGCTGAAGATGCCGTAGCCGCCGTGCACCGAGAGCTTGCCGTTGCCGAGCACGTCATACGCAAAGCCGACGCGCGGTGAAACGCGATACTGCGCGTTGTACGTAGCCTGGCCGTTCGAGCCACGCACCACCATCGAGCCGTTGGCGATCTGCGTGTTCATGCTGCCGGTTCCCTGCGGCGTGAAGAACGCGATGGCGCTGTGACCGTTCTGCACCGTGCTCTGGTGGCCGAAGTAATCGAGACGCACGCCGAAGTTCATCGTGAGTCGCGAGTTGACCTTCCAGTCTTCCTGCACGAACGGAGCGACGTAGAGCATGTACACGCGCTGATAGAGGTCGTGAGCGATCGTCTGAGTCTTCAGATCAACGACCGGGCCGCCCTGGTAGAACGGCAGATCGGTAACAAGATCCAGCGGGCTGAGGAAGTAGAACGCCGGACGTACAAGGCCGTTCTCAAAGTTGTCGAGGTCCTGCTGGCGATCGATATCAATGCCCGCCTTGATGGTGTGGCGGCCATGCGACCAGGTCAACGCGTCCTGGTAAGTCATGTTGTTCTGCGTCCAGTCCGACGGTCCCCACTGGCTGAAGGTTGCGCTGATGCCACCAAGGTAATAGATGTTCGGCAGCGCCGGCAGGTTTACATCCTGCTTGCCGTAGTTGCGCGTGAAGCTGATGCCCGCGTCATTCACCAGCGAAGACGAGAACGCGTGCACGTAGTCGAACTTCGCGTACATGGTGCGGTTGGGGTTGGTGTACGCGAGGATCGGACGCGGATCAGCCGTCGTCGCCATCGTCGTGTTGCGGAAGAAGCTGAAGAAGACCTTGTCGCGGCCATCGTTCATCGAGTGGTCGAGACGAAGATGCCCCTGGAAGCCATTGATCGGCACCGAGACGTTCACGGTCGTGGAACCGACAACGTTGCCGGTGAAGTCAGAGAATGTATCCGTGGTCAGCGCACCATACGCCGCACGCACCTGCGCTACGTTGAGGAACTGGCTGGTCGGATAAACCTTCACCGGAGCCTGCGTGAGGAACATCGTGCCGATCGCGTTCGGATACTTGGTCTTCACGTAGTTCGTGAAGTCCTGCGTCTCCGCCGTGCGCACAAGCGACTGGCCCTGAATGGACCGCTCCCAGAACAGCGAGCCGAAGAAGAAAGTGCGGTCTTTGAAGATCGGCCCGCCCACTGCGCCGCCGAAGTCGTTACGAATCGTGCGCGGCACCTTGCCGTTGTTGAAGTGCGTGCGCGACTGCAGCGCGTTGTCACTGTGGAACTCCTGCACCATGCCGTGAAACTTGTTTGTGCCGGACTTCGTGAAGAGTTCGATGAGAGCACCGCTCTGGCGTCCCTTGTCTGCCGTGAAGCTGAGCGCGGTGACCTTCATCTCCTGCACGGTTTCAGGATGCGGTGTGATGTTCGTCACGCCATCGCGCGAGTTCGAGTTCACCGGCGTACCGTCCACTTGAAACTCGTTCGTCTCCTGGCGCTGACCAGCGGAGTTGATCTGATAGCCCGACTCCGCGTTGTAGCTCGAAGTGCCTACAGAACCAGCAGCGGAGATGTTGCCGGAGTCCGTACCAAGGCCCGTGACACCCGGCGCAAGCGTCGCAACGCCTGCGTAGATATTCTGGCCAAGCATCGGCGACTCCTGCACCGTCTTCGTCTCGAGCGTGCGGCCGATGTTGCCGCGTGAAGTTTCGATCTGCTGCGTGTCAGCCTCGACGGAAACCGTAGTCGTCTCCGACCCGAGTGAGAGCTTCGGATACACCGTACGTACCGTGCGGCCTTCGACGACGATGTCGGTCAGCTTCCATGCCTTGAAGCCGGGGGCCTTCACCTCTGCGGTGTAGGTGCCGACAGGCAGTTGCAGAATGTGCAGGTAGCCCGCTCCATTCGCGGTCGCCTGATTCGTGATGTGCGTCGCCTGATTGGTAAGCGACATAGTGGCGCCGGGTACAGCCGCACCCGACGGATCTACCACGGTGGCTTCGACACCGCTCTCAAACTGGGCGAATGCAGGCAAGCCTGCGAAAAGGCAACACAACACTGCTGCTATGCGAATCCAACTCCATTGATACGTCTTGGTCACGGTACTGACCCTCCGAAAGTCTTTACAAAAGCTCCTCGTCCTGACGAGGCTGCTTGAATGTTTGAAAGCTTTCAATTTCAAAAGCGCGAGCATACTAGGAAGCCGGGTACGTGGCTGTCAACAGGAATCTCAAAAATATTTCCGCGCTCGCCATCATCACCCCAGCCATCGCTTGTTTTTAGCGCATTCACTCAATGTTTATAGGCACTTCAGGGACGCGGCGATTCTCTACTCACAGCAGGAGAAGCATGGGAACAAAACGCTCATCGCGCACGCGGGCAAAGAAGTTGCTTGCCGAAGAGCTTTGAAAGGTTTTATGCTTGGCGCGTTTTTGAAACGATTTCTTTCTGAGGTGCCTGATGTTTCGTCGCACGTTTACGGCCGGTTTTGCAGCGCTTCTCACCACGTTGGCAGCGAGCGCAGTGGCGCAGGACACGCCGCTCAAGATGCAGGGTGAGCAGATCGAAGGCCCGTCCTGCGCAGGTTTGCCAGAGTGGTTCATGCTATCGCAGCCACGTCCCTGCACCGATGCCGAGTTCAAGACATGGCTGAGCGACGCGCGCGCGTGGCGCGGCGAACGGCGTATTCGCGTAGGCTCCAATGACAGCGAGTACACACGACCAGAGCTTCTGTGGACGCAGTCAAGTTTCATTCAGCCGCAGATGATGGTGCATGATCGCTTCTTCTACGATCCCGCACGCCGCAGCTATACGGTCGCTCGCTATCTCGAAGACACGGACAAGCGCTACGGTGGCATCGACAGCGTGCTTGTGTGGCCTACGTATCCGAACATTGGCGTGGACGACCGCAACCAGTACGACCTGGTGCACGACATGCCCGGTGGCATGGAAGGCGTGAAAAGCTTCGTCGCTGAGTTCCATAAGCGCGGCGTGAAGGTGCTCTTCCCCACAATGCTGTGGGATCAGGGTACGCGCGTCGAAGGCAAGCCCGATGCGGTCGCGCTCAGCGAGGAACTGGCGGAAGCAGGTGCCGACGGCATCAATGGCGATACGCTGCAAGGCGTGCCGCGCACCTTCCGCGAGGCGTCCGACAATCTGCATCATCCGCTTGCGCTCGAGCCCGAACTCGGCCCCGGTTCTGACGAACAGCTGAACTGGAACAACATGACGTGGGGCTACTGGAAGTACGGCTTCACGCCAACGGTGTCGCGCTACAAGTGGATGGAGCCGCGGCACATGGTGAACATCTCCAACCGCTGGGCGCATGACCACACCGACGATCTTCAGTTCGCGTTCTTCAACGGCATCGGCTTTGAAAGCTGGGAGAACGTGTGGGGCATCTGGAACGGCATCACGCCGCAGGATGGAGAGGCTCTGCGTCGCGTCAGCGCGATCGAACGCGCCGAGAAATCATTGCTCATTTCGCAGGAGTGGGAGCCATACGCCCCCGTGCGTAACTACGGCGTCTTCGCCAGCAAGTGGCCCGCACAGAGCGAGACGCTGTGGACGATCGTCAATCGTAATCACTACTCCGTCAGCGGTCGTCAGCTTGCGGTGAAGCACGTGGACGGCGTTCGCTACTTCGATCTCTGGAACGGCATCGAGCTTCATGCAGACCGCGAGGGCGATCACGATGTGCTGAGCTTCAGCATGGAGGCTAATGGATACGGTGCGGTGCTCGCGACCGCAACGCTGAATGCTGACATGCAGAAGCTGATGCGCACCATGCATACGCTGAGTGAAAAACCGCTGGCGAGTTATTCGCATGAGTGGAAGACTCTGCCGCAGCAGCTCGTTGCGATCGCAAAGACCAAGCCTGCAAAGTCCGCGCCGGACGGGATGAAGCTAATCGCCGCTACGGAGTATCTCTTCCGCGTGAACGGCGTCGAGATCGAAGGTACGAACGACGAAGGTGTCGACGTGCAGTATCCCGGCGAAGGCTCCGCGCGCCGCTATCACGAGCTGAAGATGCACGTCGGAGCGTTCTATCTCGACACGTATCCGGTGACGAATGCGGAGTTCAAGAAGTTCGTCGATGCGGCTCACTACCATCCGGCGGATCACCACAACTTTCTGCGCGACTGGAAGAACGGCAGCTTCCCCGATGGCTGGGCGAACAAGCCGGTGACCTGGGTTTCGCTGGAAGACGCGCGTGCCTACGCAGCGTGGGCTGGCAAGCGTCTGCCGCATGAGTGGGAGTGGCAGTACGCCGCGCAGGGCAACGACGGCCGCGAGTATCCGTGGGGCAATCAGTGGGTAGCAGCGAACGTGCCCACGCCCGACAAAGACCGCAACGAACAGGCCGCCTCCGATGTGAACGCTCACGCTGCGGGCGCGAGTCCCTTCGGCATCGAGGACCTGGTTGGCAACGTGTGGCAGTGGACGGATGAGTACACCGACGAGCACACGAGCGCGGCGATTCTCCGCGGTGGAAGCCACTATCAGCCGCAGGGTTCGCGTTGGTACTTCCCGCAGGCATATAAACTGTCTCAGCACGGCAAGTATCTGCTGATGGCTCCGAGCCTTGATCGCTCGGCCAGCATCGGTTTCCGCTGCGCGAAGGATGCTGAATAGACTGGCACGGAGCCACAGTTGCCCACAAACAAATCAACGAAAGTGCCCGCCGCCGCCTCGCGCATTACCATGCACGATATCGCGCGGCGGGCCAACGTTTCTCTGGGCACGGTTTCGCACGTCATCAACGGTAAAGTCTCCGTGTCTGATGAGGTACGCGCTCGCGTTCAGAAGGCCATCGACGAGCTGGGCTATCAACCCAATCATCTTTCGCGCGCGCTACGCACGAACCGCACGAACCTGATCGGCATGGTGATCCCCGACATCACCAATCCCTTCTTCCCTTCCGTAGTGCGCGGCGTGGAGGACGCAGCGTTTCGCGCAAACTATCGTCTGCTGCTGTGCAATGCAGACAACGACCCTGCGAAGGAACTCGCCTACATGAACGACCTCAGTTCGTTCATGCCCGCAGGCATCATCCTCATCCCTTCGGACAACCACAAGCTGCCTACCCTGGGCCAATATCCGCTGGTGTGTATCGATCGCCAGCCGTTGGGTTGGAACGGTGACAGCGTCACGGTCGAAAACTTTGAAGGCGGCAAGACGGCAGCCGCGCATCTCGCGCAGTTGGGTCACAAGCAGATCGCTATCGTCCAGGGCCCCGAGAATGTCTCTACCGTAGGAGATCGTGTTCGCGGCTTCCTGAAGGAGTTGAAGCGCCGTAAAATCACCATCTCGCCCGAGTACATACAGGCGAGCAGCTTCGACCAGGAGGGCGGTTATCTCTGCGCGATGCGATTGCTTCGGCTGGTGCCACGACCCACAGCGATCTTCGCGGCGAACGACTTGATTGCAGTCGGCGCGTTGCAAGCAGTAAAGGCGTCCAAGCTACGCTGCCCGCAGGACGTGTCCATCATCGGCTTCGACGGGTTGAGCGTCACAGACTTCACCGAACCGGCGCTGACATCTGTCGTCCAGCCGAGCTACCAACTGGGGCACGCGGCGATGCGACTGCTCCTCAGCCGTATTGAAGGCGACACTGCTCCACCGCGCCACATCGTGCTGGAGACGCAGCTCAAAGTGCGCGACTCCGCGCAGGAGCCACCGACCACGCGACGTTGATCTGGCTGAGATTCGAGCTAGCCGATTGAATTATCGTTACTCATGACGGGCGGACTATAGCAATGCACTTGCGGGATGCTAAGCTTCCAGCACAGTGCGACCTCTTGTAATTTTCACATTGCTGTTAACCTGCATGTCAGGCATGGCCCAACTTGCTGCTCCGATAGCGATTAGCGATGCCGGGTACACTGCCTGCTCACATGCCTCGTGCCTTTTCGTACCCGATGATGAGCACCCGCAGGTATACCGTCGAGGCGATCTAAGCTACACCGTCAAAGAGGACGGTAGCTTCACCTTGAGTCGGAACACCAGGGTGCTATTGTCCACGCACCTAGCAAACCTAAGCGCCAGCGTTTTCGTGACTTGGTCCAGTAATAGTGACTGGTTTGCGGTCACATGGAGCGATGGTGGCGCGATCGGCAACTTCCACACGCGTGTGTTCCACATAAAGGGAAACCAAGTGGAAGAGGCGGACTCTATACAAACTGCCTTTGCAAATTTTCGACGCAGACATTGGTGCAGAACACGAGGCGGCAACGTACAGGCGTATGGCTGGGATCGAGAGACCGGCGCATTGGTTCTTGTGACCTCCGTGTACCCAACTGGCGATTGCGGCAGAGATCTGGGGCACACAGAAGCATATCTAGTGGAGCCGGCAGGTGGTTCGATACGCAAACACCTGATGCTCCCCGAGTTCAATGCGTACGCAAAATCACATCCGCAGTAACACTTCCCAACAGCTGATCAACCTTCAGGATGGCCTTGCGAGTCGGTCACGATAAGCGCCGCATTACTGACGAGAAGGGCGTTTAATCGGTACTAATCGTAGTTTCCGAAAACGCCATTTTCAGAAGGTTAGCGCATTGATATGCTTTTCGTTAGGAACTCCGCGTCTTTGGGTGTAAACACACGATGAAACTCCCTGATTGGTGGTCCGCTCCATCAAAGATACTGAAGTTGGACGGACACTGTGGGCCTCTCGCCGCATGGTCCGCACTTCACCACTACGGGAAGAAGCCGGCAGCAGCCAAAATCATCTCTGCTTGCCGCCACACGAAGCGTCACGGGGCGTTCACAGTGCATTTAGCAGCAGGCCTTAGAGAATTAGGACTACAGGTTTCATTTCACACAGATCCTGATAATGACATCGGTGCATACGAGATGATCGGTTACCGTCGCCTCAAACGATTAGGTATTCCTGTGGAATGCGCCATCGGGCTGCCCGAATTGCTTGCGCAGAGGAAAATGGGACGTATCCCCATCGTTCTGTACGACACACCTTCGGAGGTCGGTCACTTCTCTATCATTGTAGGAGCAAGTCGCGGAAAGCTCACGCTTGCAGAAGGCAAGACTATTTCTGTGGAAGACTTCATGTCCGCGTGGACCGCACCCCGTATTTTGAGGCAGTGTGTAATCGCTTGGCGTTGAGCGTTGCTCCCGGAAGACGCCTTATCGGTAACTGCTGCGCATTACTCCTCATAAACGCCGTTCTCCTCAGTGATGCGGCGCTAGCTGCCGTAGTGCCGGATCACTGACGAGAAGCCGACTTGTCGTTACCAATATCGGCTATGCATTGAAATGGACGGAACGCATAAAGCATAGCCTCCGTGCTCTTCACTCCGCACGGAGGCCATGTAGTAACGGAGGCTAGATTGTTCCTGCTGAAGTCGGCGCAGAGATCGCCGGCGGCATATCCAAATGCGGAACGGGCTTGATCGCACCAATCTGTTGCAGAATGCCGATCTCGTGAGAAGCTCCCCAACGTTCCTCAATCTTTGCATTCGAGTCGAACTTGGAGATCTGCATGCCACGGACCTTGATTTTCTTTCCGGTGGGGGGAATGCCGTTGAACGGACCCTGCTGCGTCCCGGTAATCGTATAGGCAGATGCGACGTTGTCCTCATCTGCCACCAAATGCTCAACCGCGATCTTGAAGTCAGGAAAAGCGGAATGGAACTGCGTGAACCACTGAACAAACCCATCTGGCCCGGGCCCCTGATCGTCCGCAGGATCGTGGTCCTTTACCCCCGGTGTCATGACCTGGTGTAAGTCCTCGAAGCGATAGCTGTTGATGATGTCGCCCATTTTCTTCTGCGTTGCGATATTTGCTTCTTTGCTCATGTGTGTAGCTCCTAGCCCTTGTGATGCACGATTTGTGGCAAGCGGAAGGGAAGGTCACATCTTGGGATTTGTCCTGTAAAACGCTCTTCTCGTCAGTGATGCGGCGCAAGCTGCCGTAGTGCCGGATCACTGACGAGAAGCCAACTTTGTTACCAGCAAGACATTGGAACGTTACCCCTTCAGCAAGCCGAGACGTAATAGGCTTTCAGCCGAAGCGACGATGGCTTCCTCACTAGAGCGGGGAGACCAGCCCAATCGTTCAATGGCTTTTTGCGAAGTCGCATTCATCTTTACTCCGAGGAACGGCACAAGGTTTTTCATGGCCGGATTCCACAACGCCAGAAAACGTATGAGCCAGTTAGGAAGCTCGCGGTTCGGCACCTTTGCAGCAGCGACTCCCATTCGGCGCTTCAATATCTGAGCAAGCTCTAGCATCCATAAGCTGTTGCCAGCGATCGCAAGAAAGCGTTCGCCGCTCGCCGCTGGATGGGTCATGGCGCGGAGATGCAAGTCAGCGACGTCTCGTACGTCCACAAAACCTGAGTTGATCTTTGGAGCTCCGGGAAGACCATCCATCATTTGCTGGATGATGCGCACGGAGTGCGAGTAGTCGGCGGCAAGTGCTGGCCCAAGGACCGCAGTGGGATTGACCACGGAGAGTTCAAGCCCTTTTCCTTCTTTCGCGATGAACTCCCACGCCGCGCGCTCGGAAAGCGTCTTTGATTTTTGGTACGGCGCCACCTTGCCGTCCAGGTTTGTCCAGTCCGCTTCATCGAAGGGCCGGGTCTGAGGCTTGTGGCCCATGCCAACGGCCCCGAATGCCGAGGTCAGCACGACGCGTTTCACGCCAGCGTCGCGCGAGGCACGCAGCACACGCAGAACTCCATCGACCGCCGGACGGATCCAATCCTCCTCGCTTGTCTGGCTCCCGGACGGAGTTGGCGAAGCTCCGTGGAGCACGTACGTGCATCCCTGGACTGCCTCCGCCCATCCTTTGTCCGCAGACAAATCTGCAACCGCGAAGGTGAGGCGGTCGCCCGGATCGGTACCGCCCTGTTGCAGCATGGCGCGGACATCTGCTTCACGCGAAAGAGAACGGAGCGTCGTCCGCACACGATATCCCGATTGCAGCAATTGCAGAATGCAGTGGGAGGCGATGAAGCCCGAGCCGCCGGTGACCAATACGAGTTCGTTTTCCATATGCTCAAGATACTGACGAGATATCGAACGGAGAATGCTTGAACGTACGCCGTACATGCGCGATAGTACGAAAGTGAGCGTTGATCCATTCTCCGACATCTTGAAGTTCACCCGCGCCGAAAGTCTCGTCACTGGAGGCTTTACTGCGGGTGGATCGTGGGCCATGCGCTTCCCTGCGCCGGACAAAATCAAGTTCTTCGCCGTGGTCAAAGGCTCCTGCTGGGTCCGTCTCGAAGGCGAACCCGAGCCAGGCCAAGTCGGCCCAGGCGATGTGGGACTACTCACAGCGAAGAGATCGTTCATCCTGTCGAGCCAGCCAGACCTCGAGCCCGTGGACGCGATGGACGTATTTCGAGGCAGCGTTTCAGGCATGGCGCACCTTGGAGTGGCGAAGACTTCAGCTATCTTGGCGGCCATGTACTGCTGGATCCCACAAGTCGCGAACTACTGGCGGACGCCTTGCCGCCATGGATTCACGTTCCTGCCACCTCGCCCCAGGCAACAGCGTTTCAGTGGCTGCTCGACCAACTCGTCCGAGAACGATCTTCAAACTTGCCCGGAGCGAGTCTGGCTTCCGACCAACTGGCCCAGCTCCTGTTCATCCAGATTTTGCGGGCGCATGTGGACACGTCCAGCAACCTGCCTGTCGGATGGCTGCGCGCCCTTGCCGATGCGCGAATTGCGCCGGCACTGCGGTCGATGCACAGCAAACCTGGGCACGCGTGGGGACTTGAAGAGCTTGCGAAAGAAACCGCGATGTCTCGAACGACGTTCGCCGTTCGTTTCAAGGAAGCCGCTGGCGTATCACCTCTCGACTACCTCACGACGTGGCGGATGCGGCTGGCGAAACGAGCCCTCCGAGACGACGACATCGCCGTTTCCGAGCTTGCTCGCTCCTTGGGCTATACCTCAGAGAGCGCATTTAGCACAGCCTTCAAGAGAAGAACTGGCTCAGCGCCGAATCGTTACAGGTCGACCATCCGCAGTGCTGTCGGGTTCCCCGACAACTCTTGAGGAACGCTGTTCGCGGAAGTGACGCGGCGCTAGCTGCCGTCGTGCCGGGTCGCTGACGTAAAGCCGACTTATGAGGACTAATCCAACTGATTAGGGATGCGTTACGCTGATCCGCGATTAATTGATCATCTGTGCTGTCCCGTCGCTGTTTAGGTGATACCTGCTTAACGTGACTTTATCGGTATCTTCGTGCTCGATCTTGATTGAGAGAACGCGAGCCACGGGATCGTACTGTGGGTACCCATCAATTGGCTTGAGTGATTGGTAACAACTGTCAATGTTGAGCGAAAGCGTCTCCCGCATTGGCGCGGCAAGCGAGATGATGTGAAGATATTGCTCGCCGTCTGACGCGCCGCATTCGCCTTGGATATTGGAATTGGATGAAAAGCGGTCGGTGAAGATGACGAAGTGTGCCGCTTCTTCCGCCACGACTTCTGCCTTCCAGATTGCACCCCTCCGCTGCTGTCCGATCTCTTCATATGTAAGCGGGATGCGGTTCATGCCGCCCGAAGCAAGTCTAAGGTCAAGCTCCACATTCGGAGGATGGATGTAACGAACTGTGGCTCGGCCCGAATGAAGGTGATCGAGGCGCACGCTCATGCCAGAAGCAACAACTATCGCTCCAAAGAACGAGAACAGCGCTGTGGACACGGTAGTCATTGACTGACTATAAGGTGCAAACGCGACATTGACAACGCAGCGATTGCTAACGATAAACGCCGTTCTCTGCAGTTGAACCGCTTCGCGTCCAGCAAGCCGACTTAGCGCTCCAGATTCAGCCCCGGAGAGGTTCAGGATGATTGAACCTGTCCGAAGCGACGAATGGCCCGCGCCGTTTTTTCAAGTGCGTCGATCGACTTATCGACTCCCAGGAGGCGAACTCACCGCGAAGTGCGTCCGGGGCCCTCAGTACATCGTCGGACGCATCCGACCTCAGCAGAAGATGCAGAGGCGGCGCCGGCGCGTTCAGGAATTTGAAGATAACGGCTCCAGCATTCGCTGGATCTACCGATTGTTCCGTTTGTCGCCCGAAGCGCGGCCCGGATGGGATCAAAGACCGCATCGTAGTCGGCTATCTACGTCCAGACTTTGGCACCTGAAGTCCCTGTGGCAATCAACTCGATTCACGCAGACCTGACCCGCACAAAAAGGACACTGCCGACCCGGAAAACGCCAAACCCGGCGTTACACAGGCACAACAAAGCAGCCAAGCCAACGTCCGTTGGAATTGCGAACTCTAGATTTCGTGCAAGGATGCGACGGAGTCGCTGAAAGGAGGGTGCCCTATGCTTTTGAGATTGTTGGTGGACCTGATCGGGATCGAACCGATGACCTCTTCCATGCCATGGAAGCGCGCTCCCAGCTGCGCCACAGGCCCACTCCAAAGGAAGGACTTGGTTATTCTCTCGTGGATTGAGCACGAAGTCAAACCCCGCGGGAACATCCGCTCTCTACTCGGTGTCTAAGGTTTCAGAGTGGAGCGAGACACTCGGCCGCCGGCGGCGCAACATCGCTTTGTATTCTGATCGGACTTTGTTAGACAATCGTGGTGACGATCCACTACAGTGCTTTGCAATTGGTCGGTTTCTCCCCAGCGACCAGTTTTAAAGGTGTTCCTGATGAGCGATTTTGCCAGCGCAATCGGAGTCCGGGCAGATGAGGAAAGCTTCGTCCGCGAATTAAAAGCGGGTTCCGAAGCGGCATTCTCCATGCTGATCGCACAGTACAGCCACTCGGTGTACTCGCTGATCGCGCGTTCGCTGCGCGATCCGGCTGACGCGGCCGATGTAACCCAGGACGTCTTTGTGAAGGTATTCCGCAACATCTCGAGTTTCCAGGGCGACAGTTCGCTGCGCACATGGATCTACCGCATCGCGCTGCGTGAGGCCAGCAACCAGCGCCGCTGGTGGAGCCGCCACAAGCGCCAGGAAACCGCCATCGACGAGCAGCATGAGAATGACGAAGGTGAAAGCTTTTCGCTCGCCGACCTGCTCGCAACGCCGGATTCCTCGCCCTTCGACAACGCCTCGCGCATGCAGATGCGCCAGAAGATGGAAGCGGCGCTCGGAGCGCTGCAGCCCTGCTTCCGCGAAGTGATCGTGCTGCGCGAGATCGAAGGCGCGAGCTACGAAGAGATCGCCGAAATTCTGAACATCACCGTGGGCACGGTGAAGAGCCGTATCGCCCGCGGACGCGCGGCTCTGCGCGAACAGCTTGGGCAACTCACCTCCAGCGCAGCGCGTGTGCGCGAGCAGGAGGCCGCATGAAGCTGAATGTCATTCCCGGCCTCGGCAATCGCTGCGACTCCGTGCGAGCGGATTTCTCTGCTTATATCGATGGCCGCGTGAGCGGACGTCGCATGAACACGATCGCCAAGCACCTCGATACCTGTTCGGGCTGCGCGCAGGAGTTCCGCGTGATGCGCTCCATGCAGGGTCTGCTGGCTGAGATGGGTCGCGCAGAGATGCCGGACGATCTGCAGATTCGTCTGCGCGGGGCATTGCGCGCAGAGCGCGAACGGCAGACGTATCTCCCTGTTTCGGCGCGCCTTCTTGAGCAGTGGAAGCGCACGCTCGCCCCGATGGCGCTTCGCGTCGCGGGCGGAACAGCGGTAGCCGCGCTTCTGCTGGGCAGCCTTACGTGGTTCTTCGCAGGCTCGCTTTCCGTAGAGGCCAACGATGATCGCCAGGCCCACCTGCAGGGGCCGAAGTATCTTTACTCCTCCGTGCCGCCTGATCCCATCGTGACCGGAAATGAAGCGCCGGTGCTGGTGATGGCGCAGGTGGATGAGTCTGGACGCGTTTACGACTACAGCATCATCGCCGGCCCGCAGGACAACGGCGTTCGCCGCCAGGTGGAGCAGAACCTGCTCTCCAGCGTTTTCAAGCCCGCCACCGTCTTCGGAGCCCCCGTTCGCGGTCGCGTGATGCTCACCTTCACGGGCGTCTCCGTGCGCGGCTAGGCTGCTTTCGTTAGACTTCCTGTGTGCGTCTAACCGGTACCGTGCTTCGTTTCCTCCCCTCCCCGTTGGTTCTCCGTTCGGCTGCGATGCTGACGCTCGGTTTCGGCCTTGCGAGTATGGCGGTCGCCCAGTCGTCCTCTTCTTCCTCCTCCTCTGCGCCGGGTGCGCAGATTCGTCAGGACGATGGCAATCCGACAGCGCGTCCGCGCGCTGCGCAGATCCAGGCGGGTGGAGCTTCGGTCACGCTGGAGACGAGCGAACCGCTCTTCGACATGGGTTCGGCGCTGAACACCTGCGGCTATGACGCGGATCTCGACAAGAGCCTGCCGGTACGCACCGAAGTGCGTAACGACATCAACGAAGTGCTGAAGACGAGCGAAGCTGCGCGCGCCAGTCGCGATGCGCTTTGCACCTACCTTGAGTTGCATCGCCTGGCGGGCTCGGCGCTGAACGTGGGCCAGTATGTGTCGCTGGCACTCTATCTTTCGCCCCCGCCGACGATGACGCCGAACGTCGATGTGAGCGATCTGCCTCCGCAGGCCGCGCAGGTGGAGCAGGTTCTTCCACTGCTGCGCGACTTCGCCGAGAAGATCAACCTGCACTACATCTGGCTGCAGCACCGCCCCGAGTATGACGCCGTAACCACGCGGATGCATGACCCGATGCAGCAGATGGTGCTCGGCACGAACGTCTTTCTTCACATGCCGGTCTCAAGCTACGATGGCCGCCGCTTCCTCGTGCTGCTGGAGCCGATGCTTTCGCCCGCGCTCACCAACGCCCGCATCTACGGCATGGATTACATCATCGTGACCTCGCCGCAGAAGACCGAAGGCGATGTGCTGCCGGTGCGACTCGAGCAGATTCGCCACATCTATCTGCACTATCTGATTGAGCCGATGGTCTACAGCCGCGGCCAGGCGATGGAGCGCATGCAGCCGCTGCTGCGCGCGGTGTCTGACGCGCCGATCGAGTTCATCTACAAGAGCGACGTGGTCGCGCTCATCACCGAGTGCCTGATCAAGGCGATCGAAGCGCACATGTTCAAGATCGCCGGACCGGAGCCGAAGCGTCCGCGCTCCGGCTTCTCGCACGCCGACGATACGGACTACCTCACGCTGCGCAACGCTTACGATCGCGAGACCGCGATCGAGCAGCAACGCCTGGTCGACAAGGACGAAACGCAGGGTTGGGTGCTGACCGGATACTTCTACGGCGCGCTCACCGAAATGTCGAAGGACGGTGCCAGCCTGACCGAGCAGATGGCCCCGCTGATCTACGGCATGGACGCCGGCCGCGAGATCAACCACGCCAAGAACATCGTCTTCGACAAAACCGGCACCATCGAAGATCCGCTGCGTTACTCGCGCAGCCACGCGCCACTGGTCGGTATGGACCGTGCGGAGCTCGACCTGGCTACCGGCAAGATGGACGAGGCGGCTGATCTGGCCGAAGCCGAGCTCGGCAAGCCGAACGGCGACAAGGGCCGCGCCACTTACGTGCTGGCGCGCATCGACCTCGCGCACGGCGACCCGGAAAAGGCGATGGCCGGCCTGCAGCAGGCGACGACGCTGACCAAGGACCCGCGCACGCTTGCCTGGGCGCACATCTACATGGGCCGCCTGTACGACACGATGACGCCGCCCGAGCGCGACCATGCCGTGACCGAGTACAAGGCCGCGCTGGCGACCCGCGACAGTCGTCCGGACACCAAGACCGCCGCGGAGGCGGGCCTCGCCAAGCCGTTCGCACTGCCCCAGCGGGGACCAGCGCCCACCAAGGCTACACAGGCCAAGCCCGAGGACGACGACAAGGACTTTGACCCGACCGCCAAGGCTGAGAAGGAAGCCTACAAGCCAACACCGCCGAAGCCCTAATCCCCCGCTGCTGGTCGTAGAGTAGAGAGTGGCATGACGACGCGACGGCCCGGCAAACGCAAGGAAACCAGTAACGGTGCAGGACTTGCTGCGCTCGAAGAGAGGCTGGGGTATGTCTTCAGCGATCGCTCGTTACTGACACTGGCGCTGACGCATCGGTCCTTCGTCTACGAGGCGCGCGGCGACTTCAACCACGATGAGCGCAACGATCCCGGCACGGACAACGAGCAGCTGGAGTTCCTCGGCGATGCGGTGATCGGCCTCGTGGTCAGCGAGTTGCTGATGAAGCGTTTCATTGGCCGCGACGAAGGCGAGTTGACGCGCATCCGCTCGGCGCTGGTAAGCCGCAAGCGCATGGGCGAGCTGGGCGCGGCGCTCGATCTCGCACCCCATCTTCTGATCGGCCGCAGTGCGGAGCTTTCCGGTTATCGCGAGCGGCCGGTGCTGTGGGCCAATGCCAGCGAAGCGGTCATCGCGGCGATGTTCCTCGACGCGCGCCGCTCGGGACGCGATCCGCTGGAGGCCATCACCGCGCTGGCGGAGAAGCTGCTGCTTGCTCCCGAGGCTGCGGGCATCGACGAAGCTTTCGAAGCCGGTGGACGCCGCGCCTTGCGCGACGCCAAGACGATTCTGCAGGAGCGCGTGCAGGCCGAGAACGCCGGCCGTCTGCGCTATATCGACATCGCGCAGGAAGGCCCTGCGCACGCTCGCACCTTCACCGTCGAAGTCCGCCTCGAAGCGCCGGAAACGACGCATGTGCTCGGACAGGCCGAGGGCAAAAGCAAGCGTGAAGCGCAGCAGTCCGCGGCGGCGATCGCGCTGGACCACTGGCCCACGACGGTCGAGGCCAAGGCATGAGCCAGCCTCCGCAGCCACGGCGACACGCGCGGCCCGGCGTCGCGCTGGTGGTTCGCTCGCTGCTGGAACTGCTGGTCATCGCCATTTTCGTCGTCACGTTCGTACTGCAACCCATCCGTATCCCCACGCGCTCCATGGTGCCGACCCTGCATGTGGGCGACATGGTGCTGGGCAACAAGCAGGCGTTCGCGCAGGAAGGCGTGTGGGCGTGGGTCTTCCCGCGCCGCACCGTGCAGCGCGGCGATGTGGCCGTATTCCGCTTCCCGCCCGACCCCAAGGTGGACCTGATCAAGCGCGTCGTCGGTCTACCGGGCGATCGCATCCGCCTGCGCGATGGACGCGTGCTGGTGAACGGCAAACCGCTCGCCGAGCGCTATGCCTACTACGCTCCCGCGCCGTTCAACTCCTTCCGCGACGATTTTCCCACGCTGCGCGAGCTTGACCCCAACGTCGATCCGCAGTGGTGGCAGCAGATGCGAACCAGCATCCACGGCGCGGAGATCACCGTGCCGCAGGACAGCTACTTCATGCTCGGCGACAACCGCAACGAGAGCGAAGACAGCCGCTACTGGGGTTTTGTGCCGAGCGGCGAGCTGGTTGCGCAGCCGGTGCTGGTGTATCTCAGCCCTGACTCCGGCGACTCCAGCAGCGTCGGCCAGCGGCTGCGGGAGTTGCGCCGCGGCTTTCACACCTTGAACTAAGTCGCTTGCTGTTCGGAGTTCCTGCGCCTGCGGCTCCCTACAGGCGGCGTCTTTCGATACACTCAAGAGGCATCCGCGCGCAGGCCGCCAGTCGCCGCGCGCCATGGGAGACACGTTGAGCCACGAGACAGACCTCGCCGCCTCTGCACGTTCGCAGCAGGCCGTTGCTGAAGCCAATCGCGCCGATGGAAAGAAGCCCTCGAACGAGCCGAACGAAACGCCGCTCGAAGGGATTGCGTCCATCTGCACGCTGCTGGTGGTCTATCTGTTTGTCATCGGCTTCGCCTTCCAGAACTTCGAGATTCCCTCGGCGTCGATGGAGAAGACGCTGCTCATCGGCGACCACCTGATCGTGGACCGCGTCTCGCTTTCGCCGGCGGCGAAGTGGTTTCCGCTGGTGCACTATCGCCCGGTGCAGCATGGCGACATCATCGTCTTCCTAAAGCCGCACCCGGAGCAGCCGGACCTCATCCTCGTGAAGCGTGCGATCGGCCTGCCCGGTGACCACATTCATCTCGAGCACGGCACCGTCTTCATCAACGGCAAGGCCCAGGCCGAGCCCTACGCGCAGATGCCCACCGATGACGGCAACTTCGCCCATGCCTACAACCCGTATCGCGACGACTTCCCCACCGTGGCCCCCACCGTCGACGATCAGCTCACCGAGCTGTGGCGTCAGGAGCTGCCGCAGGACATCCAGAACGGCGACGTCGTCGTTCCTCCGGGCAAGGTCTTCGCGATGGGCGACAACCGCACCGAAAGCCTCGACAGCCGCTTCTGGGGCTTCGTGCCCGTGGAAAACATCATGGGCCGCCCGCTCTTCGTCTACTGGTCGTTCCAGACGCCGGCCGACCAGGAAGACAAGACCTCCATGGGCGATCGCATCGGCTTCATGTTCCACGTACTGATCCACATCTTCGACGGCACGCGTTGGTCTCGCACGCTGCACGTCACGCGCTAGGACTGCTCTCCGCCTGATGGCTGACGTTTCTTCCTCAACCTCTTCGCGTCTGCGCCGTCGCCTGCTCTGGTCAGGTGGCGCGGTCGTGCTCGTCGCCGCGCTGATTCTTACACCGCCGCTGCTCAACGTAAGCCGCTTGCAGCGCCGCATCGTGGCGAACATGAGCGCCAGCCTGGGCCGCAACGTCCGCATGGAAAGCGTGCAGCTGCATCTGCTGCCCACTCCCGGATTCACGCTCAAATACATTGTCGTCAACGAGGACCCGGCCTTCGGCTTCGAGCCCGCAATCCGCGCCGATGAGGTGGACGCGCAGCTTCGCGTCAGCTCGCTCTGGCGCAAACAGGTCGAGATCTCGCGCATCCGCTTCGTGAACCCCAGCGTGAACCTGGTACGCGATGCCAGCGGTCACTGGAACCTCGAGAGCATATTGATTCACGCAGCGAATATTGACGCTGCGCCGACCTCGCAGAAGTCTGCCAGCGAACAGCCGCGCTTCCCGTACATCGAAGCCACAGGTGCTCGCGTGAACTTCAAGCTCGGTGATGAGAAGCTGCCCTTCTCGCTCGACAACGCCGACTTCGCGCTTTGGCTGCCCACCGCGCAGCAGTGGCGGGTGCGCCTGGTGGCGCACCCGCTGCGTACCGATGCCAATGTGCCGAACGCAGGCACGATGCGCGTCGAAGGCGCGCTGGAACGCGCGGCCAACATGGCGCAGGTCCCCGTAGATTTGAAGGCGAGCTGGCATAACGCGCCGCTGGGCGAAGCCAGCAAGCTGCTCACCGGCACGGACGCCAACTGGCGCGGCACGCTGCACCTCGACGCGCACCTGACCGGTCTGCTGGGTGCGGGTACGCTCACGACCAAGCTCACCGTGGATGAACTGCGCCGCGCGGACTTCGTGCCGGCACAGATGCTCGACGTCACCACCGAATGCTCGGCGCAGGTGAACGGCCCGGCCATGCTGCTTCACCATGCGGCGTGCACCGTTCCAGATGGTGAGGACTCCACGCCGCTGGTCGTGAAGAGCGATGCGGTGGACTTCCACCATCTTGCTGCGACGCCTCTGGAACTCGACGACGATTCCATGCCGCTGCCCTGGGTGCTCAACTGGATGAAGCTGCTCTCCGCCCGTGTGCCTGCGGGCGCATCGCCGGATGGCGCCGTCAAGGTGCACCTGCAGCGCGATGCTCAGGCCCTGTGGAGCGGTACGGCTGCCGTGACCCTGCCTGCGGCAGCTCCGGCTGGTCAGACTCCACCGGTCTTCACCTGGAACGCGACGCGCAATCCTTCGGCCACCGATGATCCCGCATGCGTAAATGCGTTGATGCTCGCCCCAACACCGGCACACCTCGACGCAACGAACACACTCTCACTCTCCGGCTCGATCACGGCTTGCGGCTACTCACTGCATGCCAGCGGCACGGCCAGCGCTCATGCGCTGCGCAACGCCACGATCGACGTACCGATGCTGACCGATGCGCTGGATGATGTGGTCGCTCCCGCGGCGGACTCCGCGCCGGTCGATATCGTCTGCTCCAGCACCTGGAGCGGCGAACAGGACTGCGTACAGAGCCGCCCGGCGCCTGTGCGCGCGGCTGCTCGTCACAGACGCTAACGCTTACTTGTCGGTGGTGCGTACGTTCAGCGTGCGCTGATGCAGTGACGTGCGCGCCTCTGGCACGCTGCCATCGTTCAACGTCACTTCAGTCGGCGCGGTCTGGATGAAGACACGGTCTGTCGCAGAGCTGAACGCAGGCACGCGCATCGGGCGCGTGATCGCCAGCGCCCCCGAGCGCACGGTCAGCGGAACTTCCGCCGTCGCGCCTCCGTCGTTGTGCACGGTCACCGCGACCAGCCAGCCCGTGTCGTGGCCCTTGCCTGCGGGTAGCGGACGTGGGGTGACGTCCACGAGAGAAAGATCCGGCAGCCCTGCATCGCGCAGCACCCAGTCGTTGAAGAACCATGCCAGGTCCTTGTGCGAGGCGGCTTCCAGCGCCTTCTGAAACGCCACTGCGCGAGCATTCGTGTCCGCTCCATGCAACGTGGGCAGAGCCGCAAGCGCCTTGCGCAGCGCGTCTTCGCCTGCGAGATCGCGCAGCATCCACCACACGGCCGCAGCCTTGCGGCGATAGAACACCTCTTCCGTCGCCGCTACCAGCGGCTGCCCCGGCGCACCTTTCTGCATCTCTTCTGCGGAGGCGAAGGACGGCTCGCCAAGCGGCAATGGCTTGAGCAGATTGTTCAACTCGTTCAGCGCCGTGTCGCGTCCATGGTCGCGCTCCGTTTCGAGCAGCGCGAAGAACTGCGGCAGTCCTTCGTCGATCCAGGCATCCCCGGTGTTCACCCACGCACGCGTCAGACTGTAAGCAAGCATGGGTTCGCTCCCCGAAGTCGCGAACGAGTCCGCAGGAGCCAGCAGCAGCGGGCCATCTTCAAACGGCTGCGCATGCTGCTCCATCAACACCAGAGGCTGCTTCGGCGTGTAGGCGAACCAGTTCTCCAGCATTGGAACCACAGACTTGGCCTCGGTCTGCAGGCGCGGAAGCACCTTGGCATCGACGCCACGCGCTGTGAAGATCGGCGGACCATCCGGGCTCTCCGAAGAAGAGCTGGAGTAGTTTCCCGTCGGTGCGCTGTTGACCTTCGCCACGCTGCTCAGCAGCAGGTCCTGCGGCAGTGCGGTCACGAAAAGATTCAGCGTGCGAAAGCCTGCAGGCGCGCTCGGCCACTCGGCAACGGCTACTCCTCCGGCGGCAGCATCGTGGTCCGCGGCGTCATTGCTGGCGATGCGAAAATCCTGCCGGGCGCCGCGAAAGTATGCAGCGGTGGGCGCTACGCTGGCATACTCGAGCGCCACGCGGAGACGCACCGGCAGCGTTGTGCCCTCGAGCTTTGCCTGCCCCACGGCGGCGAAGAGCCGATTGCCTTCCCCGAGGAACATCGCAGGCGCGGCAACGGGGTACCAGAGCACGTTGCCGAAGCCCCGCAACGCCACGGAACTCGCGTCGATGTGGTCCCAGTCCGTGCCGACCGCCTGCAGATGACTCGCGCCAATGCGCTCGAGCCGATGTGCGTCCAACTCGACTGTTCCGGAGTAGAGCACGTCGAGCTCGAGTTCAGCTTCGGGCTGTAATGCCTGCGGCAGCGTCAGCACGAGTTCGCTGGCCGCGCCGGTGTGGTCGGTGTCGGTGTCCACGCGGTGCTGCGCGATCTGAAGCGTCGTGCGCTTGCCATGCGCGTCCACGAGCGACGCGGCCTCCCACTTGAGCTGCGAGGAGACCTGCAACGGCAGCAACGACAACGGAGTACCGCTGTGGTTCTTCACCTTCAGCCGTGCGTGCACGGACAGCAGCTGCGTCGCCTCGGAAATGTGCGCGTCGAGGTCATAGCTCGTAACGCGCACGGCCGCACGCTGGGCGTCGGTAACCTCCGGCGCGGTGGCTTCGACCGCCAGCGCAGCGCGATCGCTGTCCGGTTCCGGCGACTGGCCGTGGCTCTGGACGATGACCTGCCCCTTCGGCGGAGCGGAGGGCTCCTGACTTTGCGCGGCACAGACGGACGCAGCCGCGAAGACGGCGAGGGGAAACAGGCGGAGTTTGGATCGCATGGGAACGCTCTTTATCGGGGAGAAAGCTAAGAGCCAAGGCCCTTGCGTGGCTTCTCCGGTTTAGACGCAACAGGCTTCGGGACGGCACCCTTGCCGCGACGCTGGCGCAACGCTTCATACATCACCACCGCGCCGGCGACCGAAACGTTCAGCGACGACACGCTGCCGAGCATCGGAATGCGCAGCAGGTGATCGCAGGTCTTCTTCACCAGGTCGTGCAGGCCGGAGCCTTCTGCGCCCATCACCAGGCAGATGTTCTGGTTGAAGTCGAAGTCGGTGTAGTCCGGCGTGCCGCGCTCGTCCAGGCCGACGACCCAGATGTTCTGCTTCTTCATCTGCTCGAGCGCGCGGGTAAGGTTCGTGACCTTGGCCACGCGCGCGTGCTCGCTGGCACCGGCCGAGGTCTTCGCGACAACCGCCGAGAACGGGGCCGAACGGCGCTCCGTCACCACGACGCCATCGACGCCCGAGCCGTCCGCCGAGCGCAAAAGCGCGCCGAGGTTGTGAGGGTCTTCGACGCCGTCCAGCGCCAGGAAAAAGTGGGTGCCGAGCGGGCCGGGTTCGCGCTGCAACAGGTCCTCAAGCGCGAGGAACTTGCGCTCGCGCAGGAAGGCGACGATGCCCTGATGCATCTCTGTCTTGCAATGCTTGGAGAGCTGATCACGCGACTCCGCTGTCACGCGCACACCGGCGCGCTTGGCGAGCTCCAGAATCTGCTCCAGCCGGGCATCACGACGGGCTTCGCGCTCACGCGCCACGCTGAGGTGATCAATCTGCCGCACGCCCGCGCGCAGCGCCTCTTCGACCGGATGGATGCCGTACAAAACGTCCATCTCCACAGTGTAAGCCCGGCGACCTTCGGCGAAGTTCTCTGGTGCGCCAGACACTTGTCCGGATTACACTATTTTTGCGCCCCTTCCGAGACTTTTCCGGCCAAAGGCGCGTCTCCATCATTGAATATGCGCTCCGCGTCTACACTGTCAGCCGTTCAGACCGCCCTCGGCACCCAGCATGAAAATGCTGCGATCGCCAATGGTCTGAAAAAGCAGGACCCGGAACTGCTCGACTTTCTGATCGAGACCTATCAGCACCGCCTGATGCGCTACCTCATGTTCCTCACGGGCAAGCGCGAAGTGGCCGAAGACCTCTTCCAGGAAGTGTGGATTCGTGTGCTGCGCCGTGGCGCTCAGTACAACGGCAAAGCGCGCTTCGATACCTGGATCTTCACCATCGCGCGAAACCTCGTCATCGATCTCTCGCGGAAGCGCACCATGGCTTCGCTCGATGAGATGCGCGACGTCGAAGAGAACGAGCGGCCGTTCGAAATCGCGGAAGAAGGCCCCTCGCCCTTCGAGCAATTTGAGTTCCGCGAAAACTCCGCCGAGCTGGCCGTGATGATGCTTCGCCTCGAGCCGAGCTATCGCGAAGTGCTTTCGTTGCGCTTCCATGAAGAGCTCTCGCTGGAAGAGATCGCCAACGTCACGTGCGCTCCGCTTTCCACGGTGAAGTCGCGGCTCTACCGCGGCCTGGCTTCCATGAAGCCGATGTTGCTTGCGCTGCGCGCCCAGCGCAAGTCGCAGGGAGGCTGCGCGTGAACCACTACGGCGCTCCGAGCAACATTGTGAACCGCACCCATCGCGTCGTGCGCGCCGAAGCGACGCGCATGCGCGAGCAGCGCAGTCGCACGCGCTCGCTCTGGGTTCCATTCGCAGTGGTTTCGCCCATCGTCGTCTTCATCTGCTACTCGATGTGGAACTACGCGATGAGCCTTGAGGCCACAGGTGTTGCGCCTGTCGCGGAGTTGATGCCCGATGCGAACTACCAGTTCTGCATGGTGCTCGTATGGTCTCTGCCCGTTACCGTCGGCCTGCTGGCGCTGGTCTGGAAGCTCCGCTCGAAGGCGGCTGATGGAAGGAACGCGTAATGAGTTCGAACTGGAACCATCACGCCTATAACGACTCCGCCACCAGCGGCGACAATGAACTGCGTCTGATCCCGCTCTGGTCGATCATTCTCGCGGTGTTGCTCTTCGCCGGCGCGCAATACCTGTTCCACATGCCCTCACCGCAGGGCGGCCCCAACGCGCACCATCGCCCGCATGAGATGCTTCCGTTCCGCATCATCATGGGCTACACGTGGGGCGCGCTGTTTGCGTCGTACGCGTTGCTGCTGGGCTATGTGAGCCGCGATGTGAAGCGCCGCGGCATGTCGCCTTCGCTGTGGATGCTGGTCTGCCTGGTGCTGCCCGGCGGCGTCGGCGCCGTGGTGTACTTCCTGCTGCGTCAGCCGATCCTGCAGCACTGCCCGCATTGCTCCACCGAGATGAATGCGAGCTTCAACTTCTGCCCGCAGTGCCAGTTTCAAGTGGCCCCGGTGTGTGGGTCCTGCCATCGTGGCGTGAAGGTCACCGACGCTTTCTGCGTGCAGTGCGGCCACGTTCTGGCAGAAGATAACGCCCCTGCACGGCTGCGCGTCTACGGCGACTGAAGGTCTGCACACGGCTTCCAGGGCGTAGAGGCTTCAGGCACAGAGGCGTAGAGGCTTCAGGCACAGAGGCGTAGAGGCTTCAGGCACAGAGGCGTAGAATCGGAGGCATCGTATGTCTGCCTCTCCGCTCAAAGCCTTAATTGTCGACGACGAGTCTCTGGCCCGTCAGGAGCTGCAATTCCTGCTGGAAGATGCCGGCGAAGTCGAAGTCCTGGCCGCAGCCTCCAACGGCATCGAGGCCGTGGAACTCATCGGCCAACATGAGCCGGATGTGGTCTTCCTCGACGTGCGGATGCCGGGACTCGACGGTTTCGCCGTCCTCCGCAAGCTCATCGCGCAGGACGCCGAACGCAAGCTACCGCAGATCGTCTTCGCCACGGCATTCGACCAATACGCCGTCAAGGCGTTCGAGGTGAACGCGGTCGACTACCTGCTGAAGCCCTTCGATGAAGCGCGCATTCTGCAGACCATCGCGAAGGTGCGCGATCGGCTCGCGTCCGCAAACCCTGCAGGCTCATCCGCAGAAGCCAAGCTCGATGCCCTGCTGCGCATGGTGGAAGAACGCAGCTCCACGCCGCCGTCCAGCGCACGCAGCGGCAAGGTCGTTGTCCGCTCCGGCAACCGGCTGCTGCTCGTCGATCAGCGCGATGTGTGCTTCGCTTCGATCGAGGGCGGCACGATCACCGTGGTTACGACGAAGGGCAAGGGCGACTCCAACTGCCGCACGCTGGAGGAACTCGCCGACCAACTCGACGCCGAGCAGTTCTGGCGCGCACACCGCTCCTACCTTGTGAACATCCAGCACATCCACGAGGTGATGCCTTGGTTCCACTCGAGCTTCCAGCTCAAGATGGACGATAAGGAAGCCACGGAAGTGCCGGTCTCGCGCTCGCAAACCAAGCACCTGCGCGAACTCTTCAACCTCTAACGTGTGCAACGACAAAGCCTCGCCAGGATGGCGAGGCTTTGTCATATTCTCCGGCGATCTTAGTTCGCAGGAGGAGGGGGAACCTGACCCTTTGCGGGCGGCGTGGGGCGTTTTCCGGAAGGACGAGGACCCATCGGGCCACGCGGCCCCATCGGATGCTCCTCGTGCATCTTCGTCCACTGCTCCGGCGTGAGCACTCCGCGCAAGCTCACCGCGAGGTGCGCTTCAGCCTTCTCGACCGCAGCACGCGCTTCGGCAACCTTGTCGATCTGCTGGTCAGCCTTGCCTTCGTCGATCACCGGCGCGTCGAGCGTGGCGCGCAACATGATCTCGCCCTCTTCTACCTCGGCGCGCAGACGAACCAGCTTCAGCTCGCCTTGCAGCGAGATGTCGTCGAGGCGCTTCACCTGATCGGGCGTCAGACCGATCTCCTGCGCAGCCATCGGCGACTTCCACCACGGACGCTCGCTGAGTCCTACAGAGCGGTCGAGACCGCCATCGAAGCCCTCGCCACCACGGTGCGAGCGTGAGTGATGCATCGGAGGAGCGGTAGGCGCACCGCCCTGCGGCGGCGCCGGGGGGGTGTTGGGTTGCTGAGCGATCGCTGCGGTCGCCGCGAGCACCACTGCGGCTAATGTCATCTGAGTCTTCACGAAATCTCCTCCTGCCAAACTTTGGCTACGCGCGTTCATCGCGCTTGGGCCCGTACATCGTAGGACGTGGATCACGCCCGAATTGTTTAGGACGGATCCTGTGCGATCTGTTCCTTGGGCGGATTCGTTTGCGGCTGCTGCATCAGGCGCGACACATCATAGCCCATCGTTGCCGCCTTCTGCTTCATGCTCTCCACCGCCTCCGAGCTTGGTGTCGGGGACGCGGTGTAGAGCCACAACCGCTTATGATTGGGCGATCCCAACAGCAGCCACGAACTGTCATCGGCCACTGCGAGAATCTGGTACTTGCGGTGAAAGATGTAGAGGAACGCAGACTTATAGTTCCCATCCATCTCCTTGGAGCCGGTGGCCGTTACCGCATGGGTTTCCATGTGGCCACCTTTGTCCGTGCAAAACCACGTCCACCGCATTTGTCGCGCTTTATCACCGCGCGCCCACAGGCCCGCCGGGTTTGCCGTGCACTGCTTCTGCTTCTTGTCAGGCAGACGCGCAGCCTCAAACCACGTCTTGCGCAGCTTCATCTCGTCGATCTTCAACGGAGTCTGCGCCGACGCGAACGACGCACTTACGACGAGCGACAATGCCGGGATCAGCCAGCTAGAGCGGAATCTCATACAGAACTGTGATGCAGGATGTGGTGCACTCGTTTGGCGAAGCCTGCAATTCTTCGACGACAACGCGCGCATTCCGATAGACGGCTTCCGCCTCGCAGCAGGCCACACGCCGAGAATTTTGCTGCCACACCTCAAAGGCCCGCTGCTGGAGCGGGCCCTTGAGGTGTCGATCACGGCGGCCTAACTGTCCTTGCTGCCTGTCACGAGTCGGAAGAGCCAGGTGAGGATCACCGCGCCAAACGTGGCGATGATGATGCTCATGATGAGCCCATGTTCATTGATGCTGTGACCACCGAGGTGCGTCCAGAGCCATCCGCCAAAGAACGCGCCCACGAGCCCGACGATCATATCCACGAAAAACCCGAAGCCCGAACCGCGCATGATCTTGCCGGTCAACCAGCCGGCAATGACACCAATGATGATCCACGCAATGACGCCATGTCCCATAACGTTCTCCTCCGCAAAATTGTTTACTGCGCTTAGGATGCTGCACGCCGTCGCGACGTTTGTTCCACCTGCAAGAAAAGGCGGGGAGCCGAAGCTCCTCGCCCTTCGCCCGCGAGATCGCGGCTACTTCATGTTCGCCATCGGCTTCAGGATGTCGTCGAGACGCGTCGGTACAGAGTCAACGCGGACAAGACTCGGATAGCGCTCGCCGCCGTGATAATCGATGCGAACCACCTTGTAGTAACCGGTGTTTTCAACGATCAGCTCTACCGCAGGCCCCTTGTCCTTCGCGTCCTGGATAGCCGCGCGCAGCAGCGCACTGCTGAACGTGCGGCCGTTCACCGCGGCGATGCGGAAGCTCGGCGCAAGGCCCGCTTTGAACGCCGGGCTATCGAGGATCACGTCGTTCAACGTACCGCTCGCGCCGACAAAGATGCCCAGCGAGTAACGTGCATCGAGGCCGCCTTCGGATTCCGTGAGCTGCGTCCAGTAGTTGGGCTTATCGGTGTACGTCAGCTTGTAGCCCGACAGTGCATCGAGTCCCTTCTGCTCGGGCGCGTGAAATTCGTTCGAGTCCAAACGCGTGCGCAGGAACGTCGCCCAGTCGTATTTCACGACCGAGTTCAGTGTCTTCACCACATCCTCAAATGTGTACGGCACGACCTTCGGCGCGGTGTTGCCACCGACGCCTTCAAACGCTGCAGCGAAGTCATTCAATGACTTCTTGCCATTCGTCTTCTCGCGGATCGTGAGGTCCACTTCAAGCCACAGTAGCTCGCCCTCGTCGTAGTAGTCGACGTTGCGACGCACGTTGTCGTAAGGACCACCGGCAGAGTAAAGGATTTGCGCCGCAGTGGCGGTATCCTGCAGATCGCGCCACGTGCGGCCGGTGCGGGTGTCGTTCAAATAGCCGTAGACCGTGGCCAGGCGATCACGATAAATCTCCGGCGACCAGATGCCCGAACGCGCCGCGAGCACATCACCGAGATATTCGGTAAGGCCCTCGTACACCCACAGCAACTCACCCTTCATCGGCGAGTGATAGTTGCCCGTAGCGAGTCCTGCGGGACGGCGATACTTGCCGTTCCACGAGTGCGTAAACTCATGCGGCAACAGCAACCCGTTCTCGGTGAAAGCCTGATCGTTCGAGAACGTCGTGTGGCCTACGCGGTCGTCCGAAGACTGATGATGCTCGAGGCCGAAGTGCGCAACCTGGTCCGACAGTGTGACGAGGAAGTGATACGAACCATAGTGGCGCGACTGATAAAGATCACCGGTCTCACGCACGAGACGGCTGAAGTTCTCGATGTGCTCGTCGCTGAGAGCGAGGTCTTCCGGGCCATCGCCGGCCATGTCGAGGAAGTGCTTCGGCGTTACATCCGTTGCAAGCGCAACCTCGCGAAACCAGCGGCCCGCAAGCACCGGCGAGTCGATCAACTGCTCGAGCGAAACCGTCTTGAACGATGTAGTGCCCGCGCTCGCGGGTGCAGACGCATCGAGCGCCGTGCCGAACTTCCATCCCTCCGGCACCTTCAACGAAGGCGTGAAGAACACTTTGTCGCCCTGCATTCCATCGGGATACAGCAGCACGGTGTTCCAGCTCAACAGTGCGAGGTTCGCCGACGTAGACGCACCTGCCGAGAAGCCCGAAGCCGCGGCCGTTGCGAGGAAGTCGAGCTTCACCGTCAGCGACTTCGCACCCGCAGGCACCGTCAGGTGATACGCAAACATGTTGACGTCATCGCGCTCCCACTTCACGCGCTGGCCGCTGTCGGTCGTGATCACGATGCCGACGCTCTGGTCGATAGGCCCCGTTGGTCCATGCTCGCCGGGGATCCACTTGGGATACACGAGCGTCAACGGACCTGCAGCAACGGGCAGCACTTCGGTTGCGTGAAGCATCTTGCGGGGAGCATCGGTGAGATCAACCGCAAGCGTGATCGGTGCAGTTTGCGCGGCGGCAGAGCCTGCGCAAACCAGGGCCACGGAGAGAAGAGATGCAAAAGAAAATCGCATGGCGCTAGTGTATCCGCGCCATGCGACTCCCTGCTGCAAATCTGAGTCAGCCTACGGCCAACCTCATGCGCCCGCGAGCGTCATTCCATCAATGCGCACGGTGGGCACCGCGCCCGCGCCGCGGAAATCGAGGTCATTCGCGATCGCCGTCACGTTGCGGAACATCTCCTTCATGTTGCCCGCAATGGTGATTTCTTCCACCGGATACGCGAGCTCTCCGTTCTCGATCCAAAGCCCCGACACGCCCTGCGAGTAATCGCCGGTGACAAGGTTCGTGCCAAAGCCCATCGTGCTGAGCACATAGAGTCCATTAGGAATCTCCGCAATCAACTGCTCGGGCGTGATGGTTCCCGGCTCGAGGAAGTAGTTGCCGCCACCGATGCCCGGCGCTCCTGCGAGTCCGCGCGATGCCTTGCCGGTGGACTGCATGTTCAGCTTGCGCGCAGTGTAGGTGTTCAGCATCAGCTCCTTCAGCACGCCGCGCTCGATCACTACCGTGCGCCGCGTGCGCAGGCCGTCACCATCGAACGGCGAAGTTCCATAGCCGCCTACGCGGATCGTCTCGCCGCCCTGTGTCGTGCGATCAAAGACCATCGTGCCGTCATCGACGATCGTGATGTTCTCGCCCGCAACCTGCTCGCCGAGCTTGCCGGCAAACATCGAGGCGTTGCGATAAATCGCGTCACCGTCCGCGGCGTTGAGCAGATTGCCCATCAAGCCGCGCGCGACCTCCGGTGCAAACACCACGGGGCACTGCTGCGTCGGCATACGCCGGGCGCCCAGACGACGCAACGCGCGCTGCGCGGCGATCCTGCCAATCGCTTCAGGCTCTTCCAGCAAACGCGGCGTGCGCGCCGACGAGTACCAGTAGCCGGTCTGCATCGACCCCACAGTGTCCTGCGCGATCGGCGACGCCGAAAAGCCGCAGTATGAGCGGCGATACTCACCCTGAAACCCGCGCGAGTTCGTCATCACGCGATGCGAGGTACTGAGATCGAAGTCCGCTCCCTTGGTGTTCTGAATGCGCGTGTCGTGTGCCATCGCCGCGGCTTCGCAACGCTTTGCGATCGCGATGCGCTCCGCAGGCGGAATGCTCTCGATGTCGTCGAAGTGCAGCGCAAGCGAGTCCACATCGAGCGAGCCGTATGCGTCGGCCTCGGGCAAGCCCGCGAAGGGGTCCACACCCGTCACTCGCGCCAGCTGTACGGCGTTGCTCACCACGCTGCGCAGGCTTTCAGCAGAGAGGTCCGACGTCGATACACTCGCCGTACGCTGACCACCATCAGCCTCAAAAAAGACGCGGATGCCGATGGCGCGCGAGCCCGACTCCATAAGCTGCTCGACTTCGCCAAGCCGCACGCTCACGCCAAACTCATCGCCCTCAAAGGCGACCGCTTCCGCAGCGGATGCGCCGGCCTTGATCGCAAGCTCAACAGCCTGCTCAGTCAGCGCACGCAGATCGTTTTCGTTCTTCACCATCGACATGCGATCTCCTAGCGCCCTGTTCCGCCTACTGTCATGCGATCCAGCTTGATCGTCGGCATACCCACGCCGACGGGCACGCTCTGCCCTGCCTTGCCGCAGGTGCCAATCCCTTCGTCGAGCGCGAGATCGTGGCCTACCATCGAGACATACTTCAACGCCTCCGGTCCATTGCCGATCAACGTTGCACCCTTCACCGGCGCGGTCACCTTGCCATCTTCGATCAGGTACGCTTCGCTCGCGGTAAAGACGAACTTGCCATTCGTGATGTCCACCTGGCCGCCGCCGAAGTTCACCGCATACAGGCCGCGCTTTACCGAGCGCAGAATATCGGCAGGCTCGTCCTCGCCTGCGAGCATGTAGGTATTCGTCATGCGCGGCATCGGAATCGCCTGATAGCTTTCGCGACGACCGGAGCCGGTGTTCGGCATGTTCATCAAACGCGAGCTGAGCTTATCGCTCAAATAGCCGCGCAGAATGCCGTTTTCAATCAGCACGGTCTCCTGCGTGGCGTTGCCTTCATCGTCGATATTCAGCGATCCGCGGCGTCCGGGCATCGTGCCGTTATCCACCACGGTCACTTTGCTCGATGCCACTTGCTGGCCGATGAGTCCTGCAAACGCGGAGGTCTTCTTGCGGTTGAAGTCCGCCTCGAGCCCATGCCCCACAGCTTCATGCAACAACACACCCGGCCATCCCGGCCCGAGCACGACTTCCATATCGCCAGCAGGCGCGGGCACGGCGTTCAACTGCAGCAGCGCCGTACGCGCAGCCTCTTCGGCGAAGTGCTCCGGCGTCTTGCCGGGAAGGTCGAAGTTGTCGAGCAGCACACGACCACCGCCGCCCGAAGTGCCGCGCGCCGTGTTGTGTTCATCCTTGGCGATGACAAAAACATTGAAGCGCGCCAGCGGCTGCGTATCCGAAGCAAACGTGCCATCGCTGGCAGCAATCAGGATGCGACGCAGTTCGTCGTTGATGCTCGCACGCACCTGCACAATGCGCGGGTCGAACGCTCGCGCTGCGCTGTTGGCTCGCTCAATCAACTTAATCTTCGCCGCGATCTCCGCATCACCACCGAGGCCCGCCGCAGGATAGAGCTGCGGCGCACGTGTCTCGGTGAAGCCTTCGACGCGCTGCGTTTGCGGGCCGTTGGCGATTAACGCCGCAGTGCGTGCGGCCTTCAGCAAGCGATCTGCGGAGAGATCATCGGTATACGCAAAGCCGGTGCGCTCACCGCTCAACACACGCACGCCGCAACCGACGCTGATGCCCTGCGAGGCGGTTTTGATGATGCCTTCGTCCATGCCGAGCGACGTGGAGGTGACGGCTTCAAAGTAGAGATCGGCGAACTCGCCGCCCGCAGAAAGCGCTTCGCCTAAGCAGCGCTCGAGCAGGCGCTCGGTGAGGCCGAGCTTCTCAAAGAAGTAACGTTTGTGGTCGAGGGTTTCGTACGGAATGGGGCGTGCAGCAGCGGCCATACTCCATTGTATTCCCGCGACGCTGATCGTTCGTCAACGACCGTGCGATGGATCTGACGACGTGGCGATATTCATGTCCAGAAACACGCCGGGAAAGCCGGGCGCGTAGCAGTTTCCATCAGACGAATACGTCTTGCCGCAGGACTGCGTGATCTCCGGCCGACGCGGAGACTGCGCATACTGCCATGCGATCACGTCCGGCTCATTGACACTGCTGATCGGCTTCGCTGCGGTCGTGCATCCCGGCGCGGGCGGGCACTGGTCCTGCGCGGCGAAGATCGCCACCGTGTGCAGATGCTGGGCCGTCACGCGCGTGCGAATGTCGCGCACCGTCGTAATCGTCGTGCCGGGTGCGTCCGAAACAGGCTGGGCGCTGGCATAGACTCCAGCCTTGAAGCCGGAGGTGGAAACGGACTCCGTCCACGCGAGCAGGTATGCGGCCTGCTCGTCGAGCAAACGGCCGCCTTCTTCCTGATCCAGAAAGAGAATCGTGTTCGCCGGAAACGCTTCCGCCTTCGCCGCGGCAACGGCCTGCGCTGCGTCCTTGCGACCGAGCTCTGCCGCGGAGGTTCCCTTCTTCTGCGCCTTCAGAATCTCCGCATCAAGACGACCGTTCGCGAGCACCAGAAAACCCCAGCCCTGCGCCCGCAGCAATGCGCGCTTCCCCTTCCACGAGTTGCTGTCCGCCCCCGGAGGATTGTTCAGCCAGTAGCCCGTGAAGCCAAACTGCGAACGCATCGCCGCCATCGTTTCATCGCCCGGATAGTCGTTGCGATCGAAGCCGAGGTTCGGATTGCCGGAGCCTGACGGTATCGTCCGGCCCGTTGGCGACAGCGGCGACGACGAGGTCTGGTCCCACGCCACTTCTCCCGAAGCCTTCGGCGCCGAGGCGCGCGAACATCCGGCCAGCGTGGCCACACATGCAGCAGACAGTACCAGGGCAGCGAATCTCATCGCTAGTTAGAGTAGCGCGGTACCCCGTGGAGTTGCGAAGAGAAATCGCAACGTGTGTGCCGGTGCATTGCGGGGCTACAATCGCTGCTGCCATGCTTGATCCCACGCGCAACGAGCGCTTCCCCATCGGCCCCTTCGTTCCTCCAGCTGAGTACACCCACGAAACACGCGAAGACGCTCTCGCTCAAATCGCAGACCTGCCTCAGCAGCTTCGCGAAGCGCTGCGTGGACTCAGCGATGAACAACTGAACACGCCGTACCGAGACGGAGGTTGGACGTTGCGTCAGGTCGCGCACCATCTGGCCGATTCGCACACGACCGCGTTCCATCGTTTTCGTAAGGCGCTCACCGAAGACTTCCCGCTCGTGACGGCGTACCCTGAAGAGCTCTTCGCCGAACTGCCCGATGCCCACGCGCCAATCGAGTGGTCGCTGCAGATCGTCGAAGGTACGCACGCGCGCTGGGTGATGATGTTGCAGGACACGCCCGACGCTGAATTTCAGCGCGGATACACGCACTCGGCCAGCGGTCGTCAGACGATCGAACATGCGCTGCACCTCTACGCATGGCATGGAATGCACCATCTCGCACACATCACGCATCTGCGCAGCGCACGCGGCTGGTAAAGCCACACGAAGCTTGATAGCGTAAGCGTTGTATGCCGCCCAGAGCACCTTCCGCGGACAACGCGATCACCCATCCCGCACAGATAGCGGCAACGCTGCGTGCGTTCCTCGACCAGCATCAGGAAGCCGCCTTGCTCGAAGAGGGCAAGGTGCTCTTCCAGTCTTCCGACGCGAAGATTCACGTCAGTGATGAGCACGAGCGCTGTACGCTTCATGCGCTCAGCGGCGACCGCAGCCTGGTGCGTACCGTAGCCTCGCTCACCGAGCGCAACGGTCGCTTGCGGCTTGCGACGCTACGCTTCGGCCATACGCAGACGAAGCTGCTCGAACTCGTCGCGAAGCTCGAACGCAAAGGTGCGTCCGAAAAAGGCACGGCGCGCACGCGTTATGTGGCACTGCTGGAGCGTGTGCTCGCTCGCGAGTTTCACGAGTGGAAGCCCGACGGCTTTCGCACGTCCATGGACCTTGAGCGCAGCTTCGGCCCGGGCTACGCGCGCGGCTGGCAGGTGCGTGGGTCGCAGGCGTGGGCGGTCATTGGCGTGAGCAGGCATGAGAGCGCCGCTATCCTCGATGGCATCCTCACCGTAGGCCTGCTGTGGCTGGAGTACTGCCGCGAACACGCTGCGGGCAAGCGCATCTTCGCCGGGCTGCGCATCGTGATGCCGCGCGGCACGTCGATGCTTACCCGAACACGCATGGCCTGGCTCAATGAAAACGCCGCACAGTGGGAGCTTTGGGAACTCGATGAAGCCAGCGAGCAACTGGAAGAGATCGACCCGAGCGACACTGGCAATATTGCGATGAAACTCGTGCATCGCCCGAATGAAACGCACGCGCGGGAACGCTTCCAGCAGGCCATCGAGCGAGTCGCGGCTGTCGTCCCGGAAGAGGAGTGGATGCGCGTGCAGCAACATCTTCGGTCATCGACAGAGCTCGCGTTCCTGCTGCATGGACTGGAGTTCGCGCGCGCTCGTGTGCGACTGGCAACGCCGGGCTTCGCTCATCGCGTGGAGATATCGTTTGGCGTTGGCACGGAAGAAACGCTGCTCGACGACCGCAACGAAGCGCAGATTACAGAACTCGTCGCCGACCTCTTTGCTCGTCGCAAGTCGGTCAGCCAACGCGCGGACTTCTCCCAGCAGCGCGCGATGACGGCACGCATCGCTCCACGTACAAACGCAGCGCATTCGCGCACGCAGCCGTCATTGCGTCGGAGGTTGCCGATGAACTCCACGCAGGATCCGCTCTATCGCGCGTCGCCCGAGCGCTGGCTCGAGTCCGCGCTGCAGAGCGACATCGCGCCGCTGACGCGAGGGCTCGCGCCGAGCCCCGCCGCGATCACGCAGCGCAAGCCCGCCTTCGATGCAAACGCCGAGGACAACTTTGGCAACCGCTTCACACCGCCGCCTCGCGAGTTGCAATGGCAGATGCGCGCCGAGCGCAACGCGGATCGCCGCATCATCCCGCACCTCGATCCGCGCTTTGTCTACGCGCAGGTTCCGGCAATCGCGGGCGCGGGCGATCGCGGCATGATCGACCTGCTCGGCGTGACAGCCGATGGCCGCCTCGCCATCATTGAGCTGAAGACGAGCGAGGACATGCACTTCGCGCTGCAGGGACTCGACTACTGGATTCGCGTGCGAGCGCAACACCGCGTCGCAGGCGATCCGCAGAGTGGCATGGGCGAGTTTCAGCGGCACGGATACTTCGCCGATGCGGAGCTATCTGCTGCCGATCCGCGACTCTATCTCGTCGCGCCGGCACTGCATATTCATCCCGCGACGGAGACGGTGCTGCGTTATCTTTCGCCCGCGGTCGAGTGGCAGTTGCTCGCCGTGGACGAGCGCTGGCGTGAGCAGGTGCGCGTCGTCTGGCGCCGCAGCAGTGCGCAGCGAGCGGCTTCCATGCGCTGAAAAGCATTTCGTGAACCGTCTCGTTTCGACGCTCATCTAACCGGGCAAGGAGCATCAACGATGGCACAATCGACCTTTTTGCTTGGCGGAGATCTTGAGATCAATCGCCTTGGCTACGGCGCAATGCGCATTACCGGCGAAGGCGTGTGGGGACCGCCGAAGGATCCTGAAGGCGCGAAGAAAGTTCTGCAGCGCGCCGTTGAACTGGGCGTGAACTTCATCGACACAGCCGATTCCTACGGCCCGACGGTGAGCGAGCCGCTGATCGGTGAAGCGCTTTCGCCATACAAGCCGGGTGTCGTCATCGCCACCAAAGGCGGCCTTGTGCGCACCGGTCCGATGCAGTGGCTTCCTGTGGGCCGTCCGGAGTACTTGACGCAGGAGGTGCACATGAGCCTGCGTTGGCTGAAGCTTGA